>CAZXLI010000027.1:0-39251 GCA_964641795.1 uncultured Bordetella sp. | reverse complement strand
CGGCCAGAGGCGTCCTCTGTGCTGGCCGCATCCGCGGGCGCTCAGCCCGCGAGATACGGAGACCAATAAAATGCGACGTTTTCTAACCATAATGGCAATCACCGCCTGCACCGCCGGATTGGCCCACGCCAACCCGGTCGGCATGATCTGGAGCGGCGCGATGATGCTCGACTTCCTGGGCGAGCGCGCCGCGCACGACGCGATCCTGAAGGCCATCGAGACCGTGCTGGCCGAGGGCCCGCGCACCGGCGACCTGGGCGGCAGCGCGTCGACGACCGAGATGGGCGAGGCGGTGGCGAAGCTGGTGTAGCGGCTTCAGCGCCGGCGCGCCGCGACGCGGAAGCCCACCGAGTGGTAGGCGCCGCTCGGTGCGCGGCCCTCGCCGCGGCCGGTGCTCTGGCCGCTGGACGCGGTCGAGTACCACGAGCCGCCCTTGACGCAGTTGACCTGCTGGCCCGATTCGGCACCGTTGCTTGCGGTGTTGACGGTGGAAGTCCACTCGTAGGCATTGCCGGCCATGTCCTCGCAGCCGCACCAGCTCTGGCCGGAGGGGTAGCTGCCCACCGGGGACGAGTAGCCCCCGTAGACATCGACCAGCTCGCGGAACTGGTCGGAGTTCGCGAAGTCGGCCCAGGTCCTGTTGCTGTCGCTGTCGTATTGCCAGCCGGTCACGCTGCCATTGCTTTTGAGTGATAGCACCGCACTCAACGCGGCGGTGTCCTGATCGAGCGCGGTGCGGCCGTCGCTCAGCGTGGTGACGGTGCTGTCCTGGTAGTAGGTCAGGCGCTGCAGGCCTGAACTGGCCAGCACGTACTGCGCGCACACCGCATTGCAGTTGAAGCGGCTGTGCAGGCCGCTGCCGTCCAGGCTGATGTCGGCGCTGCTGCCCCAGGGATAGCTGTAGCCGGTGTGCGTGCCGAGCGCGGCGTACTCCCATTCGCCTTCGGTCGGCACGTAGAAGGTGTAGCCCGGCAGCTGTGTACCCAGCCACATGCAGTACGCCTGTGCCTGCGGCAGGGAGACGAAGAAGACCGGGTGGTTCTCCTTGCCGGCGGGGTAGGCACCGCCGCTCCAGTACTGGCCGGCGCTGCGCGCGGTGCTGGGGTAGAAGCTGCTGCCCATCGCATTGCAGAAGGCGCGCCAGTTGGCATTGGTCACCAGGTACCGGCCCATCAGGAAGGGCGCCAGCGTCGCGTCGAGCACGGTGTTGCTGGCCAGGCCGCTCACCGGATCGGTGGTGGTACTGCTGGCAACGCTGGCATGGAAGCGGTAGGTCACGCTGCCCGAAGCGATGACTTCGATGAACTCGGCCAGTGTCGGCACCGTGGCAACGGTGCTGGTGCCGGCCGTGGCCCAGACCCAGGGGCTGCTGCCGGGCGTGGTCGTGGTGCCGCTGCCGCTGCCCGTGCTGCCGGTCCCGCTGCTGCCGTCGCCGCCGGTGTCGCTGCTGCCACCGCCGCCGCCGCAGGCCGCGAGGCTGGCCGCACCCCATCCGGCCAGCGCCAGCAGCGCCGCGCGCCGCGTTGGCGCGCGTTGGTCGATCACGTCGGTCGGGTGTCCGGGCGGTGCAGTCGGCATGGCGTGGCGCCCAGCGGGGCGGGCGAGCGGAAGAAGCCTGCAGCCTGCCGGCGGCCGGTTGCGCCGCGATGGCCCGAGTTTGTCGGTGCCGACACATCCGTGACCGCCAGGGCTTCGGCCGACACCGATGTGTCGGCCCGGACAGAAGCGGGCCATCGCGGCGCAACGCCCCGCACACAACATGTCTGCCCACCGGGCCGATGCCGAGCCCGGCGGGCGGCGGGCCCGGACCCGCCAGCGTTTCTCATTGCCACGGAAGCCGCCTCCCATGCACGACAACCATCACCCCCACCCCGGATTGCTGTCCGACCTGGAACACATGGCCGAGCTCGAACGGCGGCGGCGCGCCTTGCGTCTGCTGGCCGGCTTCAGCGCCGTGGCCAGCCTGCCCCTGGTGGGCCTGGGTGCCGGCGCGGCGCCGACGCGCGGCGGGCGGCCCGCGCCGAGTCCGACGCCCAGCCCTTCGCCGAGCCCGTCGCCCAGCAGCTGCAGCACGATCCCCAGCGAGACCGCCGGACCCTACCCCGGCGACGGCACCAACACGGCCAACGGCAGCGTGGCCAATGTGCTGATGCAGTCCGGTGTCGTGCGCAGCGACATCCGCAGCAGCTTCGGCAGCTTTGCCGGCACCGCCGCCGGCGTGCCGCTGGTGCTGACGCTGAAGCTGGTGAACACCGCCTCGGTGTGCACCACGCTGAACGGCTATGCGGTGTACCTGTGGCACTGCGACCGCGATGGCAACTACTCGATGTACAACCTGCCGGCGCAGAACTACCTGCGCGGCGTGCAGGTCAGCGACAGCCTCGGGCAGGTGACCTTCACCACCATCTTTCCGGGCTGCTACAGCGGACGCTACCCGCACATGCACTTCGAGATCTATCCGAGCCTGAGCCTGGCCACCAGCGGTGCCAACGACATCAAGACCAGCCAGCTCGCGTTGCCGGCAGCGGCCTGCAGCGAGGTCTATGCCGGCGCCAGCGGCTATGCCACGAGCGCGACGAACTTCAAGCGCACCTCGCTGGCCACCGACGGCATCTTCTCCGATGGCGCCACCTTGCAAACGGCCACCGTGAGCAGCAGTGTGGCCAATGGCTACACCGCGACGCTGACGGTGGGCGTCTCGGCCTGAACCAGCCTACCGCCACAGGCGCCGGCTGACCCAGCGCACGCCGCGGATCCGGCTCTGCCGGTCCGCAGGCGTGGTCATGCGGCCACCAAGCGCAGGCGCGTGATCTCCGAGGGCGCGCCCAGCCGCAGCGGCGGGCCCCAGTAGCCGGTGCCGCGGCTGGTGTAGACCCACAGCTGCTGCAGCCGGTGCAGCCCCGCGGTGAAGGGCTGCTGCAGCGGTACGAAGAAGTGGAAGGGCCAGATCTGGCCGCCGTGCGTGTGGCCCGAGAGCTGCAGGTCGAAGCCGGCCGCGGCGGCGGCTTCCGCGCTGCGCGGCTGGTGCGCCAGCAGCACGCGCACGGCCGCATCGGCCGGCGCGCCGGCGATCGCGCGCTGCGGGTCGCTGCGCTGCGCGGGATCGAAGTGGTGCGCGCTGACATCGGTGACGCCGGCCAGCACCAACCCGGCACCGCCCTGGCGCAGCACCACATGGCGGTTGTCCAGCACCTGCAGGCCCAGCGTGCGCAGGTGCTGGGTCCACTCCCGCGCGCCGCTGTAGTACTCGTGGTTGCCGGTGACGAAGAAGCGACCGTGCCTGGCCTGCAGCGTGGCCAGCGGCGCCACGTCGTGCCGCAGGTCGGCGACGCGGCCGTCGACCAGGTCGCCGGTGATCGCCACCACGTCGGCCTGCAGTGCATTGACGCGCTCGACGATCGCCTGCACGTAGCCGGCCTTCACGGTGGGGCCGACATGCACATCGGTGATCTGCGCGATCGTGAAGCCCTGCAGCGCGGCCGGCAGGCCGGCGATCGGCACCTCCACCGTGCGCACGCGGGCCGGGCGCCGCGCATTGGCCAGGCCCCACAGCAGCAAGGCCGCGGCCAGCGGCGGCACGGCCCAGGCGCTGGGTTCGGCCAGCGGCGGCAGCGCGACGAAGGCGCCCACCGGCCAGGCCGCCAGCAGCAGCAGCTCGCGCAGCAGCGTCAGCACCAGCAGCACCGCGAAGCTGCCCAGCGCCAGCATGCCGGCCCAGCTCCAGCGATCGGCCGCGGCGCGGTCCTTCAGGCGCCGGCCGTAGAACGCCACCGGGATCAGCACGAAGCTCATCACCAGCCAGGCACTGAACAGGGCAGGCGCCCAGAGCCCGGGCAGTTGCGGCACGATGCGCGCGCCGATCGTCAGGTGAAGCAGGGCCAGCAGCAGGAAGGGCAGCATCGACGCCAGATGGCGCCACGCGGCCGGGCTTCAAGCCCCGCCACTGGCCGGCGCGCGGCCGCAACCCGCGCCTCAGTCGGCCACGGCGAGCACCTTGCCCGGGTTCAGGATGTTCAGCGGGTCCCAGGCGCGCTTGAGCCGCCGCATCAGATCGACCGCATCGTCGCCATGTTCCTCGGCCAGCAGGCCGATCTTGTGCAGCCCGATGCCGTGCTCGCCGGTGCAGGTGCCGTCCAGCGCCAGCGCGCGGCGCATGATGCGCTGGTTCAGGCGCTCGGCCTCGGCCATCTCGTCGGGGCGCTGCGGGTCGGCCAGGATCACGCAGTGGAAGTTGCCGTCGCCCACGTGGCCGAAGATCGGGCAGGGCAGCGGCGAGGTCCGCACATCGGCAAGGGTCTCGTCGATGCACCGGGCCAGCCGCGAGATCGGCACGCAGGCATCGGTGGTGAAGGCGCGGGCGCCGGGCTTGAGCTGCAGGCAGGCGAAGAAGGCGAGGTGGCGCGCGTTCCACAGCCGCGAACGGTCCTCCGGCTGCAGTGCCCATTCGAAATCGGCGCCGCCGTTGTCCAGTGCCAGTGCCTGCAGGCGCTCGGCCTGCTCCTGTACGGCGGCGGGCGTGCCGTGGAACTCGAGGAACAGCATCGGCTGCTCGCGCAGCGCGGTGCGGCTGTGGCGGTTGAGGGCCTGCACCGTCAGCGCGTCCAGCAACTCGGCGCGCGCCAGCGGCAGGCCCAGCTGCATCGCCTGGATCACGGTGTCGACCGCGCCCTGCACGCCGGCGAACGAGCACACCGCGGCCGACAGCGCCTCGGGTTGCGGGTAGAGCTTCAGCGTCACCTCGGTGATCACGCCCAGCGTGCCTTCGCTGCCGACGAAAAGACGCGTCAGGTCGTAGCCGGCCGAGGACTTCTTCGAGCGCCCGGCGGTGCGCACCACGCGGCCCTCGGCCGTCACGACGGTGAGCGCCAGCACGTTCTCGCGCATCGTGCCGTAGCGCACCGCATTCGTGCCGCTGGCGCGCGTGGCGGCCATGCCGCCGATCGAGGCATCGGCGCCGGGGTCGATCGGGAAGAACAGGCCGCTGTGGCGGATCTCGTCGTTGAGCTGGCGCCGCGTGATGCCGGCCTGCACGGTGACGCTCAGGTCCTCGGCGTCGAGCGCCAGCACGCGGTTCATCGCAGAGAGGTTCAGCGTGATGCCGCCGGCCACCGCCAGCACATGGCCCTCGATCGACGAGCCCGCGCCATACGGGATCAGCGGCACGCGGTACGCGGCGCACAGCTGCACCAGCGCCACCACCTCGTCGGTGCCCTGCGCATGCACCACCGCATCGGGCGCCATCGGGTCGTAGGGCGATTCGTCGCGGCCATGCTGGTCGCGCACGGCCTGCGCGGTGGAGAAGCGCTCGCCGAAGCGCTGGCGCAGCGCGCTGATCAGCGCCGCCGGCAAGGGCTGGCGGGCGGGACGGGTGGCTGTGGTCGTCATCGGTGACGCGGGCATCGCGGCGGTGGAGTGCGGGAGCGCATGCTGCGCCTGGCGCGCCGCCGCGGGAAGCAGGGCTTTGCGATGCCGCCATCGCGCGAAGCGATGGCCGGCCTTGGCTTCAGACGGTGTCGACGCAGCGCACGCCGCGCCACGGGGCGCGGCGGATCACCTGCGCGATGGCCTCGCGCGCCACCGCCAGCACGCAATCGCCGGCGCGGCTGCGCGGTGCGCTGGCGCTCAGGCACAGGGCGGCCACGCGGGTGATCGCCGGCCGCGCGATCTCGATGGCGGCCAGGCGCTGCTGCGCCACCTCGGCCTCGACGCTGGGCCAGGACAGGATCGTGGCGCCCAGCCGTGCCTCGGCCGCCTGCTTCATCATCGTCAGCGAATTCATCTCCGCCACCACGCGGGCTGGCGGCAGCCCGGCGCGGGCCAGCGTGCGTTCGATGCGGTCGCGCACGCCATGGCCGGCACTGGGCATCACCAGCTCGAGTGCGGCCACTTCCTTCAGCGCCAGCAGCTTGCGCCGCGCCAGCGGCGACTTCGGGTGCAGCACCAGGAACAGGCGCTCCTCGATGAGGGGCGTGGCCTGCGTGCCATCGAGCTGGCCGTCGTCGAACACCAGGCCCATGCCCAGGCGGCCGTTCTTCACCCATTCGAGGATCGTGCCGCTGAGTTCCTCGTGGATCAGCAGCTGGATCTTCGGGTACTGCGCGCGCACCGCCTCGAAGATGGGCAGCGCCAGCGGCGCTGCCAGGCTCAGCGGGATGCCGATCTCGATGCGCCCGCTCGGTGCCGAGCCGGCCTGCGCCACCGCGGCCCGCGCATCGTCGGCCTGCTTCAGCATCGCCTGCGCATGGCGGTACAGCGTGTGTCCGGCTTCCGTGGGTGCGATGCCGCGCGTATTGCGCGTTAGCAGCACCTGGCCCAGCTCGGCCTCCAGCGCCGCCACCTGCTGGCTGAGCGCCGATTGCGCCACGTGCAGCACCCCCGATGCGCGCGACAGGCTGCCCATGTCGACGATGCGGACGAAGTAGCGCAACTGCCTCAGTTCCATCCCGCGAATGCTATGCCGGCGGCCCGACACGCGGCAAGGCGGCCGTGGCAAGATGCCGCGCAACAGCCCGCGAAAGGGAGGTGCGGCGTGACCTGGAATCCCGACCAATACCTGAAGTTCGCGCAGCCGCGGCTGCGCCCGGCGATCGACCTGCTCGCGCGCATCGAGCTCGAGTCGCCGCGGCGCATCGCCGATCTCGGCTGCGGCACCGGCAACATCACCCGCCT
This sequence comes from uncultured Bordetella sp., assembly GCA_964641795.1. Classification (GTDB taxonomy): domain Bacteria; phylum Pseudomonadota; class Gammaproteobacteria; order Burkholderiales; family Burkholderiaceae_C; genus Pseudaquabacterium. The sequence goes on along the minus strand of CAZXLI010000027.1, from coordinate 32,582 downwards.
GCTGGCGCAGCGCTGGCCGCAGGCCGATGTCATCGGCGTCGACAGCGCGGTGACGATGCTGACGCATGATGTGAGCGGCCGTGCCGCGTCCGAGGCCGGGCGCATCCGCTGGCAGCAGGCCGACCTGGCCGACTGGCGGGCCGAGGCACCGCAGGACCTGATCTATTCCAACGCGGCGCTGCACTGGCTGCCGCGGCACGAGCGGTTGTTTCCGAAGCTGCTGGACATGCTGGCCCCCGGCGGCGTGCTGGCGGTGCAGATGCCGCGCAACTTCGGCGCGCCCTCGCACATCGCCATCGCCGACACGGTGCACGAGGGCCCCTGGCGCGACAAGCTGCTGCCGCTGCTGCAGCCCACCCCGGTGGCCGAACCGGCCTGGTACTTCACGTTGCTGGCCGCCATCGCCGGCACGGTGGACATCTGGGAGACCGAGTACCTGCAGGTGCTGAGCGGCCCGAATCCGGTGAAGGAATGGACCAAGGGCACCTGGCTGGCGCAGTTCCTGGCCGCGCTCGAGGGCGACGAGGCCGCGGCCTTCGAGGAGGCCTATGCCGCGAAGATGCGCGCGGCCTACCCGATGCGCGCCGACGGGCGCACGCTGTTCCCGTTCAAGCGGCTGTTCATGGTCGTGCGCCGATAACGTTCAAATGACGGTGAGGCCGCCGTCCACCGTCAGCTGGTGGCCGGTGACGTAGGAGGCCGCGTCCGACAGCAGCCACAGCACGGCCTCGGCGATCTCCTGCGGCTGGCCGACGCGGCCCATCAGCGAGGCCTCGCCCAGGTCGCGCTTCGGCTCGTTCGGGCCGCGGCGTGCCAGCGCGCGCTCCATCATCGCGGTGTGGATGATGCCGGGGCACACCGTGTTGATGCGGATGCCGCGCCGGCCGTATTCGGCCGCGGCGCTCTTGGTCAGGCCCACCACCGCATGTTTGCTGGCGGCATAGGCCGCACGCAGCGGCGCGCCCACCAGGCCCGCCACCGAGGCGGTGTTGACGATGGCGCCGCCGCGCTGCTGCACCATCACCGGCAGCTGGTGCTTCATGCACAGCCAGACGCCCTTGACGTTGACCGCCATGATGCGGTCGAACATCGCCTCGTCGCCGTCGGCCAGGCGGTGGTGCTCGACCTCGATGCCGGCGTTGTTGAACGCGCCGTCGATCCGGCCGAAGGCGGCCAGCCCGGCCTGCACCAGCGATTGCACGGCGCCGTCCTGCGTGACGTCGACGGCCTGGTGGCGGACGTCAGCGCCCGCTTCGCGCACAAGGCCCGCGGTTTCTGCCAATGCCTCGGCATCGATGTCGCCGAGCAGCAACCGGGCGCCGTGGCCGGCCAGCGTCAGCGCGGTGGCGCGACCGATGCCGGCACCGGCACCGGTGACCATGATGACCTTGTCGGCAAGTGTTTTGACGCTGGACATAGCGGCTTCCGGGGATGATGATTTATACAGTACCGATCTTCGCGCAGCCCCTGGCGACGTGGCCGACGCCTGCGCGACATCCCCCACCTGGAACAAACCCGATGAGCGACACCGCCATTCCCGTCTCCGCCATTCCCGCCGCCGATGCGGCCACCCTGCCGCCGCAGGCCATCAGCGCCGAGGTGCTGGCCGAAAAATACGCCAAGGGCGAAGAGCAGACGCTCGACGAAGTGCGCCGCCGCGTGGCCCGCGCGCTGGCACAGGCCGAGGCACCGGCGCAGCGTGCCGCCTGGGAGGCGAAGTTCATCGACGCGCAGCGGCGCGGCTTCGTGCCCGCGGGCCGCATCAATTCGGCCGCCGGCACCGACCTGGCGGCCACGCTGATCAACTGCTTCGTGCAGCCGGTGGGCGATTCCATCTCCACGCCGGAAGAAGGCCATCCGGGCATCTACATCGCGCTGACCGAGGCGGCCGAAACCATGCGCCGGGGCGGCGGCGTGGGCTACGACTTCTCGCGCATCCGGCCGCAGGGCGCCTGGGTGGGCGCGACGCAGAGCCATGCCTCGGGGCCGGTCAGCTACATGCGGGTGTTCGACCGCAGCTGCGAAACGGTGGAATCGGCCGGCTCGCGCCGCGGCGCCCAGATGGGCGTGCTGCGCTGCGACCATCCGGACATCGAAGCCTTCATCCATGCCAAGGACCAGGGCGACCTGAAGAACTTCAACATCTCGGTCGGCGTGACGGATGTGTTCATGTACGCGGTGCAGGACGACGGCGAGGTCGAGCTGGTGCACAAGGCCGAGCCGGGCGCCGAGCAGAAGGCCGAGGGCGCCTACCAGCGCGCCGACGGGCTGTGGGTCTACCGCAAGCTGCGCGCCCGCGTGCTGTGGGACCAGATCATGCGCAGCACCTACGACCATGCCGAGCCGGGCGTGCTGTTCCTCGACCGCATCAATGCCGACAACAACCTCGGCTATTGCGAGACGATTGCGGCGACCAATCCCTGCGTGACGGCGGACACCTGGGTGATGACCAGTCAGGGCGCCCGGCAGGTCAGCCAATTGATTGGCCGGCCTTTTACGGCATTGGTGGACGGAAAGCCGTATCGAACCGAATCGGCGGGATTCTTCTTGACCGGCATCAAGCCGACGTGGACGCTGCGCACGCGTGAGGGCCAGCAGCTTCGCCTGACGGCCGATCACCCCGTACGCCGCGTCACGCGCCGGACGCGCTATCTGCTGGAGAGTGCGTGGGTGCCAGCCGGCGAGTTGCAGCCCGGCGACGAGATCCTGCTTCACAACCATCGGGCTGCTGAGGGCTGGGAGGGCGAGCACACGGAAGCAGAAGGCTACTTGATGGGCTTGCTGATCGGCGACGGCACCTTCAAGGAGGACAAGGCGGTTCTGTCGGCCTGGGCGCCCGAGCTGCGCGTCGTGGGCGGGCAGCCGCATGCGCTGGCCCATAGCGCCAGCGGCATCATGCGCGCTGCGGAGGCGGCGGCCATGGCACTGCCGCACCGGGCCGACTTCCGCGGCTGGCAGCGCGCAGTCGAGGGGCGCGGCGAGTTCCGCATGGCGTCCGCCGCGGTGCGACGGCTGGCGCTGTCGCTGGGCGTGTCCCCGGGCCACAAGACCATCACGCCGGCCATGGAGTCGGGATCCTCGGATTTCTGCCGCGGCCTGCTGCGGGGTTTGTTCGATGCCGATGGTTCGGTGCAGGGATCACAAGACAAGGGGGTCAGCGTCAGGCTGACACAGTCCGACGAAGCGCTGCTGGTCGCAGCCCAGCGGATGCTGATGCGCCTTGGCATCGTCTCGACCCTGTACCGGGAGCGCCGCCCCGCCGGTCTCGCCAGTCTGCCGGATGGGCGCGGCTCGTCCCGGCTGTATCCGCAGCGCGCATCGCACGAACTGGTCATCAGCGGTGACAACCTGATCACGTTCGGCGAGCAGATCGGCTTCGAGGACGACGCCAAGTCCGAGCGGCTGCAGTCGCTGCTGGCGGGCTATCGGCGAAGCCTGAATCGCGAACGCTTCACGTCGACTGTCGAATCACTCGTGCGGGCAAGTGATGAGCCGGTCTACGACGTGACCGTCGAGCACATACACGCCTTCGATGCGAACGGATTCCTTGTCCACAACTGCGCCGAACAACCGCTGCCGCCCTACGGCTGCTGCTGCCTCGGCAGCGTCGACCTGACGCATTTCGTACGCAGCCCGTTCCAGCCCGAGGCCGACTTCGACGATGCCGGCTTCGCCGAGGTCTGCAAGGTCGCCACCCGCATGCTGGACAACGTGCTCGACGTCACCGTCTGGCCGCTGCCGCAGCAGCAGGAAGAGGCGCGCAACAAGCGGCGCGTCGGCCTGGGCTTCACCGGGCTGGGCGATGCGCTGGTGATGCTGGGCCTGCGCTACGACACCGAGGCCGCGCGTGCGATGGCCCGGCGCATCTCGGCGGTGATGCGCGACGCCGCCTACGAGGCCAGCGCCGACATGGCCAAGGAGCGCGGCGCATTCCCGTTGTTCAATGCCGACCTGTACCTGTCGCGCGGCTCGTTCGCCACGCGCCTGCCGCAGCCGCTGAAGGACAAGATCCGCGCGCAGGGCCTGCGCAATTCGCACCTGCTGTCGATCGCGCCCACCGGCACCATCAGCCTGGCCTTTGCCGACAACGCCAGCAACGGCATCGAGCCGGCGTTCAGCTGGACCTACACCCGCAAGAAGCGCGAGCCCGACGGCGGTTTCAAGGAATACGCGGTCGAGGACCACGCCTGGCGCCTGTACCGCCACCTGTTCGGCCCCGATGCGCCGTTGACCGAGGCCTTCGTCACCGCGCTGGAGATGAGCGCCGAGAGCCATGCCGCGATGGTGGCGGCGGTGGCGCCCTACATCGACACCTCGATCAGCAAGACTGTCAACGTGCCGGCCGACTACCCGTATGCCGATTTCCAGGGCCTGTACCTGCAGGCCTGGTCGGCGGGCCTGAAGGGCCTGGCCACCTACCGGCCCAACAGCGTGCTGGGCTCGGTGCTGAGCGTCGAGCCGGCGGCGCCAGCGACCCCCGCGCAGCCCGAACTGCTGCAGACCGACGGCGCCAACCAGCGGCTGCGGCTCGACCGGCTGCCGGCACCGGTGCTGGCCTCGCTGCGCTGGCCCAGCCGGCCCGAGATGCCCGGCGGCAACCCGGCCTGGAGCTACATGATCCAGCACCCGCACGGCGACTTCTCGCTGTTCGTCGGCGAAATGCCGACCGAAAGCGGCCCCGGCGTCGGCCTGTTCGGCGGCACGGTGCCGTTCGAGGTGTGGGTCAATGGCGCCGAGCAGCCGCGCGGCCTGGGCGCGCTGGCCAAGACCTTGTCGATGGACATGCGCACGCAGGACGCATCGTGGTTGAAGCTCAAGCTCGATGCGCTGGCCACCGTGGGCGAGGAGCGGGCGTTCGAGATGCCGATGCCGCCGAACGGCGAGCCGCGGCTGTTCCCCGGCGTGGTGGCGGCCACCGCGGCGGTGATCCGCTGGCGCTGCGAGCAGCTGGGCGCGCTGCAGGAAGGCGGGCCGACCCCGGTGCTCGATGCGATGTTCAGCCGTGACGAGCCGCGCACCACCACCGCGGGCACGCTGGCCTGGGCGGTGGATGTCGACAACCCGGGCACCGGCGAGTCCTTCACCGTCACGCTGAAGGAGGTGTCGCTGCCCACGCCCGAGGGCGGCCGCATCAGCCGGCCCTGCGCCATCGGCTTCTCGGGCAACTACCCGCGCGCGCTCGATGGGCTGGCACGGCTGCTGTCGCTCGACATGCGGGTGATGGACCCGGCCTGGATCGGCATGAAGCTGCGCAAGCTGCTGAACGTCGGCGAGCCGCTGGGCCACTTCATGGCGCCGGTGCCGGGCGAGCGGCGCCAGCAGGTGTGGCCCAGCACGGTGGCCTACATCGCGCGGCTGGTGATCCACCGCTACGCGATGCTGGGCGTGCTGACCGACGAGGGCTTCCCGGTGCAGGCGATGGGCATCCTGGCGGCGCCGGCGGTGCGCAACAGCGGCAGCGGCACGGTGGCGGCCACGACCGTGCAGCCGATGGCCGGCAAGGCCTGCCCCGAGTGCGGCAACCGCACGCTGATCCACAAGGACGGCTGCGAGTTCTGCACCGCCTGCGGCTACGTGGGCCAGTGCGGCTGAGGCTGCGCCCGCCCCGGGTGCTGGCGCGCGCCAGCACCCTGCGTCAGGCGCCGGGGCTGCCCAGCGCGTGCTGCACCAGCAGTGCGGCCAGCGCCAGCATCGTCAAGCCGATCAGGCCGTCCAGCCAGCGCCAGGCCTGCGGCCGTGCGAACCACGGCGCCAGCCAGCGCGCGCCGAAGCCCAGCCCGCCGAACCAGCACAGGCTGGCCGCGCTGGCGCCGGCCACGAACCAGCCGCGCAGCGCGCCGGGCTGCTGCGCACCGATGCTGCCCACCAGCAGCACGGTGTCCAGGTACACATGCGGGTTCAGCAGCGTGAAGGCCGCCGCCTGCGCCAGCGCGGCGCCGCGGCCCAGGCCGGCTCCGCCGGCCGCGGCCGTCAGCTGCTGCGGGCTGCCCGCGCGCCGCAGCGCGGCCAGGCCATAGCAGGCCAGGAAGGCCGCGCCGGCCAAGGCCAGCGCCCGGGCCAGGCCCGGCCGGTCGCCCAGCGCCTGGGCCATGCCCAGCACGCCGGCGCTGATCAGCACCGCATCGGCCAGCGCGCAGAACAGCACGATCGGGCCCACATGCTCGCGGCGCAGGCCCTGGCGCAGCACGAAGGCGTTCTGCGCGCCGATGGCCACGATCAATCCCAGGCTCAGCAGCAGGCCCTGGACGAACACGGCGGCTGCTGACCCGGGCGGCAGGGAAGCGGCAGGCGTCATGGCGCCAGCTTGCCAGCCGGCGGGTCTGAAGACAAACTAACTTCTCTAAAGCTGATGAAGGCAAACTGAATCGATGCTGGACTACGCCGCGCTCTCCGCGCTGGCCGCCGTGGTGCGCGAGGGCAGCTTCGAGCGCGCTGCGCGGGCGCTGCACGTCACGCCCTCGGCGGTGTCGCAGCGCATCCGCCTGCTCGAAGAGCGGGTCGGCTGCGCGCTGGTGGTGCGCGAGCAGCCCTGCCGGGCCACCGATGCCGGACGCCGGCTGTGCCAGCACGTGGACCACGTGCGCCTGCTCGAGCAGGAGCTGAGCACGCAGCTGCCGGCCGTGCCGGCGCAGGCCGCGCAGGCGCCGGCGCGCGTGCCGCTGCCGATCGCGGTCAATGCCGACAGCCTGGCCACCTGGGCCGCGCCGGTGATCGCCGGCTTTGCCGCCGACAACCCGGTGCTGCTGGAGGTGGCGGTGGACGACCAGGACCACACCACCGAGTGGCTGCGCAAGGGCGCGGTGCTGGCGGCGGTGACCTCGGCCGCGCGGCCGGCCGCCGGCTGCAACAGCCGGCCGCTGGGCGCGATGCGCTACCGCGCCGCCGCCAGCCCGGCGTTCATGCAGCGCTATTTCGCCGAGGGCGTCGGCGCCGGCAGCCTGGCGCGCGCGCCCAGCCTGGTGTTCAACACCAAGGACGAACTGCAGCAGCGCTGGGCGCGGCGCTTGTGCCACCGGCATGTGGAACTGCCGCGGCACACGCTGCCGTCCTCGCATGCCTTCGTGACGGCGGCGCTGGCCGGCATGGGCTGGGGCCTGCAGCCGCAGGCGCTGATCGCGCAGCACCTGCGGCAGGGCACGCTGGTCGAACTGGTGCCGGAGACGCCGCTGGACGTGGCGTTGCACTGGCAGCATGCGCGCGCGGCCTCCGGCCTGCTGGACCGGCTGACCGCGGCGATGCTGGCCGCCGGTCGCGCCGCGCTGTCACTTCGCGACGGCTAGCGCCGTTTCGTCGCGCCGCCGTGGCCGGCAGCGCCGCCGCGGCGCACGATGCGCTCCATCCCACCCCACCCAGGAGCCGACCATGAAAGCCGAACGTGACCTGTCGATCGAAGCCCGTGCCCAGCGCCGCGTGCGCCGCAAGATCGGCTTCTTCCTCCACGCCTTCGTGTTCGTGGTGGTGAACCTGGGCCTGTTCGCGCTGAACCAGCTGACCGGCGACCCGCGCTGGCACCATCTGCCGCTGCTGGGCTGGGGCCTGGGGCTGGCGATCCACGGCATCGTCACCTTCGCCAGCCTGTCCACCGACGCGCTGCGCCGCCGGATGCTGGACCACGAGATCCAGGCGCTGCAGCGCGCCGAAGGTCGCTGAGACCTAGCCGCCTGGCGACAGGCAATAACGTCGAACATCCCCGTCATCGAGCGCCGCCACACGGCCTTCGGCCAGCAGCTCGTCCAGGTGCTGGCCGATCGTGCGGCGCTCCACCGCATCCACCCACTCGGCGGCATGGTCGGCCGGGTACACCAGGTGCCGCGCGGCCAGCTCGGCCAGGGTCTGCGGGCCGGCCTCCAGCAGGGCCACGAGCTCGGCCTCGCGCTCCTCCAGCCGTGCGGCGTAGGCAGCCAGCAGTTCGTCGAAGCGCTCGCGCTCGGTCACCACGCCCTTGTGGTGCGAGGTGATCCACGCGGCGGCCGGCAGCGCGCGCAGCCGGGCCAGCGTGCGGCGGAAGTCGCCCAAGCTGGAGCTGGCATCGCCGTAGTAAGGCCCGAAGCCAGAGAGGTCGATGTCGCCGATGAAGGCGATGCCGTGCGGCTCGACCAGCAGCACGCAATGGCCGGCGGTGTGGCCCGGCATGTGCACTGCGCGCACGCGCACGCCGCCCAGTTCCCACACCTGGCCGTCGGCATAGGGCTGCGCCTCGGGCCGCGGGGCATAGTGGAATTCGCGCTCGATGCGCGGCCGCATCTCGGCCAGCACCTTCTCGGGGTAGCCGTAGTGCCGGCACAGGCCGGCCCAGCTGCGCGCCGCGGCCACGTCCGCCTGGTGCACCTGCACCGGCAGCTGCGGCACCAGCGGCAGGCCGGCCATGTGGTCCTCGTGCACATGGCCCAGGATCACCAGGTCGGCCTCGGCCAGCGTGCCGGCCATGCGGTGCGCGACCGGCGGCGTGTCGAAGGCGACGGTGGCATCGCGGCCGCGCACCATCACCTGGTTGCCGTCTGGGTACTTGCCGGTCTTCTCGCCGAAATAGACGGTGACGGGGCCGAGGTTCAGGCTGGGGGGCTGGTCGGTCATGACGGGCGCAGGTGGCGAGGGCGGGGCCCCGCATCGTATGCGCCACCCCCGGGTGCTCAGGTGTCCCCGCGGTGACGGAGGCCGGCCGCATGCGCGCTCACGCGCGCCGCGACGACGTCTTCCAGCCGCGTCAGGCGCAGGCCGAAGCGTGCTTCCAGCGCGGCCCACCTGGAGGTGCGGGCCTTGTCGGGGCTGCCGATCGCCAGCTCGGTGCCGGAGTGGTCGTCGCTGCGCGGCGGGTGGGGCGGGCCCGCCGGCGGCTTCAGGGCGTCAGCTCGTAGAACGCCTGCACCGGGCTCTTGATGGGCAGCACCGTGAAGCCGGAGAACCCGGCCTCGTGCGCGGCCCGCCGCGCGCGCGCCTCGCCCCAGCAGGCGCCCAGGCCCGGCCCGCCCTGCGACAGGCTCACCGGCACGCAGTGCAGGCAGCTGATGCCGTAGAGCAGGCGCGCGAACGGACTCGCTGCGTTGTCCTGCACGCGCTCCGCGACACGCGGCTCCACCATCAGGTAGCTGCCGCTGGGGGCCAGTGCCTCGCGGATGCGCCGCAACACGCCCACCGGGTCGCCCATGTCGTGGATGCAGTCGAAGGTGCTGATGAAGTCGTAGCCACCCGCCGGGGCTTCCAGCGCTGTCGCCGAGGCGTGGACGAACCTGAGCCGGTCGCCCACGCCGGCCTCGCGGGCCAGGCCGCGGGCCCGTTCGATCGACCGCGCGTCGAAGTCGAGCCCGGTCACCTCTGCCTGCGGGAAGGACTTCGCCAGCAACAGGGGAATCACGCCGGTGCCGCAGCCAATATCGATGGCCCGGCCGCCGGCGTTCAGCCGCTCCACGACCCGCGGCATGGCCGGCAGCCACTGGCGGATGAAGCGGGCTTCATACACCGCGCGGTTCATCTGCTCGATGGCCAGTGGTTCGCCGTCGCCATAGTCCTGGAACGCGATGCCCTCGCCGGACTGGAAGGCCTTGGCCACCTGGGGCGCCATCGCCATCAGGGCCGGTCCGCCCTTGAAGAGGCCGCCCAGGTAGTACTCGCTGCGCGGGTCGGCGAAGAACACCGCATGCTCGTCCGGCAGTTCCCAGCAATCGGATTCGGCGTCGTGCGCCAGATAGCCGGCGCAGTACATCGTGGCCAACCATTCCTCGAGGTAACGCGGGTGGATGCCCGTCTTCTGCTCGAGTTGCTCTCGCGTCAGCGGTCCGGCGCCCGCCATTGCCTGGAACAAGCCGACCTCGTCGCCAACGAAGACCAGCGCCGTGGCGGTGGCTGTGGCGAGGTCGCCGACCACCTTCTTCATGAAGGCCTGGGAACGGTCGAGGTCCATGGCCGGCTCCTGTCGTCAGCGTGGGATGCAGTGCATCGTGCCAGCCGCGCGGCATTGCGGCATCGCGGATTCATGGGATGCCGAGTCCGGGCGGTTCGCGCTTGGCGCGTGTCGAAAACGGGCGGCCCCGTTCGTCGTGTGACCGAACCGCGCCCGAAACCGGCGCGCATGGGCGCAGACTTCGGCTCCCGCCTGAGCTTCCGATCCCCGAAAGGACCCCCTTCGATGAGCAGCCTGATCAGAGTGCAAGCCTTCGCGATGTCGGTCGACGGCTATTCCGCGGGCCCCGACCAGAGCCTCGAAAACCCCATGGGCATCGGCGGCATGGCCCTGCACCAGTGGGTGCTGCCCACCCGCACCTTCCAGCGCCTGCACGGCGATGGCGGCCAGACCGGCACCACCGGGCCGGACGACGACTTCGCCGCGCGTGGCTTCGAGAACCTGGGCGCCTGGGTGCTGGGCCGCAACATGTTCGGCCCGGTGCGCGGACCCTGGCCCGACCTCAGCTGGCAGGGCTGGTGGGGCGACAACCCGCCCTACCACGTGCCGGTCTTCGTGCTGACGCACCACCCGCGCCCGCCGCTGGCGATGGCCGGCGGCACCACCTTCCACTTCGTCACCGACGGGCTCGAATCGGCCCTGCGCCAGGCCAGGCAGGCCGCGCAGGGGCGCGACGTGCGCCTGGGCGGCGGCGTGGCCACCGTGCGCGCGGCGCTGCAGGCCGGCTGGGTCGACCAGATGCACCTGGCGATCGCGCCGGTGGCGCTGGGCCGTGGCGAATCGCTGCTGGCCGGCATCGACCTGCCGGCACTGGGCTTCGAGTGCACCGAACGCGTCGGCACGCCGAATGCCCTGCACGTGGTCTTCACCCGGCGCGGCGCGCCGGCGGCCTGAGCGCCAGACCCCTTTTCCCGCACGCTCTCCGGAGGCTGCTGGTCGACCGGTCCGGCACGCCGCGGCTCGTCAATGGCGAGCTGTTCCCGATGCGAGCGGCGGCCGCCGTGGCCGCGCAGGATGCGATCTAGCATCCCGGCCGGCGAGTGACATTTTCTGGATTGAACGGTACGCGGCCTTGGCCGTAGAGTGCCGCATGCTCGTGATCCGCGATGTCCAGATGCAGCAGATGGCCGCCGAGCGGCGCGCCGACTTCGACGCACGCCTGCACGAGCACCTCACGGCCCAGCTGCCGCGGCATGACGCCGCGGCCGTGCGCGAGCTGGCGAGCGAGGCCATCGCGCGCGGCGCGGGCTTCGGCCTGGCCAGCGAGCGCGACATCGCCGGCTTTGCCGAGGTCACCGGCCGCACGCTCGGCGCGTTTCCGCGCGCCGAGTTCCCGGTGCCCGCGCTGGCCATCCTGCTGGCCCATGGCCTCGACCCGGCCCTGAAGCTGGCGCGCTACGAGGCCTGGGCGCAGGCGCAAGCCCCGTCGGGGTCGCAGGACCATGCGCTTCGCTGATCAGGCGCCGGGCGCCACGGTGCTGCCCTGCGCGCCGGCGCAGGACGAGGTGCTGCACTGGATCGAGATCCAGCTGCTGGGCGACGACGACCAGCCGGTGCCCTGGGAGCGCTTCACGGTGCGCCTGCCCGATGGCCAGCTGGTGCCGGGCTACCTCGACGAGCACGGCCTGGCCCGGCTGGCGGCGCTGCGGCAGGCGGGCCTGTGCGAGGTGTGCTTCCCCGACCTCGACCGCGAAGCCTGGCAGCCGATCGGGCCGCGCTGAGCCCGGCCATGGCCACCGCCCACCTGGTCGCCCCGGGCGACGGCATCTCCCGCCTCGCCGCGCAGTACGGCTTCGCACCGGAGACGCTGTGGCAGCATGCCGCTAACGCCGATCTGAAGCGTCAGCGCGTCGACCCGAACGTGCTGCAGCCGGGCGACGTGCTGCAGATTCCGGACAAGACGCCGCGTGTCGAGCGCTGCGCCACCGACCAGCGCCATGTGTTCCGCCGCCGCGGCGTGCCGGCACGGTTCGAGCTGCAGCTGCTGGCCCCCGAGGGGCCGCTGGCCGGCGTGGCCTACCGGCTTCAGGTGGACGGGCAGACGCTGCACGGCCGGACCGATGGCCGCGGCATGCTGCGCCACTTCGTGCCCAACGGCGCCGCCCGCGGCACGCTGCACTACGAGCACGAGGGCCAGGCGCGCGAGCTGGCACTGGGCTTCGGGATGCTGGACCCGATCGATTCGCTGGCCGGCGTGCAGCAGCGGCTGCAGAACCTGGGCTGGACCTGCGATGCGCCGGGCGTCGACGGGCCGCGCACCCGGCTGGCCTTGCAACGCTTCCAGCTGGCCGCGCAGATCGAGCCGAGCGGCCGGCGCGATGCCGCCACGCTGCAAGCGCTGGCCCGCCTGCACGACAGCGCGCAGGCCTTCCCGCCGCCCACCGTGCGCTGAAGCGATGGCGCGCTGACCATGGCCTGGCACTACACCGACTTCGGCCGCACCGAGCTCGACCACGACGGCGCGCCGTACGTGGTGCGCGACATGGGGGGCGACGGCCACTGCCTGTTCCGCAGCCTGGCGCTGGTGCTGCCGCTGGCCGGGGCCGGCCCGGTGCGCCACCATGGCCAGCTGCGCGGCTACGCGGTCGAGACGCTGATCAACTGGGTGCTCCAGGATGTGCCGGACTGGTTCGACACCGCGCACTACGAGACCCCCGACGAGGCCCGCATCGGCCACCTCGTCAGCGGCGACCAGGGCGACCTGACCTGCATGCTGGCGGTGCTGGCCAATGCCTATGCGGACACCCGCATCTCGGTGCTCAATGCGTCGGGCACCGGCGGGCCGGACGAGTACGTCGTCGACCTGGTCGCCGCCGGCATCGACGTGGCGCACCATGTGCGCGTGCTGTGGGTTGGCGGCAACCACTATGTCGCGGTGGTGCCCAAGGTCGACGAAGGCGGCATCCAGGCCGTCAGCGCCCAGCTGGTGCAGCTGGAGCCGGCGGATGCGCCGAGCCAGTTCTCCGCCAAGCTCAGCACCGTCTCGGGCCTGAGCAGCGCGCTGAACACCGCGCAGCAGGCCGGCATGGGGCTGGAGATCCACCAGATCAGCGTCGGCGTCGGCGACGCGGCGCTGATCCTGCTCAAGCGCAAGGGCGCCTACGTGCAGTCGATCCTGGTCGATTCGGGCCAGTTCCCGAATGCCGTCACCGGCTACTTCGACGACCTGATCAGCCGCAAGCGCTTCCGGCCGGTGGACATCTTCATTGCCTCGCACTACGACAAGGACCACATCGGTGCCGCGCCCACGGTGCTGCAGGACAAGCGCTACGCCAGCCCGGGCCTGGTGCTCTACGACTCGGGCGAGCCGGCCAAGGGCGACAGCGACTACGCGCAGTACAAGCTGGCCTTCGGCGAGGCGCTGGGCGGCCAGCGCCGCCTGCCCGACCTGGAGGTGCCGCTGTTCGACGAGGCCGGGCTGACGGTGCGCATCGTCGCGATGAACGGGTTGCATTGCGGGGACGAGGCCGGCTACTACCAGAGCACCAACGAGGCCATCGAAGAGCTGGTCGACAAGCGGTTGCTCAGCGGCCATGCCACCCGCATGCAGTGGATGATGGCCGGGCTGACGCCGCAGGACCTGTTCCCGGTCGACAAGAACGTCTGCAGCCTGGCGGTGCTGGTGCAGTTCCATGCCTTCAGCTACTTCACCGCCGGCGACCTGCACGGCGACACCGAGGACGCGGTGGCGCGGCATGTGTCCGAGCGCTACCTCGGCGGCGGGCACCTGTGCGCCTGCAAGCTCAACCACCACGGTGCGCACGAGGCCAGCAGCCCGGCGCTCTTGTCGCTGCTGCGGCCGCGGCTGTGCCTGGTGTCCTGCGGCACGCCGAACGTGCATGGCCATCCGTCGGAAATCACGCTGCAGCGGGTGGCGCAGCTGAACGCCGTGTACCCCTCGCAGGTGCTGGTGGCGGCCGATCTCGATGTCGCGGCCACCTCGGGGGGCTTTCCCTGGGCCCGCTCGCCGCTGCCGGGCAGCGCGGCGCACACGCAGGGCAGCGTGGTGCTGCTGATGGACAGCAGCATGGTCTCGGGCAAGCAGCATGGCTTCATGGTCGTCTCCACCGCGCAGCCCGAGCCCAGCCTCTGCCTCTGCGGCGAGCGTTCCGGCCAGGCGCCGGCGATCGTCGACAGCCACGCGCGCCACACGCTCAGCGACGACCGCAAGCGCGCCAGCCAGCGGCGCAAGCGCCAGCGCGAGAGCGACAGGCAGGCCTCCGAACGCGAGGCAGTGGAAACGGTGCGCCTGCAGATGCTGGAGGGGCTCAGCCAGGCGGTGCGCGACCTCGGCCTGTCGGCCGACCAGGAGCAGTTGCTGCTGCAGCAGATCCGGCACGAGGTGGCCTTGCTGGCGCCGCGCTTCGTGCACGAGGACGAGACCGTGCAGACGCAGCGCGTGCGCACGCTGGTCAAGAACTTCAGCAAGCACCTGCTGGGGCTGGGCCTGCTGAATGCCGAGGAGGTGCACAACTACCTGGCGAACCAGCGCGCCAAGTGAGCGGCCAGCCCTTGCCGCCGCTGCCCGGCGAGCGGTCCGTCGCCCGTTGCCTGTTGCCCTGCCGGCCTGCACGTCTTATCGTTGGCGCCTTGGACGGTGGAGGCTGGCGATGGCGTGGAAGCTCCTGGCGTGTGGTGCCGTGATGGCCTTGGTGGTCTCGCCTTTGGGCGCGCAGACGCTCAGCATCGAGGTCGATGCGGCGCAACCGCAAGGCGCGCTGCGGGATCTGCTGGGCGTGAACAAGCCGCCGGTGTTCGAGTCGCGCACGCCGGGCGTCGACTACGACGCCCGCGCGCTGTACCGCGCCTTCGGCATCAGCCAGGCGCGGCTGCACGACAGCGGCGCCGACCTGTGCACGATCTACAAGGCCGCGACGCGGCTCAACGTCGGCGTCACGCCGGCGGCGGCGGTGCCGGGCTGCACGCTGTCGGGCACCGGCGGCGTGCCGCACTTCATGTGGACCCCCAGCTCGTCGGCCGACGCCGACCTGAACAACCCCGACAACTACGACTTCAGCGCGCTCGACGAGGCGCTGACCAAGACCATCGCCAGCGGCGCGCAGGTCTACCTCGGGCTGGCGCAGAACTACAACGGGCCCAACGACACGGCCGATCCGGTGGCCTGGGCCAAGGTGGCCACCAACATCTATCGCCATGTGATCGGCGTGTTCAAGCCGACGACCGGCATCGCGATCGACCCGCTGTTCGTCGAGATCCACAACGAGCCCGACGGCGGCTTCTGGCGCGGCGACGCGGCCACCTTCGACACGCTGTACATCGAGAACACGCAGCGCGTGCGCGCGGCCGCTGCGGCGGCCGGCCGCAGCGTGCAGGTGGGCGGCGCCGGCTTCACGCGTGACGTGCTGACCAAGAGCACGCAGGCCGGCAATCCGGCCAACGGCTTCATCGCGGCGGTGGGCGCGGGCTCGCTCGACTTCTACTCGGCCCACCTGTACGACAAGTGCGCCGGCGCCACGCTGGCCAGCAGCGCCGGCTTCCTGCGCTCGCTGCGCGCGATGGTCGATGCGCAGGGCGGTGCCGGCAAGCCGCTGCAGATCACCGAATGGAACATCGGCCTGGGCACGCAATGCGGCGAGAGCCAGTATGCCGAGCCGCGCATGCAGTCCTACGCCGCCGGCCTGCTGACGCTGATGCAGGACCCGGCGCAGGCGATCACGGCGGCGCACTTCTATGCCGGCGTCACCGTGATGTCGCTGTTCGACTTCACCTCGGTGGCCAATGCGGTGCAGGTCAATCCGTCGGCCTGGGCCTTCTGGGCCCATGCACGGCTGAAAGGGGGCACGGCGCTGCCGACCCAGGTGTGCAGCAACGGCGCGAACTGCGTGGCCGGCCACGCGTCCGACGCCGCGGCGCTGCAGGCGTTGAGCGGCCAGGCGGGCGGCCGCATCGCCACGGTCATCAGCAACGACGGCAGCAGCGCGCAGAGCTACACGCTGAAGTGGAAGGGCCTGGCCGGCAGCGTGGCCAGCGCGCTGGTGCGCAGCCCGCCGCAGGCGGCGCAGACACTGCCCACGGCGGCAGGCAACCCGGTGGCGCCCGACAGCGCCGCGCTGGGCACCTTGATGGCCAGCGTCGCCGTCGAGCAGCGCAAGGCACTGGCCGTCAGCGGCGGCCAGCTGTCCATGACGCTGAGCGTGCCGGCCCACGGGCTGCAGCTGGTGGAGCTGTGGCCCGGCAGCGCGGCGCCCGCGGTGACGACCGCGCAGGCCGACTGCCTGCTGGCCTGGGGCGAGGCGGCCTACCCGACGCTGCTGGCGCCGGCCGGTGCGGCTTCGCGCACGCTGGCGCCGTACTACTACCGTTATTACGCGGCCACCGGCACCTATGTCGGCATCTCCTCGGCCGACCAGCACCTGTACTACCTGCCGTCCACGCAGGCCACCGTGCCGATCGACCTCGGCGCGGCGATGGACTGGGTGATCCAGGCCAAGTGCCTCTGATCACCCCGGCCGCGAATGCCCAGCGCACGCCGCGAATGCCAGGCGCACGCCGAAGCCCCGCGCACGCCGCGAATGCCAGGCGCACGCCAAGAATGCCCAGCACACGCCGCGGATCCGGCTCCGCCGGTCCGCCGGCGTGGCCCCCCTCGGGGGGGAGGCGCCGCAGGCGCTCCGGGGGGGGGATCATTCAGCACACGCCCGCGCCCGCCCCTCGGCCTTGGCGCGGTAGAGCTGGCGGTCGGCGCGTGCCAGCAGATCGGACTCGGTGCCGGCCTGCTCGCCCGGCGCCGTCGACGGCCGGCTGGCAATGCCGATGCTGATGCTGACCACCGGCAGCCCCGCCGGCGAATCGGCATGCGCCAGCGCCAGCGCCTGCACCTGCCGGCCCAGGCGTTCGGCCAGCGCCAGTGCGCCGGCGGCATCGGTCTCGGGCAGGATCGCGGCGAACTCCTCGCCGCCGTAGCGCGCCAGCAGATCGGCCGGCCGCAGCAGGCCCTGCCCCAGTGCCTGGGCCACGCGGCGCAGGCAGTCGTCGCCGGCCGGGTGGCCGTAGCGGTCGTTGTAGCGCTTGAAGCCGTCCAGGTCCATCAGCAGCAGCGACAGCGGCGTGCCATTGCGTCGCGCGCGCAGCCATTCCTGCTGCAGCCGTTCGTCGAAGTGGCGCCGGTTGTAGACGCCGGTCAGGCCGTCGACGAAGGCCATGCGGCGCAGGAAATCGGACTGGCGCTTGAGCGTGAGGTGCGTCTTCACGCGGGCGCGCACCACCCGCGGGTGGAAGGGCTTGGCGATGAAGTCGACGGCGCCAAGGTCGAGCCCGCGCGCTTCCTCGGTTTCCTCGCTGTGCGCGGTGACGAAGATCACCGGGATGTCGGCGGTCGCGGGGTCGAGCTTCAGGCGGCGGCAGACCTCGAATCCGTCGGTACCGGGCATCACCACGTCCAGCAGCACCAGGTCCGGCAGCTTCTCCAGTGCCAGCTTGAGGGCCTGCTCGCCGCTGGTGGCCACGAACACCTGGTGCTCTGCCGACAGCGCCTGGTACAGCGCCTGCACGTTGATCGGTTGGTCGTCGACCACCAGCAGCCGCGGGCGCGCTTCTTCAGTCATGGGGGCAGGGTCTTGTTGCTCTCGTCGGCAGCAGTCGTCACGACCGCGAAACGGCAATGCACTCGCCTGCCGCGAGCGCAGCATGCCACGGCGCAGCAGGCTTTGGCGAGCCCTGCGGCCGGCGGCCAGGATCAACCGCCGAGCCTGCGCCCGACGATCACCACCTGCTGGACCACATGGTGGCCGACGATCACCACCCTCTGCGTGGCTTCAGCGCCAACGCGCGCCAGCATGTGATAAGCCCCTTCGGGACCGGCCATGCGATCAAGACCGGCCAGCACCAGCAGCGTCGCCAGCACCGCCAGCCCCACTGCGAGCGGATGCGTGTAGAAGCGCCTGAACATGGTGGCCTCCATGGGGGCGCGGGGGCGTCCCCCTTATTCACTGTAGGAGATGGTCGCGCGATTGCAACCGCTATCCGTTGCGCCGGGTCAATGCGGGGTCGAACTCCCGGGCCGCGCGCCCCGGTCTGCGTCCACCGGCCGGGCGGCGGCCAGTTCGCCCAGGCAGCGCAGGCACAGGCAGCCGGTGTAGCGCTGGCGCAGCGCGGCCAGCGTGTCGGCGCCCAGGCTGATCGTGGTGCAAGGGCAGGGCCGGCTGGCATCGGCCATGCCGCACGCAAAACCGGCGCCGCAGCGCGGGCAGCTGTCGCGCGGCACGGCAGCGTCGCTCACGCGAACAGGCCCTTGTGCTGTTCGCGCAGCAGGTTCTTCTGCACCTTGCCCATCGCGTTGCGCGGCAGCTCGGGCACCACGTACAGCTGCTTGGGCACCTTGAAGTTGGCGATCTGCTGCTTCAGGCGGGCCACCATCGCGGCCGGGTCCGGCGTGCTGCCCGGCCGGGGCACCACCACCGCGACCACGGCCTCGCCGAAGTCGGGGTGCGGCACGCCGATCACGGCCGATTCCTCGACACCGGGCATGTCGTTCAGGTAGCCCTCGATCTCGGCCGGGTAGACGTTGTAGCCGCCGCTGATGATGAGGTCCTTGCTGCGGCCGACGATCGTGAAGCGCCCTTGCTCGTCCACCTTGCCGACATCGCCGGTCTTGAACCAGCCGTCGGCGGTGAACTCCTCCTTCGTCTTCTCCGGCATGCGCCAGTAGCCTGCAAAGACGTTCGGCCCGCGGACCTGGATGCCGCCGATCTCGCCCGGCGCGCAGGGCCGGCCTTCGTCGTCGTGCACCCGCACGCCGACACCCGGCAGCGCGAAGCCCACCGTGCCGGCCTTGCGCTCGGTCGCCGGCGTGTAGGGGTTGGAGGTGAGCATCACCGTCTCGCTCATGCCGTAGCGCTCGAGGATGGTGTGGCCGGTGCGGTCGGCCCAGGCCTGGAAGGTCTCGGTCAGCAACGGCGCCGAGCCGGCAACGAACAGGCGCATGTGCGCGCAGGCCGCACGGGTGAGCGCGGGTTCGGCCAGCATGCGCACGTACAGCGTGGGCACGCCCATGAAGACGGTGGCTTCGGGCAGCCGCGCGATCACCGCCTTGGGGTCGAACTTCGCGAACCAGATCATCTTGCTGCCGTTGAGCAGCGCGCCATGCGAGGCGACGAAGAGACCGTGCACGTGGAAGATCGGCAGGGCGTGGACCAGCACGTCGCCGGGCTGCCAGCCCCAGTAGTCCTTCAGCACCCGGGCGTTCGACAGCAGGTTGCCATGCGACAGCATCGCGCCCTTGCTGCGGCCGGTGGTGCCACTGGTGTACAGGATCGCGGCGAGGTCGTCGGCCTTTCGGACGGCCGGCTCGTGCCGGTCGCTGCAATGGGCGGCGCGCTCCAGCAGGCTGCCCGTGCGGTCGTCGCCGAGCGTGAACACATGGCGCGTGCCGGCGTTGAACGCGATGCGGCTGATCCAGGCAAAGTGCTTCGGCGCGCACACCACCACGGCCGGCTCGGCATTGCCGATGAAGTACTCGATCTCGGCGGCCTGGTAGGCGGTGTTCAGCGGCAGGTAGACATAACCTGCACGCAGCACGGCCAGGTACAGCATCAGCGCCTCGACGCTCTTGTCGGTCTGCACCGCCACACGGCTGCCCGCCGGCAGCTGCAGGCCGGCCAGCAGGTTGGCGATCATCGCGGTGGCGCGCTCGAGGTCGCGCCACGAGTACTCGAGCGGCGCGCCGAGGCCGTCGGCGGTCTCGATGGCGGTGCCGTCCAGGTCGGGCGGGAAGGCCGCCCGCAAGGCGGCGAAGAGGTTCTCGTTCTGCATCCGCTTGGGCCCCGTCAGTCCAGTTTCGCACCGGAATTCTTCACCACCTCGGCCCAGCGCTTGATCTCGCTGCTGACGAACCGGCCGAAGTCCGCGCCCCACAGGCTGGGCGGGTTCGCGCCCAGGCCGGCCCAGATGGATTTCAGCTCGTCGGAGGTCAGTGCCTTCTTCATCTCGGCCTGCATCGCATCGATCGCCTCCCTCGGCGTGCCCTTGGGCGCCCAGATGCCGTACCAGGTGGCGACCTGGTAGCTGGGCAGCCCGGATTCGCCGGTGGTGGGCAGCTCGGCGAAGCCCGGGGCGCGCTTGTCCGACGCCACCGCAATGGCCTTGATGCGCCCGCCCTTGATGTGGTTGGCCGAGGAGCCGAGGCCGTCGAACATCATGTCCACCTGGCCGGCGATCAGGTCCTGCAGCGCGGGCCCGGCGCCGCGGTACGGGATGTGGGTGATGAAGGTCTTGGTCTGCAGCTTGAACAGCTCGCCGGCCAGGTGGTGCGAGGTGCCGTTGCCGGCCGAGCCGTAGTTGACCTTGCCGGGGTTCTTGCGCAGGTACTCCAGCAGGCCCTTCAGGTCGCTGACCGGCACCTTCGGGTTGACGACGATCACCTGCGGCACGCTGGCCACCAGGCCCACCGGGATCAGGTCGGTCTCGAGGTTGTAGTCGAGCTTGGGGTACATCGAAGGCGCGATGGTGTGGTGCACCGCGCCCATGAAGAAGTTGTAGCCGTCCGGTGCCGCACGCACGGCCAGGCTGGCCCCCACCGTGCCGCCGGCGCCGCCCTTGTTGTCGATGACGAACTGCTTGCCGGTGTTCTTGCTCATCACCGCGAACATCGGCCGCGCGAAGGCGTCGGTGCCGCCGCCGGCCGGGAAAGGCACGATCACGTTGACCGGCTTGGTCGGCCAGGCCTCGGCCCAGGCGCTGCCGGCGGCGCCGAGTGCGGCCGCGCCCAAGGCGCCGCCGAGCAGCGAGCGGCGCGTTGCGTCGATGGTGTTCATGCAGTCTCCTGTCGTCGTGTCGTTGGAAGGAACTTCACAGCAGCGCCGCCACGGCGCGCGAATGCACCACCTGGCCCTGCACGAAGCGGTCGCGGCAGGTCTCGATGCGGGCCAGGTCGTACAGGTAGTTGACCATCAATCCGGCCGATTGCTTCAAGCCCTTGGCCGAGAGGTTGGCATTCGGGTTCAGCCGCTCGAGGCGCGCGCCGTTGTCGAGGTGGAAACGCGCCACCGGATCGCCCTGCGGCGTGACGCTGTGATAAACCAGAAAGTGAGCGGCCATCTTGAGCAGCTGCTGGGGCGATCGATTGGCATCGCCCGGTTGATGCTGCAGCCAGTCGGCGAAGCCGGGTATCGGCGACAGCGTGCAGAAGGTCTTCAGCTGCGGCAGCTCCTGCTTCAGCTGCTCGGCCACCCGCTTGATCAGGAAGTTGCCCAGCGAGACGCCGCGCAGCCCCGGCTGGCAGTTGCTGATCGAGTAGAACACCGCCACGGTGAAGGACTCGGCCGGCAAGGGCTGCGACTTCTTGTCGATCAGCGGGGCGATCGCGGCGGCCATCTCGGGCACCAGCGCCACCTCGACGAAGATCAGCGGCTCGTCGGGCAGCTGCGGGTGGAAGAAGGCGAAGCAGCGGCGGTCCGGCTGCAGCCGCCGGCGCAGGTCGTCCCAGCCGTCGATGGCATGCACCGCTTCGTGGCGGATGATCTGCTCGAGCAGCTGGGCCGGCGAGTTCCAGTCCACCTTGCGCAGCTGCAGGAAGCCGGGGTTGAACCAGCTCGACAGCAGGTGGTGCAGGTCGTGCTCGACGGCCTGCAGCTTGGGGTGCTTCGGCAGGCGTTCCAGCAGCGAGCGGCGCAGCCGCACGATCGCCGCGGTGCCGCCGGGCGCGCGGTTGAGGCGGCGGAACAGCTCCTGCCGCGGCGGTTCGGCGGCCTGCGTCAGGCGGATCAGCCGGTCGGGCTGTTCCGGCGCTTCGGCGAAGGCCTGCGCGCAGGCCAGCACCTGCTGCGGGTCCGGGCCGAAGTCGCGCGCCAGGTGCTCGAAGAAGCGTCGCCGCGTGTCGTCGGCCAGCGCGTCGATCTGCTGCACGATGGCTTGCGCCAGGCGCGGGTCGCCGCTGTCGCCGCGGATGCTGATGAGCCGCCGGCAGTCGGCCAGCAGCGCGCGCAGTGCGCGGTCCTGCGGTGCCGCGCGGCGGCCGGTGCCGGTGCTAGCCATGGCGGCCCTTCCGGGTGCGTTGCTGCTCCTGCTTCTGCAGTGCCTTCAGCGCCGCCAGCTGGGCCATCAGGTGGTCGTGCATCGCGCGCTCGGCGCGCGGCGCGTCGCGCTGCACGATGGCATCGAGCAGCACGCGGTGTTCGTTGATCGAGGCCTCGATGCGGCCCTTCAGCTGCAGCTGCCGGCCGCGCCACAGCCGCATGAAGCGGCGCAGGTCGGTGCTCACGCGGTCGAGCCAGCGGTTGGCGGCCAGCTGCTGCACGAAGGAGTGGAAGGCATGGTTGGCGCGGTAGTAGCCGTCGATGTCCTTCGCGGCGGCGTGGCGTTCGAGCTGGTCGTGCAGGCGCCTCAGGTGCAGCAGGTCTTCGTCGCCCGCGCGCTGCGTGGCTTCCAGTGCGCAGCGGCCCTCGAGCATCGCCATCACCGGGAACAGCTGCTCGGCGTCGGCATCTGTGAGCTCGACCACCCGTGCGCCGCGGCGCGGCACCAGCTCGACGATGCCCTCGGCGGCCAGCACCTTCAACGCCTCACGCAGCGGCGTGCGGCTGATCTGCCAGGCCTGGGCCAGCGCCAGCTCGTCGATGAACTCGCCGGGGGCGAGCTCGCGATCGAACACCATCGTGCGCAGCCTGGCGGCCACGCCATCGTGCAGCGAGGTGCCGTGCAGGGGAATCGGATCGGGCATGGCGGCAGCGTAATCCTGTAATAACAGAATTTCCAGTCCTGAAAAGCCCGATCCATCGGAACCTCGGCGCTCCACGGTTCCACGCGTTGACGGCCCGCGGGCGAGCGCGGATATTCACCCTGTCGTTGGCGGTGGAGCGCAACCTTGGTGGCCCGGTGGTTGGTGGGTCGGCGAGCGGCGGCTTGGGCAGTCGGGGGGCTGGTGTGCCTGCTGATGAGCTGCGCCGAGGCTGCCGATGCCCTGCCGACGGTTCTGCGCTATGGGGTGCTGGCGGGGCTGCCGCCGCTGCAGTCCTGGCCCGACGGCGGGGAGCCCGGTGGGGCCGATGTCTTGCTGGTGCGCGAGCTGGCGCAAGCCCTCAATCTCGAGGTGCAGCCGGTGCGCTACGAGGACCTCGGGCGCCTGGAAGCCGACCTGCGCGCGGGCCGGCTCGACCTGGCCAGCGGCCTGACCCGCACACCGGCTCGCTCGCGCGAGCTCGTCTTCACGGTGCCCTATGGCACCGTGCGGCGCGCCATGGTGACCCGGCGCGACGCCCCTTCGGCCATCCTGTCGCCCGACCTGGCCGGACGCGTGCTGGCCGTGGTGATGGGTTCGCCCGGCGAGGACGACGCCGACCGCTTCTTTCCCCTGGCCACGCGTGCGCTGATGGACACTGCCGCGGACAGCCTGCGCGAGGTGGCCGTGCGGCGCGCGGACGTCGCCTTCGAGGCGCTGCCGGTCGTCAAGGCCCTGATGCGCGACCGGCCGGCCCTGGCCGGACTGCAGGTCTCGCGCACGCTGGAGCTGCCCTCGGGCGTGCTGCAGCTGGCGCTGCCGGCCGTGCGTCGCGAGCTCGCGCAACAACTGTCGATGCGCATCGATGCGCTGAGCCCGCAGGCCTACGAGCGGCTGCTGCACCGGGCCGGCGACGATGTCGCGGGGCCGCCGGGTGCCGCCAGTGCACCGTTCGCGCTGGCGCCGGCCGAGCGGGCGCAGCTGGCGCGCCTGCCGCCGCCGACGATCGCGGTGGTCGGGGGCGAACGGCCGATCGTTTTCGACAGCCCCGACGGCGTGCCCTCGGGCTTGTCGATCGACATGCTCAAGGCCGTGCTGCAGCGGCTGGGGCTGCGGCCGGCGGCGTGGCGACGGATGTCGATCGACGCGCTGCCGCAAGCGCTGCGGCGCGGCGAGGTCGACTGGGTGATCGGGCTCGAGGAGGGCGGCCCGGGCGACGAGCTGCTGCGCTTCGTCGGGCCCTACCTCGAGCAGCCGATCATGATCATCGGCCGGCGCAACGCGATGCTGCTGGACCTGGAGCAGCTGCGCGGTCGCACCGTGGCCCTGCCGCCCGGTCACGAGGCCCGCGGCTGGATCGATGCACGGCACCCGACCATCCGCCTGCTGCCCTGCGGGGCGCTGGCCGATTGCGTGGCCGCCGTCGAGGACGGCCGCGCCGATGCCACGCTGGCCGATGTCGTCAGCGCCGGCCTCCTGCTGGCCGAGCGGCCACGGGCGGCGGTGCAGATGATGGGCACCGTGCCCGAGCTGCGCACCCAGCTGAGCCTGGGCGTGGCGGCCCGCCATGCGGCGCTGCTGCCGGCGGTGCAGCGCGCGCTCGACGACGCGATGGTCAACGAACTGCCCGACCTGAAGCAGCGCTGGCTGGTGCCGCCGTCGCCCGAGCGCGTGCTGCGCGAAGTGGCGGTGCGTTGGCTGCCGTGGATGGTGCTGCTGCTGTGCTCGCTGCTGGCGCTGTGGTGGTGGCACAGCGGGCGCCTGCGGCGCGAGGTGCGGCGGCGTGAGCATGCGCAGCTGCTGGCCGAGCGCGCCAGCCAGACCAGCGCACGCTTCGTCACCTTCCTGGCGCACGAGGTGCGCAACTCGCTGCATTCGGTGATCGCCGGCACCGAGCTGATCCGCAGTGCCCGCGACAACCTGCCCAGCGTCGCCGCGGGCCTGCGCGAGTCGGCGCGCTCGACGCTGACGCTGCTGAACAACCTGCTCGATCGCGACCGGCTGGAGGCCGGGCGCCTGTCGCTGCAGCAGGAGTCGGCCCACCTCGATCCGGTGCTGCGCAGCGTGGCCCTCGAGATGGGGCCTGCCGCCCAGGCGCGCCAGCTGACGCTGCGCTACCGCCCCGGCCCCTGGGACCCGCTGCTGCGCATCGATGCCATGCGGGTCCAGCAGGTCGTGCGCAACCTGGTGGCCAACGCCATCAAGTACAGCGAGCGCGGCGAGATCGGCATCGAATCGCACTGCGAGCCGCTGGGCGGCGAGCCGCCCCTGTGCCAGGTGGAGATCACCGTGCGCGACCAGGGGCCCGGCGTGGCCCCCGAGGACCAGGCCCACCTGTTCGAGCCGTTCTTCATCGCCGACGAGGGCCGCGCCTCCGGCGCGGGCACCGGCCTGGGCCTGGCGCTGTGCCGCGACCTCGCGCGGCTGATGGGCGGCGAGCTGCGGCTGGACAGCCGGCGCGGTGTCGGCACCGCGATCACGCTGCGCTGGCAGGCCGAAGTGCAGCTCGAGCTGCCTTCCGACGAAGCGGCCGCACCGGCCGAACCCAAGCGCGTGCTGGTGGTGGAGGACGCCGAGGTCTACGCGATGCTGCTCGAGCACGCGCTGGTCGCGCAGGGCTGCCAGGTCAGCGTGGCAGGCTCGGTGGCCGATGCCGAGGCCATGCTGCCGCAGGACCGCTACGACCTGGTCCTGACCGACCTGCACCTGGCCGACGGTGGCGCCCTGCGGGTCATCGAGGCCGCGCGCCGCCTGTGCCTGCGCGAGCCGGTGCTGGTGGTGATGTCGGCCGAACTGGCCGATGCCGACATGCAGGCCCTGCGCGAAGCCGGTGCGGCGCTGGTGCTGACCAAGGCCAGCGATGCCACCTTGTTCGTGCGCCAGCTGCTCAGGCACCCGGCGCTGCGGGCCGCACCGCAGGACGCGGTGGCCTGAGCGCGCCGATCAGAACACGTGCCGGATGCCGGCTTCGATGCCCTTGGACGACTGGCCCGTGCCCAACGCCGGACCGCCAGGGATCACGAACTTCGCGCCGCTGCTGTTGCCGATGCGCGAGGCGCTGGCGTAGAGCGCGCTGCGCTTGGACAAGTGGTAGACGTAGCCCAGCGCCAGCTGGGTGGCGTGGTAGTCGGCGGCGTTGGCGCTGTTGGTGTAGTGCGAGCGGATCACGCTGGCGCGCAGCTCGCCCAGGTCCAGCGTCACGGTAGCGCCGAGCAGCCAGTTGTCCTGCTGGCGCGTGGTCTGCTTGCTGGTCAGCCACAGGCCCATCAGCTTGGCCGGGCCGATCTTGTACGAGGCGCCGATGTTCGAGGTCCTGAACTTGTCGCCGGCGGCATTGTTCTCGGTCTTCGAGGTGGCAACGGCCACATCCAGCGCCTCGTTCGCGAAGCCGACGCGCAGCCCCTGGTACTTGCCCGGCGCGCCCTCGCCGAAGGCCACCATCGCCTGGCCGTAGACGCCGCCCAGGCCGCCCGGCAGGAAGTAGCCGACCGAGTTGTTCGCACGCACGATGGTCGAGGCGGTGCTCGACAGCCCATCGAAGCCGTAGACCATGTTGCCGGCCGAGCCGACCCCATTGGTGCCGAACGGGCTGAAGTTGCTGATGCTCCAGAAGGTGGGCGTGTAATCGCGGCCCAGGCGCAGCTCGCCGAGCGCCTTGCCGGCCAGGCTGACGGTGGAACGGCGCCGGAAGTTGAAGCCGCCGGCCGTGCCGTCGTCGGGACTCAGCGCGCCCTCGAGGTGGAAGCTGGCCGAGAGGCCGCCGCCCAGGTCTTCGCTGCCGCGAAAGCCGAGCCGGCTGGTCTGCAGGCCGTCGATGCTTTGCAGCGTGACGCTCTTGTCGCCGTTCTTCAGCCGCTGCGCGCCGACGTCGACGATGCCGAACACGGTGACGGTGGACTGGGCCAGGGCCGGGGCGGCCAGCGACGCGAGTGCGGCGCCGACCAACAGGGGGGTGCGCATGGGCAGGGGTCTCCTCTTTCCGGGGTGGATGCCGGCGTCTCGAACGGTCTGCCGGTCTGCCGGTCATGCTCGGCAGCCAGCCTGTCAGTCCGCTGTCGACGGCTTGCGGGAAACCCCTGCTGGAGGCCGAGCACTTTGCCGCCTATTCGCGCCTGCAGACGCCGGCGCGCGCGAGGACAGCGCTGTCCCTAATCATTGGCCCCCTCGACGCGGAACTCGCCGACCTTCACCACTTCGCCGGCGCCCGACAGCCGCAGCATCACCCGCTGCTCGTGCTCGGCCGCAGTGCCGAAGCCGGTGCTCAGCCGCAGCATCAATGTGGTGGCCGGTGCCAGCACCTGCTGCCGGTGGCCGAAGAAGCGCGCGCTCACGGTGTAGACCCCGGGCTTGGGCTTGCGCAGCGCGAACTCCTCGGGGCCGTAGCCGCCGGTGAAGTCGGCTGACATGCGGCCGCCCTGGCGCGTGCGCTGGTGGCCGTAGAAGGCCTGCTCGCCGTTCGGATCGGTGACGTAGAGGTCGATGTCGGTGTTGTCGGCGTCCCAGGCCAGCACCACGCGCAGGCCCAGCGGCAGGTTCACCAGCAGGCGCGGGTCCATCGCCGAGACATTGATCGCCGCGCCCTGGCGCCGCGCCTTGGCGATCAGCGCGTTCAGCTCGCCCAGCGCGGTGATGTCGATGTCCGGAAAGCGCCCGCCCTCCCAGCGCGTGCTGGCGGTGAGCCACAGCGCATCGGCCGCGGCCTGCCATTGCTGCGCATCGGCCAGTGCCAGGCCGAGGTCGCGGCTGGATTGCGGCTCGTGCGGCGCGATCTCGCGCACGCGCTCGAACACCGGCACCGCCAATGCCGCCTGTTGCGCCTGCAGCAGCCGGTAGCCCAGGATGCGCAGCAGCGCGCGGTTCTCCAGCTCCATCTCGGCCAGGTTGGACAGCACGCGCAGGCCCAGCGCGGCATCGCCCTGCGCGAAGAACAGGTCGGCCGCGTCGAGGAAGAAGGCGCTGCTGTTGAGCCGGCCGGGGCGCTCGTCGAGGTACACCGCATAACGGTCTTTCGGAGCGGCCGCGCGCAGCCGGCGCGCGTACGGTGCGTCGGGCACCCACTGGCTCAGCGCGATGCTGGCGGCGGGCTGCTCGGCGCTGTTGCCCGGCGCCGCACCCGGTGCGGCGCGATCGGCCAGCTCGGCCGACTTGGCCAGGCGGCCGGCCAGCGTGGCCGGTGCAGCCGGTGCGGCCGCCCGCGATTCAGCCAGCGCCGGCGCGACCGGTTGCGCCACCGGGGCGGGCGCCGGCATCGGCGCGGCCATCGGCGGGGCGGCGGGGCGCCGCGCATCGGCGGGGCCGGCTGCTTCGGGCCGCGCGCGCAGCTGGCGCTGCACCGCCTGCTCACCGCCGATCGCGATCGCGCCCTCGCGCGCGTCGCGCCGGGCCTCGGCCGGTGCGTCCTTCGGGAACTCGGTGGCCCACCAGGCCTGGCGCTCCTGGAAGCGGCGCAGCAGCTGCGCCAGGTGGTCCTGCTGCTGGCGCTGGGCGGTGGCCTGCTGCTGGCCGATCTGCTGCTGCCAGGCGCTGCGCAGCGGGCCGGCCGGCGGCTCGATGCGGTGGCGCAGGTAGTCGGCCAGCGTGTCCAGCACGATCAGCGAGGTCTCGCGCGTGGCCAGTCCGAAGCGCTGGCCCAGGCGTTCGATCTCGGCGCGGTGCAGCTCGGGCCGCAGCGCGAGTTCATCGAGCTGCAGCATCGCCCAGCGCCAGGCGGGCAGCGGAGCGCCGGCATCGTCCTCGGGCAGCGGGCCGGCAATGGCCGGCTGCGCTGAAGCCGGGTTCGCCTGGCGCCGCGCGGTGGCCTGCGGGGCGGCGAGCTGCCAGCGCACGCGCTGCACCGACTCGCGCCCGCCGGGCAGCTGGAACACCGCCTCGAGCGTGCCTTGCGCCTCGCTGGCGATGCCGGCCACCGCGATGCGGCCGGCCACGCCCTGGCGCGAGGCCGCCACCCATTGCCGGCCCGCGCTGCTGCGCAGCTCGGCCAGGCGCGGCACGTCGGTGAGCACGCGCTGCACGGCCTGTGCGGTGCCGGCCTGCAGCAGGTCGACCAGCGCGCCGCCGCCGGCTTCGGCCACCGCGCGCAGCGCCGCCGATTCACTGCCCAGGCTGGACTGCAGCACGAACACTGGCATGCCGAAGGTCGGCGGCCGGCGCTCGCCGAAGTTCGCATGGCCGTCGCTGAACAGCAGGGCCAGGTCGGCGGCTTCGCGCGGCAGCTGCACGGCGCCGAGCTGCGTCGCGCCGTCGAAGGGCTCGGCCTGCAGCCGCTCGCGCAGGGCGCGCCACTGGCCACCGCGGACCTCGAAGTCCACCGGCGCCTCCAGCCGGTCACGCAGCACGTACAGCCGCACCTGCAGGTTCTGCCAACGTGCAAAAAGCGCGTCCATCACGGCGAACTCGCTCGCCAGCCGGCGCTGCGCGGCCGAGCCCGAGGCGTCCCACACCAGGGCCACGCGGCGCGGCGCTTGGCGCGGCAGGCTGCCGCCGGGCGTGGGGATCTCGGCATAGACGAAATCCTCCCCATCAAAGTGAGCGGCCTGCACCGGCGTGCCGGCCGGCAGCGCCAGGGTCAGTGCCAGCTGCGCGGTCGCGGTCAGCGGGCGGGGCGCCATCAGCAACTGGCTGCCACCATCGCCCGCCGTGCCGGGCTGCAGCTGCAGCGCATCGGCGGGCAGGCCACGCAGGCTCCAGTGCACGCCGGACGGCGCCATGCCGGCCATGCGCACGCGCAGGCTGGCCTGGCGCGCCGGCAGCCCGTCCAGCCCCAGCGGCACCAGCAGCGGCGCCGGGCGGCCGTCACCCGCGGGCAGGGCCTGCGCGATGTCCAGCACCACGGTGCGACGGCCCTGCGGCGGCAGCGGGTAGACCCGCAGCTTGTACTGGTTGCCGGCCGTGGCCTCCAGCAGCGCCGGGTCGACGCGGCCGCGGATCGTGTCCTCGAACACCTGCAGCCCCTTGGCCTTGGCCACCGGCACCGCGCGGCGCAGCTGGCCGTCGATGTCCAGCGCGAAGCCGGTCACCGTCTGCCCGGCGGCCAGCGGGAACTGCAGCTCGCCTTCGAGCACCCGCGGGTTCGGGTTGTGCAGCTGCAGCGTCAGGCGGGTCTGCACCGTCTGGCCGACGATGCTGATGTCCTGGCGGTAGTCGGCCAGCTCGATCGGCGCGCCGCCCAGCGGCACGACGAAGCGCGGCACCGGTGGCGGCGGTGGCGCGGCGATGGCCGGGGCGGTCTGGGCCCACAGCGGGGCGCTGGCGCTGGCGGCGATCAGCGCGGCCAGCAGGCGGCGCCGGGTGGTGCGGGGCAGGGCAGTGGGTGACATCGGCATCTCCGTGCGGGGTGATGCCGGTTTTCACGGCCGATGGGGCCGAACGGGGTTAAGCGCCGATCACGGGTAGTTCAGAAACCCGTCCATGCGGGCTTCGTTGGTGTCGCCGCTTTGCTCGATCCGGCCGTCCGGCCCGTTGTCCAGGCTCACCGTCATCTGCCGGTTCTCGGCATAGCGCACGTCGATCTGGAAGCCGTGGCCGCTGGCGCGCAGCACACCGCTGGTGGGGCGCGGGCGGATGGTGTCCTGCACCACGACCAGCGGCTCGGCCACCGAGAGCTGCAGCCGCCGCTGGCCGCCGCGGCTGCTGTCGACCGTCACGGCGCCGTCGGCGCTGGTCAGGCGGTGGCTGTCCGAGGAGAAGTTCAGGCGCACATCGGTGTAGTGCGTGCTGCCGTCGCTGGTCTTGGCCACCAGGTCTTCGAAGGTGGTGGTGAAGGTGTAGTCGGCGCCGGGGTCGGGCCAGGACGAGGCATAGCCGAAGGTGCCGTTCAGCAGGCCGCGGAAGTGGTCCAGGTTCTGCAGGTCGACGCGCAGTTCGATGCTGCCGGTGTCGCCGGTCGAGGCCCAGTAGTTGTGGGTGTTGACGCCGCCGGTGACCGTGATGTCGATGCGGCCGCTGAAGGGCGGGTGGTTGGTCAGCGAGGTCAGGATGCAGTGGCTGGCGGTCAGCGAGATGCGGTCGCCCGGGGTCAGCGTGTGCGAGTCGTCCGCATCGGTCACCGTGTAGCTGCCGGTGCCACCGTTGACGCAGGGCAGCGCCTGCGTGCCGGCGATCGGCGCGGCCGGCCGGCCGCTGACGGTGGTGCGCGCAACCGAGTCGAGCATGTCGAACACGATGCTGTTGATCACCGCTTCGTACAGGAACAGCGCGTCGATGCCGCGCGTGGCCAGGTCCATCATCGCGTCCGACGACAGCACCGGCAGGCCCGAACTGCCGCATTCCTGCGCCTGCACCGCGCAGTAGAAGTCGTCCAGCACGCCCACCTGCTTCACGCTGCCGCCACTGGCCGGCCCCAGCAGGAAGACCTTCTGGTCGGCCACGCCCAGGTAGTGGCCGGTGGCCGGGTAGTAGCGGTAGGTGTAGGGCGGGGCGGACTGGTTCACCGCATGCGCCGGGAACAGCGCGGGGTACTGCGCCTCGGCGTAGTTGAACAGCTCGCCGGGGGTGAGCTGGCGGCCGGCCGGCGCGCCGGCGTGGGCGGGCGTGAGGG
Source organism: uncultured Bordetella sp. (assembly GCA_964641795.1). Lineage (GTDB taxonomy): Bacteria > Pseudomonadota > Gammaproteobacteria > Burkholderiales > Burkholderiaceae_C > Pseudaquabacterium. Next base: position 1,475 of record CAZXLI010000027.1, on the reverse strand, counting down.
GCAGCGCGGCAGCCATCGCGAACGCGGCCAGCGTGCGACGGGGCAAGGGATGGACCATGTCGAAGCTCCTGGGCGGCCGGGATGACCGCTCTGGCCTATCGGACGACATGCGCGGCCCGAACCGGACATCGCCGGTTCGCCCTTGCGCCGCTCAGCCCCGGCGCCGCTCAGCCCATGCGGCCCAGCCGCTTGCAGATCTCCAGCGTCAAGCCGGACTGGTTCAGCGCATAGAAGTGGATGCCGGGCGCGCCGCCTGCGATCAGGCGTTCGCACAGCCGCGTCACCACGTCGAGCCCGAAGGCGCGGATCGACGCGGCGTCGTCCATGAAGCCTTCCATCTTCATCGCCACCCAGCGCGGGATGTCGATGCCGTCGCGCTGCGCGAACTGCGCCACCTTGGCGTAGTTGTGGAAGGGCATGATGCCCGGCACGATCGGCACGGTGACGCCCATCGCCCGCACTTCGTCGACGAAGTGGAAGTAGGCGTCGGGGTTGAAGAAGAACTGCGTGATCGCGCTGTTGGCGCCGGCCTGCACCTTGTCGGCGAAGTGCTGCAGGTCGCGCCGCGCATAGCGCTGCTCGGGGTGGTACTCGGGGTAGGCGGCGACTTCGATGATCCAGTCGGGGCCTTGCGTCTCGCGGATGAAGCGGATCAGCTCGCTGGCGTAGCGGAACTCGCCGGCCACCGCCATGCCGCTGGGCAGGTCGCCGCGCAGTGCGACGATGCGGCGGATGCCCTGGCTGCGGTAGGTGGCCAGGATCTCGGCGATGCCCTCGCGCGTGGAGCCCACGCACGAGAGGTGCGGCGCGGCTTCGAAGCCGGCCGCGGCGATGTCGCGCACGGTGGCCAGCGTCTTCTCGCGCGTGGAGCCGCCGGCGCCGTAGGTGACGCTGAAATATTCAGGCCGGATCGCGGCGAGTTCCTGCACCACCGTCTTCAGCTTCTCGCTGCCGACGGGGGTGTTCGGGGGGAAGAACTCGACGCTGACCGGCAAGTCGTGTGCGCTTGCCATGGTCGTCACGCGATCAGTAGCGGTAGCTGTCGGGCTTGTACGGACCGGCCTTCGGCACGCCGATGTAGGCGGCCTGCTCGTCGGTCAGCTCGGTCAGCTGCGCGTTCAGCGTCTTCAACTGCAGGCGCGCGACCTTCTCGTCCAGGTGCTTGGGCAGCACATAGACCTGGCCCTGCTCGTAGAAGTCGCTGTGCGTGAAGAGCTCGATCTGCGCGATGGTCTGGTTGGCGAACGACGAGCTCATCACGTAGCTCGGGTGGCCGGTGCCGCAGCCCAGGTTCACCAGCCGGCCCTTGGCCAGCAGGATGATGCGCTTGCCGTCCGGGAAGATCACGTGGTCGACCTGCGGCTTGATCTCGTCCCACTCGTACTGCTCGAGCGAGGCGACGTCGATCTCGTTGTCGAAGTGGCCGATGTTGCAGACGATCGCCTGGTCCTTCATCTTCGCCATGTGGTCGAAGG
>CAZXLI010000026.1:0-39720 GCA_964641795.1 uncultured Bordetella sp. | reverse complement strand
ACATACAGCCGCAGGCTAGGAGTCTTCGCGGCTTCTGCCGCGCAGACTCCTAGGGGCACTCCGGCGAAACCCGGCGCCGCAGGCAGAATCTCTCGGACACGCCCTGCTGCATCGACACCATGACCGACGATCCCCTGAACGAACCGCGCTGCGCCGAGATCCCGCTGCCGCCGATGATCGCCGCGCGCGTCTGCCGCTGCCCGCTGCATGCGCGGCGGCGCCTGGGCGGCGCGCTGATCGGCAGCGGCCTGCTCGCCGCGCTGGGCAGCAGCGGCGCGCTGGCGGCGGCCGACCCCGACCTGGCGGCCGAGTGCAAGCGCTCGGGCTTCAGCAAGGTGGTGTCGGCCGAACAGATCGAGCAAGGTGCCTTCCAGCAGTACAACCAGATGGTCAGCCAGGCCGGTGGCCAGCGTGCGCTGTTCCCGGCCGAGCATCCGCAGGTCAGGCGGCTGCGCTACATCGCCGCACGCATCATCCCGTTCACCGAGGGCTGCAACGAGCGCGCGCGGCAATGGCGCTGGGAGGTCAACCTGTTCGCCTCGCAGCAGCTGAACGCCTTCTGCATGCCGGGCGGCAAGATCGCGTTCTATTCGGCGATCCTCAGCAAGCTGCAGCTCGACGACGACGAGGTGGCGATGATCATGGGCCACGAGGTCGCCCATGCGCTGCTCGAGCATGCGCGCGAGCGCATCGGCAAGACCATGGCCACGCGTGGCGCACTCGAGATCGGCGCCGCGCTGCTGGGCCTGGGCAACACCGGCCGCACCGTGGCCGGCTTCGGCGGGCAGCTGCTGACGCTGAGCTTCTCGCGCGATGACGAATCGGAGGCCGATGCGCTGGGCCTGGTGCTGGCCGCCAAGGCCGGCTACAACCCGCGCGCCGGCGTCACGCTGTGGAAGAAGATGATGGGCGCCAGCAAGGGCGCGCCGCCGCAGTGGCTGTCCACCCACCCGTCGGGCAACACCCGCATCGCCGACATCGAAGCCCGCCTGCCGCGGCTGGAGCCGGTGTTCGAGCGCGCGGCCAAGCCGCCACAGCGCTTCGGGCCGCCACCCCAGCAGCAGCAGCAACAGCAGCCGTCACAGCAGCAGAACTGATCGCGCGGTGCCCTACCAGCGCGCGGGCAGGGCCTTGCGCAGCCGGATCAGCCCGTCGACCACCTCGATGAACTGGCCGTTCTCCAGGTCCTTCATCTGGCGGCTGACCATCTCGCGCGAGGCCCCGATGCGGTTGGCGATGTCCTTGTGCGTCAGCCGTTCGGGCACCAGGCGATCGCCCTCGGGCGCCTCGACCGAGAGATCCTCGAGCAGCTGTTTGAGCCGCCCGTAGACATCGTTGAGCGCCAGCTGCCGGGTGCCGATGGTGGCCGTGCGCGCCCGCCGGATCACCTTGGCCAGCAGCTCGAAGGCGAACTGCGGCCGCTCGGCGATGAAGGCCTCGAGGGTGCGCCGGGTCACCACTGCGCAGGTGCTGGCTTCCATCGTGATGACACTGGCCGAGCGCGGCCCGCCGTCGAGGCTCATCTCGCCGAGGTACTCGCCGCGGCCGTAGACGCCATAGGTGATCTCGCGGTCGCGGTCGCCGACGCTGAAGGCGCGCAACCGACCGGCGAGGATGATGAACAGCGTATCGCCGAGGTCGCCCTCCTGGATCAGCAGCGTGCCCTTGCGGTAGCGATGGATGCGCCCGCGCGCCACCAGCTCGCGCAGCGTGTCGGGCCAGTCGGTCAGGTCGAGGATCGGATCGGTGACGGTCATCGGACGGCGCCGGCCCCATGAGGGCCGGAACCGCCGAATGCTAATGCCAGGGCTGTGCGCGCCGGACCGGGATGTGACTCAAGACACTCCGGCCACGTCGCGCCGCGCCTACATCGGCGCCAGGCGCGGTGCCGTGCGCGCGCCCACGGCCGCCGGGTTGGGCGTGAAGCTGGCGGAAGCGCCGGCCACGCCGCCGCCCAGGCCCTGCAGCGCACTCACCAGCGGCGGCAGCATCGCCACCTGGCGCACCAGCGCACGGATGCTGGCGCTGCCGGTCTTGGCCCGGATGCTGCCGATCTGCGTGCGGATCGTCGCCAGCCCGACGCCCTGGCGCTGCGCGATCTGCTGCGGCGTCAGGTCGGCGCACAGGCCCTTGACGACGGCCGTCTCGGCCATCGTCAGCGAATGCGCGCGGGCGAACCAGTCCACCGTCAGCTCCTCGCACATGCGGCGCTTGCCCAGCACCAGCACCACACCGTGGTGCTGCTCGCCCGGCAGCGCCGGCAGCGGCACCACCGCGACGGTGATGCGCTGGTCGCCTTCGCCCAGCTTCAGCAGGCGGCGCAGACCGCGCTGGCAGGCACCCGCCAGCGCGTCGCGCAGCAGCGCGGCATCGTGCGGCTGGCGGCCGCGCAGCTCGCCCGCCACCAGTTGCAGCGGATGGCTGTCGTCCAGGTCGCGCCGCGCGGCGCGGTTGGCATGCGTCACGCGGCTCTCGTCGATGAGCAGCAGCATGCCGTAGTCGACCTCGTCGACCATCTGCGCCATGCGGCGCATCTGCACCGTGGCCGCGGCGCTGCGCCGTTCGGGGCCGCTGTAGAAGCCGCGTTCCCGCGGCAGCGGCATCGAGTTGGCCGCATCGAAACCGTGGCCGGGATACGGGCGGGAGGATTCGAGCTGGGTGTGCATGGTGCTTGCTCCGGTGACCCGGCCCTGTACCGCGTTGCACAGGTCCGGGATGGCGCAAGCATAGGCAGCCGGCGTGCCGAAGCGGCGTGAATCCGGCGGCGGCAATGTGTGCGGTATTCACCTCGGCGCCACGGGGCGCCCGCGGCGCTCAGGTGCCGCCGACGTAGGGGTTGCTGCGCCGCTCGCGGCCGAAGCTGCTCTCGGGTCCGTGGCCGGGGATGAACACGGTGTCGTCCCCCATCGGCCACAGGCGCTGCGTGATGCTGTCGAGCAGCGTCTGGTGGTCGCCGCCGGGAAAATCGGTGCGGCCGATGCTGCCGGCGAACAGCACGTCGCCGACGAAGGCGCGGCCGGCCTCGGCGCTGTGGAACACCACATGCCCCGGCGTGTGGCCCGGGCAGTGGCGCACGGCCAGCGTGCTGTGGCCCACCTGCACCGTGTCGCCGTCGTGCAGCCAGCGCGTGGGCGCAAAGGGCTCGGCCGGCGCGAAGCGGAACATCTGCGCCTGCTGCGCGAGGCCGTCGATCCAGAACTGGTCGTCCGGATGCGGCCCGATGATCGGCAGCTGCAGCTCGCGCGCCAGCGTGCCGGTGCCGCCGGCATGGTCGATGTGCGCGTGGGTCAGCAGGATCTGCTTGAGCGTGACGCCCAGGCGCCGGGCCTCGCCCAGCAGCCGCGGCAGGTCGCCGCCGGGGTCGATGACGGCGCCTTCCATCGTCTCGTCGCACCAGACGATGGAACTGTTCTGCTGGAAGGGGGTGACGGGGACGGTCGAGTAACGCAGCATGACGGGTCGGTGGATTCTGGCAACGCCGTGCCGCCGGCGCAGCCCGGCGTCGACGCCGGGGGGGCCTGTCCCGGACGCCAAGATCTTAGCCGGGCCTGCGGGCTCGGCCCGGGCCAGCGCTGTCGGGTGCCAGCGGTGCCGCCGTGCGTCAGCGCAATGGCACCGACCACTGCAGCGCCAGCTGCCGGCGCCCCACGGCGATGCCAACCGGCGCCGGCGCCACCACCACCCACGTCGAGGTCCCGGCGAGGGCGGCTGCGCCCGCGATGTCGGCCCAGCGATGTCGTTGGCTCTGCACCCGCGTGTAGCCGACATAGGTGGCCAGTGCGTACAGCGGCCAGGCCGACTCGAAACCATGCCGGCGGTGGACATAGGTCGCCGCGGCGAAGGCGCGCGCGGCATGCCCGGAGGGGAAAGATTGATCGTTGGTGTGGTCGGGGCGCTCGACACCCGTCGTGCGCTTGAGAAGCTCGGCAACCGCCACCGTGGCGGCGAAAGACACGCCGAACTGTTTCGCGCCTTCGCGTTCGCCACGCCACAGTTCTGCCGTCAGGACGCCGGCGGGCAGCAGGTAGCTCAGCGCATCGCCGGCCTGGCGCTCCCCGTCGGGGCTCGCCGCTGCGGTCATGGCAACGCCGGCGCAGGCCAGCGCGCAGACGCGGTTTCGCCGCTCGAGACATGTGCGCCTGGTCCGCATGATGCGGATCATTTTCGGGCGGGCAGGTCGCGAACGCTTGCGCGTGCGCAAGGCGCCTGCAAGGCACCGTGCCGGACCAGGCTGGCGCGACGGGGCGCCCCTCTCGCCGCCGTCGACGTTGGTATCGAACGGCGATCGCGCCGCCGTGTCAGCGCGGCAGCACGACGCTGTCGATGACGTGGATCACGCCGTTGTCCGCGACGATGTCGGTCTTCACGACCTTGGCGCCATCGACGGTGACACCGCTTGCGGTGGCGATCGTCAGGTCGGCGCCCTGCACCGTCTTGACCTTGCCGGCCTGCACGTCCTTGGCCATGACCTTGCCGGGCACGACGTGGTAGGTCAGCACGGACGTCAGCTTGGCCTTGTCCTTGAGCAGGGCGTTCAGCTCGGCCGGCGGAATCTTGGCAAAGGCCTCGTCGGTTGGCGCGAACACCGTGAACGGGCCCGGGCCCTTCAAGGTCTGGACCAGCCCCGCGGCCTGCAGCGCGGTCGCCAGGGTCTTGAACTGGCCGGCGTCGACCGCCGTGTCGACGATGTCCTTGGCCTGGGCCGAGAGCGCAGCCAGCGCCAGCGTGGTGAGGGCGACGAACTTCTTCATGGTGATGCTTCCTTGGGTTGGATGACGGGAGGGGAATGGCAGCGCCGGGTCAGGGCGCGGGGAGGATGACCTTGTCGATGACGTGAATCACGCCGTTGCTGGCCAGCAGGTCGGTGGCCGTGATGCGGGCGGTACGGCCGCGGCGATCGGTGATCGCCAGCGCCGCGTTGACGGTGAAGGTCTCGCCTTCGACGGTGGTGATGGGCGTGCCGACCGGCACGGCCGCCTTCAGCACCCGGCCCGGCACCACGTGGTAGGTCAGCACCTTGGTCAGCAGGGCCGTGTTGGCCAGCAACTGCTCCTTGGTCAGGCCCAGTTCCGCCAGCAGCGCCGCGAAGGCCTCTTTGGTGGGCGCGAACACCGTGAACGGGCCCGTGCCACTGAGCGTGTCCGCCAGGCGGGCCGCCACCACGGCTTCGACGAGGATGCTGAAGGACGGATTGGCGCTCGCGGTGTCGACGATCGTCTTGTTCGCGGGCAGCAGCACCTTGTCGATGGCGTGGATGACGCCGTTCGAGGCTTCGATGTCCGTCGCGACGATCTTCGCGCTGCGGTTGCGGCCATCGGTGATGACGAGGTCGTTGCCGACCGCGTCCACCTTGAAGATGCCCCCGTCCAGCGGCGAGATGGCCTGGCCCAGGGGCACCGCCGACTTGGGCACCTTGGCGGACAGCACGTGGTACTTCAACACCGCCGTCAGCAGCGGCTTGTTGGCCAGCAGTTGCGCCTTGGTGAGCCCCAGCTCACCGAGCAAGGCGGTGAAGGCGTCGTTCGTGGGCGCGAACACGGTGAACGGCCCCGCGGCCGACAAGGTGCCGGCCAGGTCGGCCGCCACGACGGCTTCCGCCAGCACGCTGAACCTCGGGTCGGACTGGGCGGCCTGCACGACGGTCGGGGGCGGCGCATCGCCGTCGCCGCCACCACACGCCGCCACCAGCGTCACCACCAGGGCCGCAGCCCACTTCTTGAGCGATTCGAACATGTCAGCCTCTCGAGTCAGATCTAGGGACGACTTGCCGGAGGAACTCCGAGCGCGAGGCGCGAATGTACCGCTTAGTCTCTTTCCAGACTAATCAGTTTCCATTTCAGACTGTATGGTCTTTTCGGCGGACCTCGCAGCCGGCGACCGCGCCGGCGGGCCGGCCCGCCAGGGCCCACGACTCGTCTGTCCGCCAGGGTCCGGGCCAGCCGGAAGCTCAGTCCGCAGCCCGCCGCACCGCGCGGTGCAGCCCGGCCTGTTCGAGCGCCGCGTGCAGCGCCTGCACCAGCGCAGCGGCCGGCGCCGACAGCGCGCGGTCGCGCCGGCGCATCAGGAACACGGTGCGCTCGACGGCCGGCTTCAGCGGCAGGAAGCGCAGCCCGGCCGCGGCCGGGTGCGAGGCGCCGAGTGCCGACACCACCGCCACGCCGACGCCCGCATGCGCGAAGGCCAGCTGCAGCGCGAGGCTGCTCACCTCGGTGCCACCGGCCATGCGCGCCACCAGCGTCGAACCGTGCGCGCGCAGCGCCTGCGCAATGCTGGTGTCCTCGGGCTCCTTCAGCAGCGGCAGCGCCTCGAGGTTTTCGGCGCCCAGCGGCGCACGCAAGCGCACCCGCGCCGGGTGGTGCAGCACGCCCAGCGGCGCGTGCAGCAGCGGCCGGCAATCGAGCCGCTCGACATCGCCCAGCGGCGTGCCGATGCCCAGCTCGGCCTGCGCCTCGGCGACACGGCGCGTGATCTCGGCGCTGTTGGCATCGGTCACCTGCACCCGCACGCGGGGGTGGCTGGTGCTGAAGGCGCGCAGCGCCCGCGGCAGCACGGTGCAACCGAAGGCCTGGCCCACCGCCAGCTGCACCTGGCCGCTGATGCCGGCGGCGCGTTCGCGTGCCTCCCCGGCCAGGTGGTCCAGGTCCTGCAGCAGGCGCTGCGCCAGCGGCAACAGGCGTTCGCCATCGGCCGTCAGCGCGATGCGGCGCGTGCTGCGGTGGAACAGCGTGACGCCCAGCTGGGACTCGAACTCCTGCAGCGCGCGGGTGAGCGCGGGCTGGCTCAGGTGCAGCACCTCGGCCGCACGCGACAGGTTCAGCCGCGCCGCGGTGGTCACGAAGAGGCGCAACTGGCGCTGCGACAGATTCATGCGCCGAGATTATGAATCTCTGCGATCAATGCAATGGTGTTTCCGGCAGCGGCTGCCTACAGTGCCGGCATCGACACCCACCGAAACGCGCCATGGCCCGCACCCCCTCCACGCCGACGATCCATCGCCGCCGTTGCGCCGCCGCGCTGCTGCTGCTGATGGCCGGTCCGGCGCTGCACGCGCAGACGCCCGTCGGCCAGGTCAAGGGCCGGGCCACGGCGCACGACGCCGCCTCGGCCGCCGCGGTGATCGAGCGGGCACAGCTCGCCTGGCCCGCGGCGCTGACCGGCGGTGCGGTCTTCGTCGGCCGCTGGCGCGAGGCGCCGCAGCCGCAGCCCGGCGTGCGGGTGCCGGTGGTGGTGTTCCTGCACGGCTCGTCCGGCCTGGGGCTGAAGGCGATTGAAGACTGGCAGCGCTGGCTGGCCGGGCTGGGCGTGGCCAGCGTGGCGCCGGACTCGTTCGCGCTGCCGGACCGCGTGACCTACACCTCGCCGGTGGACACCGACACCTACGAGCGCATCCACGCGCTGCGCGCTTCGGAGATCGCGCTGGCCTTGAAGGCGCTCGGCGAGGCGCCGTGGTCCGACGCCGGCCGGCTGCTGCTGGCCGGCACCAGCGAAGGGGCCACCGCCGTGGCACGCCATGACGGCAGCGGCTTTGCCGGCCGCATGGTCTTCTCGTGGAGCTGCGAGGACAACTACTTCGTGAAGTCAGCGGCCACGCAGGCGACACCGGGCCGGCCGGTGCTGAACGTGATCAGCCGCAGCGACCCCTACTTCTCGCCGGCCAACCCGTGGCTCGGCAACCCGCGCGCGGAAGGCCACTGCGCCGAGGCGTTCAAGGGCAATCCGCAGGCGCAGATCGTGCTGCTGCCGCAGGCGCCGCACACCTTGATCAACCTGCCGGCCGCGCGCGACGTGACGGCGGCCTTCGTGCGCCGGTTGCTGCTTCAGCCCAGCTGAGCCGGCTCAGGGGCGCTCAGCCGACGCCGGGCCGCCCCAAGGCGGCTGATCCCCTTGGGGGACGCGAGCGGAGCGAGCAAGGGGCCGACACCTCACAGCATCGCCAGCGGCCGCTTGCCCCGCGGCGGCGGGAAGCGCGCATCGATCTCGCGCCGATCTGCGTCCGTCAGCGCCAGATCGATGGCCGCGAAGTTCTCGCGCAGGTGCGCGGCGCTGCCGGCCTTCGGGATCGGCAGCACGCCGCCCTGCGCCATCAGCCAGGCCAGCGCCACCTGCGCGGCGCTGGCGCCACCGTGGCGCGCGCCGATCGTCGCCAACGTGTCGTCGCCGCCGAGCGCGCCCTGGTCGATCGGGCTGTAGGCCATCAACGGGATGCGGTGCGCGCGCAACCAGGGCAGCAGGCCGGCCTCGACGCCGCGCTCGCTGGGCGAGTAGTAGACCTGGTTGCAGGCGCAGGCCTCGCCGCCGGCGGCGAACAGCTCCTGCATGTCGTCGGTGTCGAGGTTGCTGACGCCCCAGTGGCGGATCCTGCCCGCCGCCTGCAGGTCCTGCAGGCCAGCCACCGTGTGTGCCAGTGGATGCTGGCCGCGCCAGTGCAACAGGTACAGGTCGATCTGGTCCAGGCCCAGGCGCTGCAGGCTGCGCGCGCAGGCCGCGGCGCTGCCTTCGCGGCTGGCGTTATGCGGGTAGACCTTGCTGACGATGAAGAAGTCCTCGCGCTTGAGCGTGCCCTCGCGCAGTGCCTCGGCCAGCGCCAGGCCGAGCACCGTCTCGGCGCCGCCTTCGCCATACATCTCGGCCGTGTCGATCAGGCGATAGCCGATCTCGAAGGCCTCGCGCAGCGTGGCCACTTCCGCGCGCCGGCGCGACGCCTGCTCGCCAAAGCGCCAGGTGCCCAGGCCCAGCGGCGGCAGCGGCGTGCCATCGGGCAGCATGAGGCCCATCTTCAGACCCCGGTCCAGCGCCCCGCCAGCACGCCGCCGGCCAGCGAGGCGAAGCCGCCAAGCCTTGCCTCGGGCCGGCCCTTGTGCGAGAGCACCGGCGTGAAGCCCAGCGCGTGCACCTGCGCGGCCAGCCGTTCGGTGAGTGGCAGGTCGGTGCAGCGCACCGCGACCAGGTCGCCGTCGGCATCCACTTCGTGATAACACGCCATGTCCTCGACATTGAGCAGCGCACCGGGCGCCTCGTCGGGCCCGTTCTCGCGCACGTGCTGGGCCAGCAGCACCGCGGCCAACACCGGCGCGGGCGCAAACGGCAGTGGCGGCGCGGTCTTCGCCGGCGCGGCCAGCTCCTCGAAGGCGAAGCGCTCGGTGCTCTCGCCGCGTCGGCCGTAGGGCGCGCGCAGCAGGCAGCGCGGGGTGGTCAGCATCAGGTGGCGCGCCGCGGGCAGCTCGCGCAGCGCTGCCCAAGCGGCGGCCACGCGCGGCTCGAGCGCGTCTTCCTCGATGCCGACCGCGCCGCGGCCGATCGCGCCGATGAACGGGGCGCCGGCACGCGCCGCGATGGCGCCGATGCGGCCCAGCAGTTCGGCATGCGAGGCGCTGAGCTCGAAGCCGTACTGCCCGATCAGCGCCGACAGCGGCTTGCCGTTCAGCGCCGGCTGCGCCACCAGCAGCTGGTACAGCGCGCTGTCCTCGAGCTGGTCGCCGGCGCTCAGGTCGGCGGCGAATTCCTCGGCGCTCAGGTCCAGCACCAGCAGTTGCACCGTTTCGTCGGTCTCGATGCGGCGGGCCGCGAAATCCAGCGTGCGCCAGGCCACCTCGAGCGCCTGGAAGTCCGGCTGCTGCAGCAGCGCCCGCATCGTGGCCGACAGCGCCTGGTCGACGATGCCGGTGAGTGCCTTCGCATCCGGCGCGCCGGCCTCGACCAGGAAGGGCGAGATCGCCTGGCGGATCAGCGCATCGATCGGGCTGGGCGGCGGCGCGGCGGCCGCGCCCGGCGCATGGCCGAGCAGGCGGGCGAAATCGGCCAGCTCGGCTTGGGGCCTCAGCGTGTCGGCCGCCGGGGCGGGCGCTGGGGCCTGCAGCGCAGCGGCCGCCGGCCACTGCCGTACCTCGGCCGCAGCAGCCGCCGAGGTCGACGGATTCGCCAGGCGCTGGCGCAGGCCGGCCAGTTCGTCGAACACCGGCAGCTGGTCGTACAGCGCATCCGGGTGCAGGTCGTCCAGGCGCTTCAGCGGCAGGCTCACGCGGCCGCCGTCCGGGCCGAGCGCCAGCGACAGCGTGGTGGCCAAGGAGGCGATCACCGTGTCCAGCGTGTCGACATCGAGCACGCGCGGCTTCGCGGCCTTCAGCGCGTCGCGGCTGCGGTGTTCCCCACGCTGGCCGCGGCCGGAGAAGTCGCCCAGCAGCACGATGCGGAAGCAGTCGTCGTCGCCGCCGCGCCGCGCCGGTTGGCCGAGCTGGAAGCGGCCGAAATTGAAACTGAGGCTCATCGGGGCGTCCTGTCGATGAAAAGGGGCTCGGCGATTGTGCGCGCGAGCAGGCTACACCGCCACCAGGCCCCGAAGCCGGCCCGGGCGGGGACCCTGTCGATCCACTCGTGCGTTAGCAGGCCGGGATCAGCGGCGTGGCGACCGGCGCCGCGGCGGGGTCCGCGGCGTGCGGAAACAGCCGCGCCGGCGGCACCGTGGCCAAGGGCCCCACCAGCGCCCGCAGCGCCGATGCGTCCAGCTGCGGATGCAGCGCGGTGGCGCGGTCGGCGATCTCGGCGGCCAGCTCGCGCAGCAGCTGGGTGTTGTCGCACAGGCGCCGGCGCAGCGCGGCGTCGTCGAGCAGCTTGTCGTTCAGGCTGGCGTTGAGCGCGGCGAACCACGGCAGGCTCGACTGGTCGAGCATGCGCGGCGGGTTCGCGTGCGGTGACGCCACCTCGCCCCAGGCCCGCAGCAGCGCCTGCACTTCGCGGTTCAGGCGCTGGCACAGCGCGAGCTCCTCACGCAGGCTGCTCATCAGCTTCAGGTCGGCGATGCGCTGCTGCACGAACAGCTGGCTCAGCAGGCCCCAGTAGTAGCTGTAGTCCCAGATCACCTTGACCGGCAGCACCTCGGGCTGGCCGAACAGCGCGTACTGGTCCTGGTACAGCGCCAGCGTGTTGTCGTAGAACGAGTGGTACAGCTGGTCGTACAGCGCCGCGTGCGCGCCCAGCGGCTGGCCGGCCTGGTCGCGCGCGAGGAGCTCGGTGATCAGCGTGTTGGCAATGCCGATGAAATCGCTGCCCGGCGAATAGAACGGGTCGAGGAACAGCCCGGCCTCGCCGGTGAGCGCCCAGCGCCGGCCCGAGAACACCTGGCGGCAGCCGTACGAGAACTTGCGGAAGAAGGCGAAGTCCTGCAGCGTGTCGCGGCGCGGGTCGAGCGCTTCGTGCAGCCGCGGCTGGTGCTCGCGCAGCCAGTCCATCGCCTTGTCGAACGAATCCATGCGGTCCAGCGGATGCAGGCGCGGGTCGGCGACGATGCCCACCGAATGCGAGCCCGAGGCCAGCGGAATCAGCCACACCCAGTAGCCCGGCCCGACCAGGTGGTTGGTCGAGCGCCAGCGTTCGGGCGGCGTGCATTGCGCGCGCCAGGCCGCATCGCCCCAGTCGTCGACCGGGATGCGGTGCGCGACACGGAACCACACCGCATGGCAGTGGTGGTCGTTGTCCTGCGACAGGCCGAGCTGGCGCTTGACAAGGCCGGCACGGCCGCTGGCGTCGATCAGCCAGCGCGCTTCGGTCGTGCGCTCGACGCCGTCGTGCTGCCAGTGCACGCGGTGCGGCGCCTCGCCCTGCTCGTCCAGCTGCAGCCGGGTGACGCGTGCGCCGTCGTGGAAGCGCATGCCGCGGGCCTGCACCTCGGTGGCCAGGTAGTTCTCGAAGATGCCGCGGTCGATCTGCCAGCTGGGCACCGCCAGCGGCCGGCGCACGCCGATCTCGGTGACGGCGTCGAGGTCGCGCCGGCGGTCGCTGAAGAAGAAGCGGAAGCCGAACTTGCGGATCTGCTGCTGCTCGAGGTGCGGCTTGAGCCCCAGCACGTCGGCGAAGTAGTGCGCGCCGAGCTCGACGGTGGATTCGCCGACCTTGAAGGCCGCCTCGGGCACCGGGTGGCGGCGGCGCTCGATCAGCTCGATCGCCAGCGTCGGGAAGCGCTGCTTCAGCTGCAGGGCCAGCGTCAGGCCGGCCAGGCCGCCGCCGAGGATCAGCACGTCGCAGCGTTCTCGGGTCGTGTCCATCGTCGCTGCGTCCAGGTGTCAGGTCAGCCGCAGTTGCAGCGACTGGCGGGTCGACAGCGGCAGCACCAGCGTTGCCGCACCACCCTGCGCCAGGGACTCGAACAGCGGCAGCGCATCGGCCATCGCGTTGCCGGCCAGGGCCCTGGCCGCGGCACTCGTCGGCGGCAGCGGCGCGCCGCCGCCGGGCTGCAGCGCCAGCTCGATCCGCGCCAGCGACTGGCCGCTGTCTTCAGGTGCCAGCACCAGTGCAGCGGCCAGCAGTCCCTCGCTGCGCACCACCGAGCTCAAGGCCCCCACGGCGGTGATGTCGAAGCCCACCAGCAGCACCGGGCGCCGGTCGGCCGCGCACTGGGTGGCCGCGGCCAGCAGGCCGTTGGCGAAGCTGTGCTCGTAGGCGGTGAGCGCGGTGCTGGCCTCGTGGCAGGCCACGCCCATGGTCCAGTAGCCGGCCGCGGCGTTGAGCACCGAGTTGTGGAACTTGGTCGGCGAGACCAGCGTCGGCGTGTTCACCAGCATGCCGCACAGGTGGTCGTTGATCGCCAGATCGCCATGCGCCGAGACGAACACGCTGGGCAGCGTGGCCGGCGCGCGGCCGGAAGCGGCCACCGCGGCGGCAGCCACCTCGAGCGCCAGCGCCACGCTGTCGGGCGCGCGGCGGCGCTCGGCCGGGGCCAGCAGCTGCGGCGCCGGGCGCCTGGCCGGCGGATCGAGCGGCGCGGCCTCGCCGCGGAATGCCGCACGGGCGTGGTCCCAGCCGGGCAAGGACGGCGCCCAGAACGCGATGCCTTCGATGAACAGCGGCGGAAAGCTCATGCGACCACCCGCCCGAAGATCAGCGCGCAGTTGTTGCCGCCGAAGCCGAAGGAATTGCTCAACACGCGACGCACCGGTGCGCGTTCGGGCATCAGGCGCACCTGCGGGCCGCACACCGCATCCAGCACCCGTGCCCCCGGCGTGCCGGGCCGCAAGCCGGTCTGCAGCGCCAGCAGGCTGATCGCCGCCTCGACGATGCCGGCCGCGCCGAGCGTGTGCCCGGTCATGCCCTTGGTCGAGCTGGCGTGCACCTGGGGTCCGAAGCGGCGCGCCACCAGCGCGGCCTCGACCTCGTCGTTCTTGTCGCTGGCGGTGCCGTGCAGGTTGATGTAGTCGATGTCGTCGACGTGCAAGCCCGCGCGGGCCAGTGCGTCGTCGAGCGCGCGCTCGGCGCCCAGGCCCTGCGGATGCGGCGTGGACATGTGGTGCGCGTCGCTGGCCTCGCCGTAGCCCAGCAGCTGCAGCTCGCCCTGTGCGCCGGTGGCGCGTTCGAGCAGCGCGAAGCCGGCCGCCTCGCCCAGGCTGATGCCGCGGCGTTCGGCATCGAAGGGGCGGCAGGGCTCGGGCGACACCAGCTCCAGCGAATTGAAGCCGAACAGCACGCTGCCGCACAGCGTGTCGACACCGCCGACGATGGCCGCGTCGGCCAGGCCCAGGCGCATCAGCCGCTCGGCGTCGGCGAACACCTTGGCGCTGGACGAACAGGCGGTGGACACCGTCAGGCACGGCCCGGCCAGCCCGAGCGCCTGGTGCACGAACATCGCCAGCGAGTGCGGCGTGTGCAGGTGCGGCAACCGGTCGGCCGGCTGGAAGGCGCCGGCCGCGTCCAATCGACGATAGGCCTCTTCGGTTGCGCCGATGCTCGAGGTGGAGGTGCCCAGCACCAGCGCGATGCGCCCGGCACCATGGCGTTCGCGCGCGGCCAGCGCCTGGTGCACGAAGCCGTCGGCCTGCAGCCCCTGCCAGGCCAGGCGGTTGTTGCGGCAGTCCCAGGCAGCCCAGTCGGTGGGCAGGGCCTGGTCTTCCAGGCCGGCCACGCGGCCGATCCAGGTGCTCAGCGGATGCGGGCCGAAATCGTTGGCGCGCAGCCCGCTGCGGTTGGCGGCCAGGGCCTCGCGCAGGGCGTCGAGCCCGGAACCGACCGCGGTGGTGGCGGTGTAGGCGCTGACGCGCAGCGGGGTGATGGGAGCGGGTGCCAAGTCGGGGTGAAGCAGCAGCAAGGGTCGGCAGGGATCATAAGCGTGGGCGCTGGCCCGCAATTTGCTCAAGGCGTGGGCATGAGCAGCACCTTCATCCGTGTCGCCGAAGTCTGGGAGCCGTCGGCCGATGGCAGCCTGCTCGAACTGGCCGGCGGGCTGTATGGCGCGGCGCCGGCCTTCGGTGCGCTGAGCCGCGGGCTGTGCTTCGGCCGCGCGGAAGGGCTGCCCGGCCATGCCTGGGACGAGGGCCGGCCGATCCTGCTGGAGCGGCTGCAGAACTCGTTCTTCCGCCGCACCGAGGCCGCGCAGGCCGCCGGGCTGGGCTGTGCGCTGGCGCTGCCGGTGTTCATCGACCGGCGGCTGGTCTGCGTCGTCGTGCTGCTGTGCGGCGAGGCCGCGGCGCACCAGGGCGCGATCGAGCTGTGGCACAACGACCCGCGGCTGAGCGGCGACCTGGCGCTGAAGGAAGGCTATTTCGGCCGCGACGCCAAGCCGCTGGAAGCGCTGACGCGCGATGCCTGGCTGCCGCGCGGCACGGGCCTGCCCGGCCGCGCCTGGCAGCGCGAGGGCGTGGTGTTCATGGACCAGCTCGAAGGCCAGGCCCGCTTCCTGCGCGCGCAGACGGCCGCGGCCGCCGGCATCGTGCGCGCGCTGGCGCTGCCCTGCGCCGGCCGCGGCGACGACACCTGGGTGCTGAGCCTGCTGTCCTCGGACAGCACGCCGATCGCGCGGCGTGTCGAGAGCTGGTTGCCCGACGGCGAAGGCGGCCTGCAGCGCGCGGTCGGCCACTGCGCGCAGGCCGGGCCGCTGGCCGCCGGCGGCACGGTGCTGCGCGCCGACGCCAGCAGCGGCCCGATCGGCCGCGCCTTGGCCGAAGGCCGCGCCGGCGTGGCCACCGGCATCGGCGACGGCTCCGCCGGGTTGCCGCCGCGCTGGCAGGCCGAGCTGCAGCAGGCCGGGCTCGACAGCCTGCTGGCGCTGCCGGTGGTGGCCGAGGGCCAGGTCAGCGAGGTGCTGGCGCTGTATTTCTGACGGGGTTGGCGGTCGCTCAGAGCCTGAGCGAAAGACTCTCAGGCTCTCAGGCCACCAGCGCCGGTTCCGGCGTTGCCACCGGCTGCACGCCCAGGTGCTGCAGCATCGCCTGCACCACCGGCTGCGCATGCGTCATCGGCCCGAGGTGGCCGGCGCCTTCGATCGTCAGGCCCTGGGCCTGCGGCAGCAGCGCATGCAGCCGCTCGACCACGTGGCGCGCCGGCGCGCGGGTGCGGCTGCCCTGCATCAGCAGCACCGGCAGGGCCTGCAGGCGTTGCAGGTCGCGGGCGTGCCAGCGGGCCGCGAACAACGCGTCGAAGTGGCGCGGCACGGTGGCGATGCGGTGCCGCACGCTGGCCTGCTGGGCCTCGTTCATCGCACCCCAGGCGGCCGGACCGCCCCAGTAGCCGACGAAGATGCGCGCGGCATCGGTCGTGGCGCCGGCCTTGACCAGCGTGGCGACAGCGCGCGCGACGTCCTCGATCTCATGCCGCGCCGGCTGGACGGTGCCTTCGGCCAACAGCCCGAACACCACCGGCTCGTACAGCGTGAGCGACAACACCCGCTGCGGCTGGCGCTGCGCCAGCAGCATCGCCAGGCGCAAGGCCACCGCGGCGCCATAGGAGTGGCCGACCAGGTGCACGCCGCGCAGCGTGCCGCCCGATTCATCGTCCAGCTGGTGCAGCCGCGCCCGCACGGCCTCGGCGTCGACGTCCAGCGTGTTCGGCGCATCGGCAGGCCAGGCCGGGCTGCGGCCATGGCCGTACAGGTCCAGCGCCAGCACGTTCGGCCGGCCGGCCAGCGCCTGCAGCAGCGGGCGCCACTGCGCGCCGCTGCCGGTGGACGAATGCAGGCAGACGATGGCTTCGTCGGCGGCCAAAGCGGGCAGGGAAACAGCGGCAGCGGTCACGGCAGATCCTGATGGTTGATTCGGCGATGGACCGAAGCTTCCAGCGCGGCCGTTTCAAGGCAGTGTTGCTCTCGGCATAGGTCGGTTTCATTGGTTGCACATCTCACCAGCTCGCTAGCGAGCTGGCGCAACGGCTAGACTCCGGTACACCGTCGGGCGCAAACACGAGACACGGCGTTCAATGAAGCTGACCGAACTGCACCTCACAAACTTCTCGGTGATCCGTGGCGGAACCTTCAGCTTCTCTCCCCAGATCAACGTTTTCCTCGGCCGCAACGGGGCTGGAAAGTCCCACGTCCTGAAGTTGCTGTATTCGACGCTTCGATCGCATCGCGACAGCAATCTCACTGCAGGTTCGAACGAAATCGCCCCCGTCCTTGGCCGCAAGCTGGCCGGCGTGTTTCGCCCCGACGATGGCTCTGTCGGTCGGCTTGTGTCACGCGGTGTTGGCCGCAGCAAGGCCAGTGTGAGGCTCGTTGCTGCGGTGACTTCAGGCTCCGAACCAGTCGAGTTCAAGTTCACCGTCTCCACGCTCGGAAAGGTGGCGCTGCAGGCCAATGAGCTGCCCAAGCCGGCTCCGAGCGTGTTTCTTCCATCCAGAGAAGCGCTGGCAATGTACGAAGGTTTCGTGCAGGCTTACGAGGATCGGGAACTCGCATTCGACGAAACCTATCGCGACCTTTGCGTACAACTCGGTGCTTCTCAGCTGCGGGGCCCGCGCCTCGACGCGGTTCGAGCTTTGGCGGAGCCGCTGGAAGCGGTGCTGGGTGGAGCGATACGACTTAACGGTGGGCGCTTCTACCGAAGCGCGCAAGGCGGCAATCTAGAGGCTCATTTGCTTTCCGAAGGTCTGCGAAAGATTGGCGTCCTAACCCAGTTGGTGCTGAACGGGTCGCTGATTAAGAACGGGTTTCTCTTCTGGGACGAACCGGAAGCCAACTTGAATCCGCGACTCGTCACGGTAATTGCAAAGACATTGCGTCGACTCGCAGGGTTCGGCATTCAGATCTTCGTCGCTACGCACGACTTCTTGCTGATAAACGAACTGGCCATGGCCGACGACTTTCGCAGCTCATTGAAGGACGGTGCACCCGCTGTGGATGTGAAGTTCATCGGACTCGACTTGTCCGAAGACGGTGCAAAGGTTCGGGTACAAAGCGCGAATCGCCTGCGAGACTTACAGCGGAACGAAATTCTCGAAGAATTCGAAGCGTTCTACGACCGCCGAAACGCGCTCATCATGAGTGCAGGCTGATCATGCCGGCTACGCCTGTCGAATTTCAGGAAGGAGCACTGAAGTTTTCATTCGGTGCGGTCGCCTGGCAAGAAGTTGAGCGCTACGACGCCTCTGAAATACACAAGGCGATCGGGCGCGCGGTTCAAGGGACGCAAGCCGTCGACTTCGTGGCGCTGTCACGGGGCGGTGTTCAACCCGCACTGGTGCTCATCGAAGTCAAGGACTACCGCAAGGGCATGACGGGAGCCCCGCCGCAGTCCAAGGACCTCGCAAAGGAGGTGGCAGCAAAGGTTGCTGGAACCTTGATCGGTCTCGTAGCCGGAGCCAGAGCTCCCAGTCCCGGATTTGCATGGCAACGCGCTGCCCGAGCCCTCGGTTCGACTTCGGACCGAATCCTGGTGGTCTTGCACATCGAGGCGAACGCCTTGTCGGCTCCCGGCGGAGATAAAACCCATCTCACCGTCTTGGCGCTTGCGCTCGAACGCGAACTAGCTTGGCTATCTGCCTGCAGGGTGATCGCGTGCTGTGCTTCAAGAGCCCTGCTGCAGGACTGCTCGGTTGTCGACAACTCTGCCACCGTCTGACAGTTCCCTGATGCATTCCGAACCGGTCGAACGCTATCACGCGACCGCTATTGCGCGACTGCCTCGATCACGGCGGCTGCCGGCGCGCTCGCCGGTAGTGCCGCATCGGCGATGCGGATCGACGCCTGCAGCGTGGCCAGCGCCTCGTCGGCCGCGGCCTCGCTGGCGGCATGCACGCGCAGCAGCGGATCGCCGCCCTGCAGCGCGGTGCCCAGCGGCAGCAGGTCGCTCAAGCCCACGCGCGGGTCGACCGTGTCGCCGGCCTGTTGCCGGCCGCCGCCCAAAGCGACGACGGCCAGGCCCAGCGCGCGGGTGTCGATGGCGGCCAGCAGGCCCGCGCGCGGCGCGGCCAGCACCCGCTGCACCGGCGCCGGCGGCAGCTGGCGGCCGGCGCTGAACACATCGGCCGGGCCGCCGAGGCCGGCCACCATGCGCGCAAAGTGCTCGGCCGCGCGGCCGCTGGCCAGCGCCTCGGTGGCGCGTGCCTCGGCCTGCGCCAGGTCCGGCGCCAGGCCGGACAGGCGCAGCATGCGCGCGGCCAGCGCCAGCGTCACCGCTTCGAGCCGCGGCTCGCGTTGGCGGCCGTCGAGGAAGTCCAGCGCCTCCTGCAGCTCCAGCGCATTGCCCGCCGTCGTGCCCAGCGGCTGGTTCATGTCGGTGATCAGCGCTTCGGTCGGCAGCCCGGCCGCCTGGGCCACCTGCACCAGGCTGGTGGCCAGCGTGCGCGCGTCGTCCACCGTCGCGGCGAACGCGCCGTTGCCGGCCTTCACGTCGATCACCAGCGACTGCAGCCCGGCCGAGAGCTTCTTGCTCAGGATGCTGGCGGTGATCAGCGGCACCGATTCGACCGTCGCGGTGACATCGCGCACCGCATACAGCCGCCGGTCGGCCGGTGCCAGCCGCGCGCTGGCGCCGACGATGGCGCAGCCGCAATCACGCAGCACGCGCAGCAGCTGCTCGCGCGGCGGGTCGATGGTGTAGCCGGGCAGCGCCTGCAGCTTGTCCAGCGTGCCGCCGGTGTGGCCCAGGCCGCGGCCGGAGACCATCGGCACCACGCCGCCGCAGGCCGCGACGATGGGGGCCAGCATCAGGCTGACCTTGTCGCCGACGCCACCGGTGGAATGCTTGTCGAGCACCGGGCCGCGCAGCCCGGCATCGTCCCAGCGCAGCACCTCGCCCGAGCGCAGCATCGCCAGCGTCAGCGCCACCACCTCGTCGCGCTGCATGCCGCGCAGCAGGATGGCCATCGCCAGCGCGGCCACCTGGCCCTCGCTCCAGCTGCCGTCGACGATGCCGCGCACGAAGGCCTGGATCTCGGCCGGCGACAGCGCGCCGCCGTCGCGCTTGCGGCGGATGACTTCGGCGGCGAGCAGCGTCATCGCAGCCAACGCGCAGACGGGTCCCGCGTCATTTGCGCGTGACCGCGTCACCCGGCGCGTAGTCGGCGATCTTCACCGGGCTGTGGCGCTGGATGTAGGCGCGCAGCACGTCGGCATCGACAAAACCCGAATCCACATAGCCCGGGTGCTGGGTCAGCTTCGGGTAGCCGTCGCCGCCGGTGGCGGTGAAGTTGGTGATCGCCAGCCGGTAGCTGCGCTGCGGGTCGATGGGCTGGCCGGCGATGCGCGCGTCCTTCAACCGGTTGCCTTCGATCTGCATCGTCACGCCGGCGGTCTGCGGGAACGCCCCGGAGCCCGGCGTCATGCGCGCCGCGGCGCCCAGGTAGTCCAGCAGCTCGCGGCCGCTGAAGGTGATCACCGCCACCGTGTTGCCGAAGGGCTGCACCTTCAGCACGTCGCGGTAGCTGATCTCGCCGGCGGGCAGCGAATCGCGCACGCCGCCGGAATTGACGATGGCCAGGTCGGCACCGGTGCGGTCCATCATCGCGCGCGCCACCAGCGTGCCCAGGTTGGTGGGCTGCTTGCGCACGCGCTCGCGGTCGCCGTCGAGCACGCCGTCGGCCGAGCCCACCGGCACCGACAGGCGCGCCTGGCCGGCGTCCTGGAACGGCTTGAGGAAGGCGCGCAGTTCGGCGTTCTCGGGCACCGGGTCGGTGGCCAGCACCTTCTTGCCGTCCGCGCCGCGCACCTTCATGTTGATCGGGATCAGCTGGTACTTCAGCAGCTTGACCTCGCCGCCGGCGATCTCGAAATCGGCGCGGCCGACGTACTTGCCCCACTCGTGCGCCTGCACGATCCAGGTGCCGTTCTGGCGGTCCGGCGCGCAGGGCGTGCCGGGCACGTAGGCCTCGTTGCGCTGGTTCTCGGCCAGCATGCACACCGGGTTCTGGCTGTGGCCGCCGACGATCAGGTCGAAGCCCTTGACGGCACGCGCCATCTCCACGTCGCCCGGCGCATTGACGCCGCGGTTGCCGTCCGGGTAGTGGCCCATGTGCGTGGTGGCGATCACCATGTCGGCCTGGCCGCGTACTTCGGGCATCAGCTTGGCGGCCTCCTCGGCCGGCTTGCGGAACTCGACGCCGACGATGTTGGCCGGCAGCACCATCTTCTGGGTGTCGTCGGTGGTCAGGCCGACCACCGCGATCTTGTAGCCGGCGCGCTCGAACACCGTGTACGGCTGGAACATGCGCCGGCCGTCCTTGTAGATGTTGGCGGCGAGCATCGGGAAGGTGATCCACTGGCGCTGCTTGGCCAGCACCGCGGGCGGCTTGTCGAACTCGTGGTTGCCGACCGCCATCGCGTCGTAGCCCAGGCGGTTCATGCCCTGGAAATCGGGCTCGGCGTCCTGCAGGTCGGATTCGGGCACGCCGGTGTTCACGTCGCCGCCATCGAGCAGCAGCGTCTGGCCGCCGGCGGCCTGCACCTCGGCGCGCACGCGGTCGATCACCGTCTTGCGCGCGGCCATGCCGTATTCACCGTCGTTGTTCGGCCAGAAGCGGCCGTGGTGGTCGTTGGTGTGCAGGATGGTCAGCTTCAGCGGCGCGCGCGGCGCCGGCGGGCTGGCGCAGGCGGCCAGCAACAGCAGCGCGGACAGCGGGGCCGCGGCCGACAGCAGGAAGGAACGCTCGTGCTTCATGCAGCGCCTCTTGGTGGGATTCATGCGGGAAGCCTGGCAGCATGCCACAGGCCAACGCCGCCGCGCGGCGATGGCACACTCGCGCGCGCCGACGACAAGGCCCCGCCGCCAATGAGCACCACCGAAATCTTCCTGATCGCGATGCTGATCATCTTCACCGTGCCCTACGCGGTGTGGCGGCTCGCACGCACCGAGCACTACGCGCCGCTGGTGGTGGTGCAGATCCTCACCGGCATCGTGCTCGGCCCCGGCGTGCTGGGCGCGGCGCTGCCGGGTTACTACGGCTTCGTGTTCACGCCGGCGGTGGTGCAGGCGCTCAACGGCATTGCCTGGTGGGCGGTGATGATCTTCGTGTGGATCGCCGGTATCGAGCTCGACCTGCGCCAGGCCTGGGCGCACCGGCGCGAAAGCGGCATCACCGCCGGGCTGGCGCTGGGCATGCCGCTGCTGTTCGGCAGCGCGGTCGGCCTGGGGCTGCTCGGCTTCGCCGGCTGGGTCGGCCCGCAGGGCCGGCCCTGGCAGTTCGTGCTGGGCATCGGCATGGCCTGCGCGGTGACGGCGCTGCCGATCCTGATCCTGCTGATGGAAAAGCTCGAGATCCTGCGCCAGCCCATCGGCCAGCGCATCCTGCGCTACGCCAGCCTGGACGACATCGCCATCTGGGGCGTGCTGGCGCTGATCCTGCTGGACTGGGAACGGGTGGGCAAGCAGCTGGGCTTCCTGCTCGCGTTCGGCATCGCCAGCCTGGTGCTGCGCGCGCTGATGCGCCGCGTGCCCGAGCGCGACCGCTGGTACATCGGCCTGATCTGGCTGGCGCTGTGCGGCCTGGGCGCCGACTGGTCGGGCCTGCACTACATGGTGGGTGCCTTCCTGGCCGGCGCGGTGATGGATGCCGAGTGGTTCGACCAGGCGCAGATGGATGCGCTGCGCCACCACGTGCTGCTGGCGGTGATGCCGGTGTTCTTCCTGTCCACCGGGCTGCGCACCAACTGGGGTGTGGGCGGCGCGGCGGTGTTCCTGGCCGCCGCGCTGCTGCTGGCGGCCGCGGTCAGCGGCAAGCTGCTGGGCACCCACATCGCCGGCCGGGTGCTGCGCTGGCAGCCCGGCGAAGCCGCGCTGATCGGCTGGCTGCTGCAGACCAAGGCGCTGATCATGATCATCTTCGCCAATGTGCTGCTGGACAAGAAGATCATCACCAACGAGACCTTCACCGCGTTGCTGCTGATGGCCGTGGCCAGCACGATGCTGACGGTGCCGGTGGTCCAGCCGATGCTCGGGCGGATGCGCGAGATCGTCTTTCGCCCAAAGTGAGCGGCTATCGCGGCGTCCGCAGGATTGACCGAAAGCCGACGCTTTCGTGACGACGGGCCGCTCGCGGCAGGGCAGACTGCGGGCCCTGTCCACCGAGCGCCGGAGCTGCCGTGACACCTTTTCCGCTGGCCCTGAGCGAACGCGCCTTCGATCGGCGCGCCGCGTTGAAGATCCTTGCCGCCGCCATCGCCTGCGGCAGCCTTCCCCCGGTCCGCGCGGCGGCGCAGCCCGCGCCGGTGACGCCGCTGAGCCTGCGCCACGACCGCGTCTTCCTGCCGGCCCGGGTGCAGGGCCAGCCGGTGGAGGCCCTGCTCGATTCGGCCGCCGAGATGACGCTGATCGACCGCCGCTGGGCCGAGCAGCTGGGCCTGCGGGCGGCGCGCGCGGTCGAGGCCCGCGGCTCGGGCGGCAGCCAGCCCGCCGCCTTCGCCGACGGCGTGCTGCTGGAAGCTGCCGGGCTGCGCCTGCCGGCGCGCACCGTGGCACTGACCGATCTGCAGCCGCTGTCGGAGCGCCTGTTGCACGAGCCGGTGCAGGTGATCCTCGGCCGCGAGCTGTTCGACGCCGCGCGCTGGCGTATCGACCTGGCGGCGGCCACGCTGCAGAACGTCGGCCGCCAGGCCCGGCCCCGCGGCACCGCACTGCCCTTGCGCACGCGCCATGGCATCGAGGCACTGCCGGCCCGCGTCGAAGGGCATGCCGCATGGGCCGACCTGGACCTGGGCAACGGCAGCGATGTGCTGCTCGGCCGCGGCTTCGCGCTGCACCACGGGCTGCTGCGGCCCGAGCGCATCGTGGCGCGCGAACGCGGCGGCGGCCTGGGCGGCGAGATTGAACGCGAGGTGCTGGTGCTCGACCACCTGGTGCTGGCCGGCCGGGTGTTCGAGCAGGTGCGCGCGACGATCGACCCGCAACCGAACGCCGGCGATCTCAACCTCGGCCCGCGCCTGCTGCAGCACTTCGAGATGACCTGGGACTTCGCCCGGCACCGCGCCTGGCTGCAGCCGCGCTGAGCACGCGGCTCTGGCGCTGCACGCAGCCGAGGAGCCGGCGGGACGAGCCCTGAACGGCCGCGCACCACGCTGCGGGCATGGGGCCGCCGCTCGGTTGCCGCGGCCCCGGGGCCTCATGCCGCCCGGGCGGCCGAGCGCTCGGCCGGCCAGCTGAAGCACAGCCGCCGCGGGCCGCGCGGGCTGCCGATCGCGCATTCGTACAGGTGCACGCGCCGCGCGACGCGCAGCGAAGCCAGGTTGGCGGGGTCGACGATCGAGCACACCCGGTCGTGACCGGTGTGGGCCCAGGCCCAGGCCAGGCAGGCTTGTGCTGCCTCGGTGGCCAGGCCCTGGCCTCGGCGGACGGCCACCAGGTGGTAGCCGACCTCCAGCCAGCGCCGGCCCTCCACCGGCTGCAGGCTCAGGCCGGCATCGCCGACGAACTCGCCGGTCTGCGCGTCTTCCAGCGCCCACAGGCCGAAGCCGTGGGTGTCGTGCAGGCGGCGGCTCCAGTCGATCCAGCGCGCCGCGCCGGCGGCGCTGGCCTGGTCCGGATAGAAGCGGCTGGCCTGCGGGTCGGCGAACAGCGCCTGCACCAGCGGCAGGTCGGCCGCGTCATACAGGCGATAGCGCAGGCGGGGTGATCGGGGTGTGGTGCACATGGCAGCAGGCCTGGGGCTTCAGGTCAGAGGGTGCGCGGCGCTGTCGGCGCGCGGCCGCCGGCTGAGCGCCAGTGCCAGCAGGCCGGTGGCCACCAGCCCGAGCGTCATCGGCTCGGGCACCGTGGTGCTCGGGGCCTCGAAGTCGACCGTCAGCCGCACGCGGGCACCATCGGGCTCGCCGCTGCGGTTGGCCGAAGTCCACTGCGGCTGGTCGGTGGCCGCCAGCCAGAGGCCGAACCAGCCGGTGTTCGCCGCCAGCCCCTGCTGCAGGTAGTCGGTCACGTCCAGGCTGTTGTCGCCGATGTCGGAGGGCGCCAGTCCGGCCAGCAGCACGTTGGCCGGGTTCCAGGCGTGCCCGAGCACGCCGGTGCTCGTGAAGGCCTCGAGCTGCACGGCTTGCGGGCCGGTCGAGTGCACGATGCTGTAGTCCAGCCGCGCACCGTGGATCGTGGCGCCGGCCAGCGACGACACGTCCACCTGCAGCGCGGTGCGGCTTTCGAAACCAATCCAGTTCTCGATGCCGAACACGCCGTTGAAGCTGTCCTGGTACAGCCCGACGTAGCCGGTGCCGGCGTACTGGCTGCCAAGCGGGTCCGCATCATGGCTGAGCTGCAGGATGTCGAAGGTGACGATAGTGGCGCGGGCCGGTGCGGCACAGAGGCCGGCGGCAGCCAGCAGCGTCGCGGCCAGCGTCGTGCGCAGGCATGGGGGCACAGGGATCACGATGAGCTCCGGTCGAATGAAAGGGGGTGGTCCGCTGCTGCGGCGGCGGACTGCATCTCGTGCGCGATGCGGCCATAGACATGCCGCCAGGCCGCGCGCTCGGGCTCGCCGAAGTCGCGGCCCAGCACGTCGGCCAGGGTCTGCAGCAGCGCGTCGCGCACCGCGTCGTAGTGCCAGGGCTCGACGCCATAGTCGGCATGGCGGCGGCCCAGCCCGCGCAGCAGCGGACGCAGCGCGCCCGGCCGGTCCAGCAGGTCCAGCGCGCTGCCGAGCAGGGCCATCAGCTTCACGCCCTGGGATTCCAGCGAGCCATGGAACAGCGGGCGCAGCGTCGGGTGGGCTTCGAACAGCCGGGCGTAGAACAGCCGCCCCGCGACCGCCGCCTGCGGTTCGATGCGCGCATGGCTGTGGCGCACCAGCGCCACGTACTCGTGGGGAATCATGCGGCCGGTCTCGGTCACGATGTCGAGCTCGCCGCGCCTGCGGGTCGGGCAGGTTGGTCTCTTAGAGTCGGGCGTGATGGGCTGCGGCGTGCGACGAGGATGCCCAGCAGCACAGCGCCACCGCCGAGCAGTTGCCCGACGCCCAGCGGCTCGTGCAGCAGCCACCAGGCGAGGGCCGACGCCACCACCGGCTGGATCAGCAGCGTCAGCGACGAGAACGCCGGCGGCAACCAGGCCAGCGCATACGTGATCAGGCCCTGGCCGCCGAGGTGGCACACCCATGCCAGTGCCAGCACCACGGCCCAGCCCGCCAGCGTCTGCGGCATCCAGTGCGGCTCCAGCCACAGCGCAAACGGCAGCACCGCGAGCGCTGCGGCCAGCGTGCTCCAGCGCATCACCATCAGTGTCGAGAGGCGCCCGCGCACCCGCGCCAGCGCCAGGAAGTAGCCGGCATAGAGCACAGCACCGAGCAGCGCGACGCCATCGCCGGCCAGCCCCGTGCGGCCGAACCCGGCCGGGCCGCTCTTGAGCACGATGATGCCGGCGATCGCCAGCAGCAGCCCGAGCCCGAAGCCGCGCGAGACGCGCGTGCCGAAGATCCCCCAGCCCAGCAGCGCCACCGGGATCGGCGTCAGGTTGATCAGCAGCGTGGCATTCGCCACCGAGGTCATGTGCAGCGACAGATGCCAGGTGGCGAGCTCGGCGCCGAGGAACAGGCCCGGCAGTGCGGCTAGTGCGCGTTCGCGCCAGCGGATTTCGGTCGGCTCGTGGCGGATCGCGTCCAGGCCGGCCGACAGGCCCAGCGGCAGCAACGCCAGCGCAATGCGCCAGAAGGCCGTGGCCAGCGGGCCCAGCTCGGACAGCCGCACCAGCACCGGCGACAGGCCGATGGCGATGCCGCCGAGCACGAGCGCCGGCAACGCACGGCGGACATGGGCCCGGCGATCGGCTTGCATCGGCAAGGCACGCGCAGCGGTGCGCATCGGCGCCGACTTCAGCATTCAGTGTGCTCCGGCCGGTGCGAGGGCGCCCCGGCGCCAGCCACGCCGCGCCAGCCAGGCACCCAGGGCGGCCGCCAGCACCAGCGCAGGCGTGGCCGGCTCGGGCACCGCGGTACGCGAGAGTTCGAACACCCGCACCGTGCCCGGCAGGCCGCCGATGCAGCGGCCGGCGGTGATGCCCGTGTACGGCGGGCTGGCGTCGATCGTGCAGCCGTTCGGGCCGTCCCCGGCGACCCAGTCGATGTTGTCCACGGCAGCGCCGTTGGAGGTGACCAGCGCGCTCACCGGGGAGTTCTGGGGGTCCAGGGCCAGATAGATGCCCGCGTTGAGATCGATGCTTCCCGCGGCATCCGTCGCAAACATGTCCGTCCACACGTCGCTCGCGTCGAAGTGCTGGCTGCCGATCCACAGATCCAGATTCACCACGTTGGCCGAGACCAGCGCGTTGGCAGCCAGGCCCGACTCGTCGAGCGTAAAGGTGCCGACGAAAGGTGAGCCGGGCAGGCTCGAGAGGCCGAAGACGGGGAGGTCGGGGCCGATGGTGTTGGCCTGCAGCACCATCTGGTAGGTGACGAGGTCCGCCCGCGCAGGCGTGGCTGTCGTGGCCGCCGCCACGGTCAGTGCCAGTACGCAAGCGGAGAGCGCGCGGGCAGGCTGTCGGTTCATCGTGTTCTCGCAGGAGGCATGCGCCGCAGTGTGTTCTGCACCCCGCCGGAAGTCGTCAAGAAGTCGTCGGGTTTCCATCGCGATGCAGGGCGGGGGCGGACGGGCGGGCCTTTACAGTTGGCACCCATCGCCATGACCGATGCCACCGCCCCCGTTCGCTTCGGGCCTTATGCGCTCGACCCCGCCAACGCACGGCTGACGGTGGACGGCCGGCCGCTGGAGCTGCCGCCCAAGGCCTTCGACGTGCTGTGCCAGCTGGCGGCGCGGCCGGGCCAGCTGCTGAGCAAGGACGCGCTGCTCGACGCGGTGTGGGGCCACCGCTTCGTCAGCGAATCGGTGCTGAAGATGGCCATCGTCGCCATCCGCCAGCAGCTGGGCGACGACCCGAAGGCGCCGCGTTACGTCGAGACGGTGGCGCGGCGCGGCTACCGCTTCCTGCCCGAGGTGCAGGCGATCGATGCGCTGCCGACGCCCTCGGCCACCCCCATGCCGGCCACCCCGACGCCGGCCGACCCGCGATCGGCCGTGCGCGGCGAAGCGGCCCCGGTCGCGCTGGACGACGGCCTGACGGCGCTGGACACGCAGTGGCGCCTGGCGCTGGCCGGCCAGCGCCGGTTGCTGATGGTCAGCGGCGATGCCGGCATGGGCAAGTCCACGCTGCTGCGGCGCTGGCGTGCGCTGCGCGAGGCCGATGCGTTGCTGGGTGGCGGCCAGTGCGTGGAGCAGTACGGCGCCGGCGAACCCTACCTGCCGCTGCTGGACGCGCTGAACGACCTGGCCGGCGGCCCGGCACGGCCCGCGCTGGTGGCTGCGCTGCGCGGGCTGGCCCCCACCTGGTGGGCGCAGCTGCCCTGGCTGGTGCCGCCGGAAGAACGCGCGGCGCTGCAGGAAGCCATCGGCCCGGCATCGGCCAGCCGCATGATGCGAGAGCTGGGCGAACTGCTCGACGCGCTGAGTCGGCAGGCACCGCTGGTGCTGCTGCTGGAAGACCTGCACTGGGCCGATCAGGCCACCGTGCAGGCGCTGGACTTCCTGGCGCGCCGCCGCGGCGGCGCACGGCTGCTGATCGTCGGCACCGCGCGGGCCGGCGAGCTGGCCGAGACCGGCCACGCGCTGGGTCCCGCCTGGCAGGAGTGGCGCGCGCAGCGGCTGTGCGAGCACTGGGCCCTGACACCCTGGCAGGCCGCTCACATCGAACGCTATGTGCTCGACCGGCTGAATCCCGGCGCCGCGGCCGGCGCGCGCGTGGAACCGGCGCTGGTGCGTGCGCTGCTGGCCCACACCGACGGGCTGCCGCTGTTCGTCGCCAGCATCGTCGAGGAACTGCACGAGGGCGCCCGCCTGCAGCACGAGGGCGGCACCTGGCGCGCGTCGGCCGAGCTGCTGGAGCGCCTGGCGCTGCCCGAGCGCGTGGCCGCGATGATCGAGCGCCAGATCGCCCGCCTGCCCGGCGACCTGCGCGCACTGCTGGAAGCCGCCAGCGTGGCCGGCATGCGCTTCGACCTGCAGCTGCTCGCCGCCGCGCTGGACGAAGCGCCGGACGCGGTGCAGGCCCGCTGCGATGCGCTGGCGCGCCGCGGCTACTGGCTGCGCACCGACGACTTGAGCCCGCAGCCCGGCGCGCCGCTGGCGGTGCGCTACCGCTTCAGCCATGCGCTGCGCCACCGCGTGTTCTACGAACGCACCGCGCCGGCCTGGCGCATGGCGCTGCACCGGCGCCTGGCGGCCCTGCTGGCGCGGCAGGACAGCCCCGACGATCCAGCCCCGCAGGCCTTGCTGGCGCTGCACCATGCGCGCGGCCTGCAGGCGGCCGAAGCGGCGCAGGCCTACCAGCGGGCTTCGCTGCTGGCCGAGCGGCGCCAGGCCCACCACGAGGCCCAGGCCCTGGCCGGCGACGGCCTGGCCCAGCTGGCGCTGCTGCCGGTGGCCGCGCAGGCCGAGCACGCCGCACTGCACCGTGTGCTGGAGCTGCAGCAGGCCTTGAACCTGATGCTGCTGCACGGCGCTGCCGACGCCCGCGCCGCCGCCGCCGCCGAGCGCAGCCTGCAGCGCCATGCCGGCGAGGCCGGCAGCGTCGACTGGATGAGCGCCTGCCGCGCCGTGCTGCTGGCCGAGCATGCGCAGGGCCGCTTCGACGACGCGGCCCTGCGCGCGCAGGCCGCGGTGGCCACCACGCGCGCGGGCGGCGACCCGGCCGCGCTGTATTCGGCGCTCGGCATCTTCGGCCGCACGCTGTTCAAATGCGGCCGCTTCGACGAGGCCCGCGTCGCCCTCGAAGAAGCACTGGCGATGGAAGGCTCGCACGGCCCGCTGATCGCGCAGGCCGAGGGCCATGGCGACCTGAGCGTGATCGTGCGCTGCTTCCTGCTGCTGCTCGACACGCTGCAGCAGCAGCCGCCGCGCTGGGACTGCACGCTGCCGGCGCTGCTGCAGCTGTCGAACCGGCTGGCCGCGCCGCTGACGCGCATCTGGAGCCACCTGCTGGCGGCGATGCAGATGCTGTGGTGCGACGCGCCGGCCGCAGCCGGCGAGGCCATGGCCGCGGCCGCGCAGCTGGCGCGCCGGCTGGAGCGCGACTTCGCGCAGCACCAGCAGGCGATGGTGCAGGCCTGGGCCGAGGCCGAAGGCGGCGCTGCGCTGGCTACCGCCTGGTCGACGTTTGACACGGCCTACCGCGCCTACAGCAGCGGCCCCGAGCGCCACCTGGAGTCCGGCTTCTTCGCGCTGCTGCGAGCCCGGCTGCAGCAGCTGGGCGGCCAAACGCTCGAAGCCGATGCCACCGCCGCCGCCGCGCTGGAGCAGCTGGCGCGCAGCGGCGAGCGCTGCCATGCGGTGCCGCTGTGGCTGCTGCGCGCGCGGCTGGCCGCGTCCATCGGGCGTCAGCAGGCGAGCGCGGAATGCCAGGCCGAAGCGCTGCGGCTGGCGCGTGAACAAGGGGCCGCGCTGTTCGCGCGCTGGGCGGAGGGTCGCGGCGACGGCCCGGCCTGGCTGCTGCGCTGATCGCCCCTGCGCGGGGTCGAGGGCGCAGCGCGGCGGCTCTCAGCCCTGCAAGGCCGGGATCACCCGCTGCAGCAGCTGCGTCGCGCGCGCCTGCGTGGCATTGGCGGTGGCCAGCGTGTGGGCATGGCTCAGCACCTCGGCTTCCATGCCGCAGCCCATGTTGGTGAGCATCGAGATGCCCAGCACCTTCAGCCCCGCGTGGCGCGCGAGGATGGTCTCGGGCACCGTGCTCATGCCCACCGCCTGCGCGCCCAGGCGCTGCAGCATGCGGATCTCGGCCGGCGTCTCGAACTGCGGGCCCAGCACCCAGGCGTAGACACCCTCGTGCAGCGGCATGCCACCGGCCATCGCCGCGGCCTGGGCCTGCGCGCGCAGCGCGGGGTCGTAGGCGTCGGCCATGTTGACGAAGCGCTCGTTGCCCGGCTCGTCATGCAGCGGCGTGCGCTGCACCACGTTCAGGTGGTCGCTGATCAGCATCAGCGAGCCCGGACGCATGCCCGGCTCCAGGCTGCCGGCGGCGTTGGTCAAGATCACCGTGCCGCAGCCGATGGCTGCCAGCGTGCGGATCGCGCCCTTCATCGCCGCGGCGTCGCCGCTTTCGTAGACATGCTTGCGCCCGCGCAGCAGCGCCACCTCGCGCCCGCCGATGCGGCCGATGCGCAGGCCCCCGGTGTGCCCGGCCACGCTCAAGCGCGGAAAGGCCGGCAGCTCGGCGTAGTCGATGTCCAGCGGGTCTTCCACCGCATCGGCGATGCCGCCCCAGCCCGAGCCCAGCACCACCGCTAGCGTCGGGCGGCGGCCGGCGGCGCGGATGCGCGCGGCACTGTCGGCAACGGCCTGCGCGAGCGGATGGGGGGCGGGGGCGGTGCTGGCACTCATGCGGTGGCTTTCCTGCGGGACGATGAGGGAGAGGGGCGGTGTGGCCGGTCGGTGGCGAACTCCACCGGCAGGCCCTTGAACGCGGCGCGCGCCGCGGCCGGCGGCGCACCGCCGATGATGATGCGCGAAAAGCGCTCCAGCGGCGCGATGAACGCCGGCCGCAGCCGGCCGAGCTTGCTGTCGTCGACCACCAGGATGCTCTCGGCCGCGCACGCGATGGCCGCGTGCTTGACCGGCAGCTCGTGGAAATTGGCGCAGCTGGCGCCGCGGTCGGCCTGCACGCCGGCGGCCGAGATGAAGGCCTTGCTGACGCCCAGGCGCTGCAGGTAGGCCAGGCCCTCGTCGCTGGCGAAGGTGGCGGCCGACGGGTGGAACAGCCCTCCCAGCAGCATCAGCTGCGTGTTCGGACGCCGGCTCAGTGCCGCAGCAATGTTCAGGGAATAACACACCACGTTGAGCGGGATCTCCGGCGGCAGCGCGTCGACCAGGTGCACCATCGTCGTGCCGCAGTCGATGAACAGGCTGTCGCCCGGCTGCACCCGCTGCGCCGCACGTTCGCAGGCCAGGCGCTTGCCCGGCGCATGCTGGTCGCGCTCGGCCTCCAGCGTGTAGCGCGACGCGGGCGGCGCCAGGTGCGCCACGACGTGGCCGCCCAGGCAGGCCAACGGTGCCTCGGGCGCGGCGAGGTCGCGGCGGATGGTCATCGACGAGACCTCCAGCGCGGCGGCCGCCTCGGCCAGCGGCAGCGCACCGCGGCGCTCGACGAGCTGCTGCAGCCGGGCCCAGCGGGCGGCCCGGGCGGCCAGGCCGGAGCTCTGTGGCGAGGGGCGGGGAGGCTTCACTTCGTGTGACGAAGAAAACAGGTTGTCGGGTCGAATGTTTCTAGAATAACATTGCCCGCATTGCCTGCCAACCTTTCGCCATGCCCGAGGCCTGCCGATGAATGCCGCTTCCGCCACCCCCCTGCTGCGCGAGGCCAGCGCACCAGCGTCGGCTGCGCCGCCGTCCGACCCCGGGCGCAACCCGGGCCGGCCCTTCGATGCCGACTGGTTCGCCGACCTGAAGGTGAACCTCTCGGCGGTGGAACGCCGCGTCGCCGGGCTGGCCGGCCGCCGCTCGGTCAAGAAGGACGCGCAGGCGGCCTGGCTGCTGAAGGCCATCCAGTGCATGGACCTGACCACCTTGTCCGGCGACGACACCGCCGAGCGCGTGAAGCGCCTGTGCGCCAAGGCGCGGCAGCCGGTGCGGCCCGATCTGCTGCAGGCGCTGGGCGTGGCCGACCGGCGCATCACCACCGGCGCGGTGTGCGTCTACCACCGCTACGTGGCCACCGCGGTGCAGGCGCTGCAAGGCTCGGGCATTCCGGTGGCGGCGGTGTCCACCGGCTTCCCGGCGGGGCTGAACCCGCATGCGCAGAAGCTGCAGGAGATCGAGGCCTCGGTGCGCGACGGTGCGCAGGAGATCGACATCGTCATCACCCGCGAGCACGTACTCGCCGGCCACTGGCGCGCGCTGTACGACGAGATGCGCGACTTCCGCGCCGCCTGCGGCGATGCGCATGTCAAGGCCATCCTCGCCACCGGCGATCTGAAGACGCTGCGCAACGTGGCCAAGGCCTCGATGGTCTGCATGATGGCCGGCGCCGACTTCATCAAGACCTCCACCGGCAAGGAGGCGGTGAACGCCACGCTGCCGGTGAGCCTGGTGATGCTGCGCATGATCCGCGAGTACGAGGACCGCACCGGCGTGCGCATCGGCTACAAGCCCGCCGGCGGCATCAGCACCGCGAAGAACGTGCTCGAGTACCAGGTGCTGATGAAGGAAGAACTCGGCCGGCCCTGGCTCGAGCCCGAGCTGTTCCGCATCGGCGCTTCGAGCCTGCTGGCCGACATCGAGCGGCAGCTGGAGCACCACGTCACCGGCCGCTATTCCGCCTTCAACCGCCATGGGGTGGCTTGACCCCCCCGAAGCGCCTGCGGCGCCTCCCCCCAGGGGGCGTCGCCAGCGGCCCGGCGGAGCCGGTTCCGCGGCGTCTGCTGGGTTACGCCTGATTCATGCGACGCTGGCCGCACGATGGAGCAACTGAGATGACTGTCGCCCACTACCTCGACACGATGGACTACGCACCCGCCCCCGAAGGCAGCGCCGAGGCGCGGGCCTGGCTGGACACGCATGCGGCCGGCTTCGGCCACTTCATCCACGGCGCCTGGGTCGGCGCGCGGCGCGACACGGCCTTCGAGTGCCATGACCCGGCCACCGGCCAGGTGCTGGCGCGCATCGCGCAGGGCTCGACGGCCGATGTCGATGCCGCGGTGGCCGCCGCGCGCGCCGCGCAGGGGCCCTGGGCCGCTGCCGGCGGCGCGGTGCGGGCGCGCCACCTGTACGCGCTGGCGCGCATGGTGCAGCGCCACGCGCGGCTGCTGGCGGTGGTGGAGAGCCTGGACAACGGCAAGCCGATCCGCGAGACGCGCGACATCGACGTGCCGCTGGTCGCGCGCCACTTCTACCACCATGCCGGCTGGGCCCAGGTGCAGGCCAGCGAGTTCGCCGACCAGCGCCCGGTCGGCGTGGTCGGCCAGATCATCCCGTGGAACTTCCCGCTGCTGATGCTGGCCTGGAAGGTGGCGCCGGCGCTGGCGCTGGGCAACACGGTGGTGCTGAAGCCGGCCGAGTACACGCCGCTCACCGCGCTGCTGTTCGCCGAACTCGCCGCGGCGGCCGGCCTGCCGCCGGGCGTGCTGAACATCGTCACCGGCGACGGCGCCACCGGCGCGCTGCTGGTCGACCACCCGGGCGTCGACAAGCTCGCCTTCACCGGCTCCACCGAGGTCGGCCGCCTCATCCGCGAGCGCACCGCGGGCTCGGGCAAGGCGCTAACGCTCGAACTGGGCGGCAAGTCGCCGTTCATCGTGTTCGACGATGCCGACCTGGATGCCGCGGTCGAAGGCGTGGTCGACGCGATCTGGTTCAACCAGGGCCAGGTGTGCTGCGCCGGATCGCGCCTGCTGGTGCAGGAAGGCATCGCCGACCGCTTCATCGCCAAGTTGAAGCGCCGCATGGCCATGCTGCGCGTCGGCGCGCCGCTGGACAAGACCATCGACATGGGCGCCATCGTCGCGCCGGCGCAGCTGGAGCGCATCCGCGCGCTGGTGGCCACTGCCGCCGATGAAGGCGGCACGGTCTACCAGGCGCCCGGCGCGGCCGAGGCCTGCCCGCCGCAGGGCTGCTTCTACCCGCCCACGCTGATCACCGGCGTGCAGCCCGGCGCCACCGTCGTGCGCGAGGAGATCTTCGGCCCGGTGCTGGTGACCGGCACCTTCCGCACGCCCGACGAAGCCGTGCTGCTGGCCAACAACAGCCGCTACGGCCTGTCGGCCAGCGTGTGGAGCGAGAACATCGGCCTGGCGCTGGACATCGCGCCCAAGCTGGTGGCCGGCGTGGTGTGGGTCAACGCCACCAACCTGTTCGATGCCGCGGTGGGCTTCGGCGGCACGCGCGAATCGGGCTTCGGCCGCGAAGGTGGTCGCGAGGGCTGCCACGAGTACCTGAAGCCTATCGCCTGGGATCAGCGGCCCTTGCGGCCGGCTGCGCCGAAGACGCCGCCCACGGGTCCGGCGCCGGCCGAGTCGCTGCCCGCCGCCCCGTCGGACAACGTGTTCGCCATGCCCGGCATCGACCGCACGGCCAAGCTCTTCATCGGCGGCAAGCAGGCGCGGCCGGACGGCAACCACGCGCTGCCGCAGTTCACCGCCGATGGCCGGCTGGCCGGCGAGGTGGGCGCCGGCAACCGCAAGGACATCCGCAACGCGGTGGCCGCCGCGCGCGGCGCCGAGGGCTGGACCAAGGCAAGCTCGCACAACCGCGCGCAGGTGCTGTACTACCTGGGCGAGAACCTCTCGGCGCGCGCCGCCGAGTTCGCCGCGCGCATCGCCACGCTGACCGGCGCCACGCCCGACGCAGCGCGCGCCGAAGTGGACGCGTCGATTGGACGTTGCTTCAGTGCCGCCGCCTGGGCCGACAAGTACGAAGGCCGCGTGCACCAGCCGCCGCTGCGCGGCGTCGCACTCGCGCTGCCGGAGGCGCTGGGCGTGGTCGGCGTGATCTGCCCGCCCGAGGCACCGCTGCTGGCCTTCGTCAGCCTGGTGGCGCCGCTGATCGCGATGGGCAACCGCGTCGTCGCCGTGCCCAGCGGCCCGGCCGCGCTGGTGGCCACCGACTTCTACCAGGTGCTCGAGACCTCGGACGTGCCGGCCGGCGTGGTCAACATCGTCACCGGCGATGCGATGACCCTGGCGCGCACGCTGGCCGAGCATGACGACGTCGACGGCCTGTGGGCTTTCGGTTCGGCCGAGCTCAGCACGCTGGCCGAGAAGCTGTCGGTCGGCAACCTCAAGCGCACGCTGGTCGACCACGGCAAGGCGATCGACTGGCACGACGAGCGCGCGGCTTCGGGCCCGGTGCTGCTGCGGCATGCGGTGCAGGTGAAGAACGTCTGGATTCCATACGGCGAGTGAGCACAGCAGGCGCGCTGCCGGCTGGAAGCAGCGCCGGACCTTGAGGCGCTGGCCGAGCACTTGTGACCCTGAAGGGACGCCCGCTCTCGGCACGTTGCGGTCGTTGGCGATGCTGTTGCGTGCAGAGATCGGCGCGCCCGAGCGGCTTGGTCTGCGGGCGCAGCGGGCCGAGTCCGGCGGTCAGCCCTGCGGGCTGACTGCGCTGTGCTCCTCGGTCTGGGGGCGCGCGGTCTACTTTGCTCCGTCCGCTGCGCGGACTGCGCACGGATCCCGCGAGTCAGTTGGGTATGCGCGCACTGCGTGCGCGCCGCCCCCAGCCCTGCGGTGCGCGCCGCCTCCCACGGCCCGCCGCACCCGCAGCCCAAGCCGCTCTCCAGTGACAACGGTGGCCTGCGGCTCGTGCCCGGGCACCGCTGTTTCGCAAAGGCGCGGGCGGGCAGGCTGCGGCGCGCGTGGCGGGCGCCGGCCTGGCGCGGTTCGGGGGGCGGCGTGCCCGCAGGGCACGCTTCGTGAACTGACTCGCGGGATCCGTGCGCAGTCCGCGCAGCGGACGGAGCAAAGTAGACCGCGCGCCCCCCGGGCCGTGACAGGACGGGCAGTCGGCCTGCAAGGCCGACCGCCTGCGTCGCGCGCTGCGGCCTGCTCGCCCGCGGCTTTGTCGCGCCACCATCCGCAAGACCTGTATCGAACGACCGCAACGGGCCGACAGCGGACTCCCCTCAGAACCCAACGCACCTCAACGCAAGTGCGCAGGCCCGAAGCTCGCCGGCAGCAAATGCCCTAACGTGTATTGCGCGCGGACAATCTGCATGTCCGCCACCCAGATCGGCGTCGCCTCGTCGGCGAATTCGCGCAGGCGCTGGCGGCAGCCGCCGCAGGGCGTGACGGGCTCTTCGGCCACGCCCACCACCGCCGCGGCCAGGATGCGCCGGCTGCCGGTGAGCACCAGGTGCGCGATGGCCGAGGCCTCGGCGCACTGGCTCTGCGGGTAGGCCGCGTTCTCGATGTTGCAGCCGGCATGCAGCCGGCCGTGGTCGTCGAGCAAGGCAGCCCCGACCAGGAACTTCGAGTACGGCGCATAGGCCCGCTCGCGCGCGGCGCGCGCGGCCTGCACCAGGGCGTGCATCAGGTGCTCGTCGACGGCCATGGCGCCTCTCCTATCGAGTCTTGACGTAGGGGACGCCCAGCGCCGCCGGCGCGCGCGAGCGGCCGATGAAGCCGGCCAGCAGCACCACCGTCAGCACATACGGCAGCGCCTGGATCGCCTGCACCGGCACCGCGCCGTAGCCGGGGATCTCGACGCCCTGCAGCCGGATCGCCACCGCGTCGAGGAAGCCGAACAGCAGGCAGGCCCACAGCGCGCCGACCGGGTGCCACTTGCCGAAGATCATCGCGGCCAGCGCCATGTAGCCGCGGCCGGCGGTCATGTTCGGCACGAACTGCGGGTTCTGCGCCAGCACCAGGTAGCCGCCGGCCAGCGCGCACAGCACGCCGTTGAACATCAGCGCCAGGTAGCGCAGACCTTTGACCGACAGGCCCGCGGCATCCACCATCGCCGGGTTCTCGCCGGTGGCACGCAGCCGCAGGCCCAGCCGCGTGCGGTACAGCAGCCACCACACGCCCGGCACCAGCGCCAGCGAGAGATAAACGATGAGGTTGTGGCCGAACAGCGCCTGGCCCAGCAACGGGCCGATGACCGGCACCGCGCCCAGCGCCGCGCCGATGCCGCCGAACCAGTTGCTCAGCCGCACCGCATCGGTCAAGGGCGGCGTCTGCCCGCCCTGCTTGAACCACGCGATGCCCAGCACGATGCTCAGGCCCGCGGCGGTCATCGTGATGGCCATGCCGGCCACCACCTGGTCGCCGGTGTTGCTGACGCAGGCATAGCCATGCAGCATCGACAGCGCGATGCCCACCGCCAAGGCGGCCAGCAGCGCAATCGTCAGCGAGCCGCTGACCGCGCCGGCCGAGGCCGCGGCGAATGCGGCGAGCAGCATCTTGCCTTCAAGCCCGAGGTCGATGACGCCGGCGCGTTCGGAGATCGTCGCGGCCAGCGCACACAGGATCAGCGGCACCGTGACGCGCAAGGTCGACGCCAGCAGCGTGCCGAGGAAGACCTCATCCATGCGCGGCTCCCGCGGGCTTCGCGCCGGCTGGCGCACGCCGCGTCAGCGCGTAGGCCCTGGCCAGCCAGGGCGCGGCCACCATCGCCAGCGCGCCGGAGAACAGCACGATCAGGCCCTGCAAGGTGGTCACCATGTCGCGGCTGAAGCCGGGGATCTCGAAGGCCAGCTCGGCGCCGCCCTGGTACAGCGCGCCGAACAGCAGCGACGCGAGCACGATGCCCAGCGGATGGTTGCGCCCGATCAGCGACACCGCGATGCCGGTGAAGCCGGCGCCCACCACGTAATCGAGCAGCAGCCGGCCCTGCACGCCGGCCAGCTCGTTGATGCCGACCTGGCCTGCCAGCGCGCCCGACAGCGCCATCGCCAGCATGATCTGCCGCTTGGGCCGGATGCCGGCGTAGTGCGCTGCATCGGGCGAATGGCCCACCGCGCGCAGCTCGTAGCCGGTGCGCGATTTCCACAGCAACAGCCACACGCCGATGGCGCTGGCCACGGCCAGCAGCACCGACAGGTTCAGCGGCGTCTTCGGCCATTCGATGCCGATCCAGCCCAGCGCCTCGTTGACGCCGGGCATGTGCGCCGAATCGCCGAACGCGCGGCTTTCCACCGCCATGTTGCCGGGCTCCTTCAGCACATTGACCAGCAGGTACGACAGCAGCGCCGAGGCGATGAAGTTGAACATGATCGTCGTGATCACGATGTGACTGCCGCGCCAGGCCTGCAGCGCCGCCGGCACCGCGGCCCAGGCCGCGCCGGCGACGGCGCCGCCGACGATCATCAGCGGCAGCATCAACGGCGCCGGCAGCTTGTCGGACAGCCACAGCGCCAGCAGCGCCGAGCCCAGGCCGCCGACCATCGCCTGGCCTTCGCCGCCGATGTTGAACAGCCCGCTGTGGAAGGCCACGGCCACCGCCAGGCCGGTGAAGACGAAGGTGGTCGCGTAATACGCGGTATAGGACAAGCCGGCCTTGCTGCCGAACGCGCCCTTGACCAGCAGCGCGATCACCTGCACCGGGTCGAGCCCGATGCCGGCGACGACGAGGCCGGCGACGAGCAGCGCCATCGCCAGGTTGACCAGCGGCAGCACGCCGACGTCGATCCACTTCGGCAGGTCGATGGGTTGATGCGATGCGGCCATTGCCTCAAGCCCCCGCCGCCACCGCGGCGATCGGCGCGCCCGTGACCGGGTCGACGCCGGCCATCAGGCAGCCCAGCGCCGACTCGGTGCACTGCTCGATCGGCAGCTCGCCGGCAATGCGGCCGCGGTCCATCACCAGCACGCGGTCGCTCAGCGCCAGGATCTCGTCGAGCTCGGACGACACCACCAGCACCGCGCCGCCGGCATCGCGCATCGCCCGCAGCCGGCCGTGGATGAACTCGATCGCGCCGATGTCGACGCCGCGCGTCGGCTGGCCGACCAGCAGCACCTTCGGGTTGACGATCGCCTCGCGCGCCAGCACCAGCTTCTGCTGGTTGCCGCCGGAGAACTTGGACGAGCGCAGCAGCGGGTTGCGCGGCCGCACGTCGTACCGCTCCATCATCGCCGCCGTCTCGCGCCGCATCACGGCCTGCTTCATCCAGCCCCAGGCGCTGGAAAAACGGTTCAAGGTCTGGTGGCCGAGGATGGCCGATTCCCAGGCCGCGAACGGCAGCACCAGGCCGCAGCGGTGGCGGTCTTCGGGCACATGGGCCAGGCCCAGCACGCGGGCACGCGCCGGGTCGAGCCAATGGTCGACATCGAAGCGCTGGTCGCCCACCTGCAGGCGGCCGGCCTGTGGCGTCAGCATGCCCGACAGCGCCTCGAGCAGTTCGCTCTGGCCGTTGCCCGAGACGCCGGCGATGCCGACGATCTCGCCAGCACGCAAAGTGAGCGACACCCCGGCCAGGCGCGGGATGCCCATCGCATCGGCCCAGCGCAAGCCTTCGGTCTGCAGCAGCACGTCACCCGCCCGGGCATGCTGCGCCGAGGCATCGCGGCCCAGGTTCACGCGCCGGCCCACCATCGCCTCGGCCAGCTTGTCCAGGCTGGTGTCGGCGATGCCGCAGTCGAGCACTACGCGGCCGCCGCGCATCACCGTCACCGCGTCGCACAAGGCCATGATCTCCTTGAGCTTGTGCGTGATCAGCAGGATGGTCGTGCCCTGCTCGCGCAGCTTGCGCAAGGTGACGAACAGGCTCTCGGTCTCCTGTGGCGTCAGCACCGCGGTGGGCTCGTCGAGGATCAGGATGCGCGCGCCGCGGTACAGCGCCTTCAGGATCTCCAGCCGCTGGCGCTCGCCCACCGGCAGGTCTTCCACCGGCCGGTCCAGCCGCACCTGCAGGCCGGTGTCGGCCATCAGCTGCTCGAGCCGCGTGCGCACCACCGCGCGCGCGGGCTGCAGCCGCCAGTCCGGTTCGGCGCCGAGCATGATGTTGTCCAGCGCCGAGAGCGGCTCGACCAGCATGAAGTGCTGGTGGACCATGCCGATGCCCAGGCCGATGGCCTGCTGGGAATTGGCGATGTCCACGCGCTGGCCATGCACCTCGATCGTGCCGGCGTCGGCGCGGTAGTAGC
>CAZXLI010000025.1:0-40673 GCA_964641795.1 uncultured Bordetella sp. | reverse complement strand
ATCTGTCAACCATGCGCCCAGAGAAATCTGTCAACCATGCGCCCGGGTCGTACCGTCGCCGTTCTTCACATAGCGGCCACCGACGTCGACGATGCCGAACAGCGTGACGTTGGACTGGGCGCTGGCCGATGCGGCCGCGGCGGCGAGCAGGGCAAATGCTGCGAGGTGCTTCATGATCTTCCTGTGGAAAGTGGGTCGTTTCTGTCTAGCTCTCTGCGCTTCACCGAAGAAGCACGGACGCAGGTTAGGAAACGCCCGGCAGGCCGTCATGCGCCTTGTCGCAAGCGCGGAGGCAGTGCTCGCATGCCACCCCCGAAAGCGCCATGGGGTGTGTCGCGAAAGCCGCAGCGCAGGCGGCTGCGGATCAGAGCCCGATGGTCTGTGCGAGCTCGCGGTGGCGCTCGGACGCCACCTCGTCGGCGCTGGCGGGCAGCCCTGGCGGGGGTCCGGGGAACCACAGCCCGAACACCGTGCGCTGGCCGACGCCGCTGGTCACGGTGGCACGGCCGCCATGCAGGTCCATGATCGACTTGACGATCGACAGCCCCAGGCCCGAGCCGGTGGCCGAGCCTTCGCGCGAGGGGTCGATGCGGTACAGGCGGTCGAAGATGCGGGCCTGTTCCTGCGGCGGGATCGGCGCGCCGTCGTTGGCGACCTCGATCAGGCAGGCACCATCGTCGTAGACCGTGGAGGTCACGCAGACATCGCCGCCCGGGGGCGCGTAGCGCAGCGCATTGGACAGCAGGTTGCCCATCGCGCGGATCAGCAGCGTCTTGTCGGCCCAGACGCGGGTCGGGCGCTTCGGGCCGCAGAACATTTCGCAGCCCAGGCGCACCTCGCGTTCCTCGGCCAACGGCTCGAAGTAGTCGCGCACGCGCTCGGCCGCCATGCGCAGGTCGATCCACTCGCGCTGCAGCGAGGCCCGTGCATCTTCGGCGCGGGCGAGGAACAGCATGTTCTCGATCAGGCGCGAGATGCGCTCGTAGTCTTCCACGGCCGATTCGAGCACCGCACGGTACTCCGCCGCGGTTCGCGGCTTGGCCAGCGTGACCTGGGCCTCGCCCATCAGGTTGTTGATCGGCGTACGCAGGTCGTGCGCCAGGTCGGACGAGAACTCCGACAGGCGCTTGAATGCACTCTCCAGGCGATCGAGCATGCGGTTGAAGGCCTGGCCGGATTCCTGCAACTCGCGCGGCGCGTCGGCCAGCGATAGCCGCTCATGAAGTGCGTTAGCGCTGATGCGACTGGCCGCCGTGCCGAGCCGGCGCGCGACGACGACGATGCGCTGCGCGATCAGCATGCCCAGCACCGCGGCGGCGACGATGCTGGCGAGCAGCGCACCGATGAACACCTTCCAGCCGTGCACGACCATGTCGCGGGTCTGCGTGACCTCGAGCGCCAGGGCCACGCGCAGCGAATGCCGGTCGCCGCGCACATGGCGCTCGGGTAGGTTGATCTGTGCCACCAGCAGCCGGTACATGCGGCCGTCCGGGCTGTCCCACGTGGTGGTGAGCGGTCCGTACTGCTGGTGCAGCGCGCGCAGCTTCTCGGGCGTGATGCCCTGGGGCACCTCGTCCATCGCCAGGCCGGTGACCGGCAGCGAAGCGAGCGGCACGTCGAACCAGCCGGAGGCGGCAATCAGCCGGCGCTGGTCGTCGAGCAGGGCGACATGCAGGTTGCCCAGCTGCGTCTCGATGCGGTTGACGAGGTTGGGGCCGACCCGTTCGGCATCGAACTGCGCCGCCGCCAGGTCCTGGTACAGGAACGCGAGGTTGCCCAGCATCAGCACCTCGCCGCCTTCGCGCAGCTGATCGCGCGTCATGCGCATCACCGTGTAGCCGCAGCCAGCGACGAGCACCATCGAGATCAGCGTGATCGACAGGCCGATCTGCGCGGTCATCGAGCCGCGCAGCGCGGCACCGGCGCGGCGCAGCCAGCGGCCGAAGCCCAGCCAGTCGTTCAGCGCCATTCGGCCCCCGGGCGGCTGCTGGCGGTGGCTTCGTCGCGCGACTCGAACACATAGCCCACGCCGCGCACGGTGTGGATCAGCTTCTCGTCGAACGGATCGTCGAGCTTGGCGCGCAGGCGGCGCACCGCGACGTCGACCACGTTGGTGTCGCTGTCGAAGTGCATGTCCCACACGTGCTCGGCGATCAATGTGCGCGACACCACCTCGCCGGCATGGCGCATGAAGTAGTCGAGCAGCGCGTACTCCTTGGCCGTGAGCTCGATGCGCTGGCCGCCACGGGTGACACGCCGCCGCGCGACGTCGATGCGCAGGTCGGCCAGCTCCAACATCGGATCGGCGCGTGCGGCGCCGCGGCGCAGGATGGTGCGGATGCGCGCCAGCAGTTCGGAGAATGCGAAGGGCTTGACGAGGTAGTCGTCGGCACCGAGCTCGAGGCCCTTGACACGGTCGGCCACTTCGTCGCGTGCGCTGATGAAGAACACCGGCGTGTCGCGCTGCTGGCGCAGCGAGCGCAGCACGCTCCAGCCGTCGGCGCC
This sequence comes from uncultured Bordetella sp., assembly GCA_964641795.1. Taxonomy (GTDB): domain Bacteria; phylum Pseudomonadota; class Gammaproteobacteria; order Burkholderiales; family Burkholderiaceae_C; genus Pseudaquabacterium. The sequence goes on along the minus strand of CAZXLI010000025.1, from coordinate 38,168 downwards.
GGGCAGCATCACGTCCAGCAGCACCAGGTCGTAGCTGCCGGTGGTGGCCAGGTGCAGGCCCTCGATGCCGTTGTGTGCCACGTCGACGACGAAGGCCTGCTCCATCAGCCCCTTGCGGATGTAGGCCGCGGTCTTCGGTTCGTCCTCGACGATCAGCACTCGCATGGCGGAAATGATAGGGGGCCGCGAATGACCACATGACCGATTTGTAATCCGGCCGACAGCGTGCTGCAGGGGCCGGCTTTCTATCGTGGAGGCCTGTCAATCAAAGGAGCGAACACCATGAAGCGAATCACGATGCGTCAACCGGCTGCCGTGCTGGCCCTGGCCGCTGCCGCGCTGTTCCAGGTGCAGGCCCAGGCCGCCGATGAAGGCGTGAGCCGTGCGCAGGTGCAGGCCGAACTGGCCGCCGCACAGCGCGCCGGTCAGCTCGCGCCGGCCGGTGAACTGCTGGCCCCGGTGCCGGCGGGCGGCGTCGCGCTGTCGCGCGCCGAAGTGAGGACCGAGACGCTGCGTGCGCTGCGCAACCACACGCTGGTGGCGGCCGGCGAGGCCGGCACCACTGACGCGGCCTTCGTGCAGCCGGCGGTGCAATATGCCGGCAAGACGCGCGCGCAGGTCAAGGCCGAGTTCGCCGAGGCGCGCCGCAGCGGCGACCTGCTGGTGGCCGGCGAGAGCGGTCTGTCGCAGCGCGAGGTGAGCCCTTCGCTGTACCGGGGCGCCCCGGTGCGCAGCGCGCCGACGCTGGCCGATGCCGGCGTGCGCAAGACCACGCCCTGAGCGGTGGAGCCGGGCCGTGAGGCCCGGCTGCTATCGTCAATGCGCCTCGGCCACCTTGGCCGCGGCAATGGCCTCGGCCCGTGTGTCACGCGACCCGTTGAAGAACAGGTTCAGCGCCACCGCGGCGATCGAGGTCAGCAGGATGCCGGACTCGAGCAGCGGGTGCAGCGCATGCGGCATCTGCTGCGACCAGCGCGGCGCCACCAGCGGGATCAGCCCGAAGCCGATGGCCAGGGCCACGATGTAGAGGTTGTGCCGGTTGCCGCGGTAGTCCACGCCGGACAGGATGCGGATGCCGGTGGCGGCCACCATGCCGAACATCACGAGGCCTGCGCCGCCCAGCACGAAGGGCGGGATCGCTTCGACGAAGGCGGCCATCTTCGGCAGCATGCCGAGCACGATCATGATCAGCGCGCCGGCCACGCACACGTAGCGGCTGCGGACGCCCGTCACACCCACCAGCCCGACGTTCTGCGAGAAGCTGGTGTACGGGAAGGTGTTGAAGATGCCGCCGATCAAGGTGCCCAGGCCATCGGTGCGCAGGCCGGCGCTCAGGCCGGCAGCATCGATCGGCTTGCCGGTGATCTCGGCCAGCGCGAGGAACATGCCGGTCGATTCGATCATCACCACGACCATCACCAGCACCATGGTCGCGATCATCACGCCGTCGAAGGTCGGCATGCCGAAGGCGAAGGGCGTGACGATGTCGAACCAGTGCGCCTGGGCCACCTTGTCGAAGTGCATCTTGCCCAGGCTGGCGGCCAGCACGCAGCCGCCGACGATGCCCAGCAGCACCGAGATGTTGGCGATGAAGCCGCGGCCGTACTTCACCAGCAGCAGGATCAACACCAGCACCGCGGCGGCGATGGCCAGGTTGTCCAGCGCGCCGTAGCCCGGGTTGTCCAGCATCGGCACCGGGCCTGGCAGCTTGGCGAGCGGCGCACTCGCCGCAGCCGCCGCGGCGCGGGCGGCATCGACCATCGCCGCGAGCCTGGGCACGTCGACGTTCTGCGCCAGCGGCGCCGGCCCGCCCATGGCCCAGCCGACGCCCACGCGCATCAGGCTCACGCCGATGATCGTGATGATCGTGCCGGTGACCACCGGCGGGAAGAAGCGCAGCAGGCGGCCGATCAGCGGGGCGATCAGCATCGAGACCAGGCCGGCGCCGATGATCGCGCCGAAGATCGCCCGCGCGCCCTCGACACCCGGCGTCGCGTTGGCAAAGGCCACCATCGGACCGACGGCGGCGAAGGTGACGCCCATCATCACCGGCAGGCGGACGCCGAACCAGCGGGTGACCCCCAGCGACTGGATCAGCGTCACCAGCCCGCAGGCGAACAGATCGGCCGAGATCAGCAGGGCCACCTGCTCGGGAGTGAGTTTCAGTGCGCGGCCGACGATCAACGGCACGGCCACCGCGCCGGCATACATGACCAGCACATGCTGCAGGCCGAGGGCCGCAAGCCGGCCGGCGGGCAGGATTTCGTCCACCGGGTGGACGCTTCGGGGGGAGGAGGACATGGCAGCTCCGCATGGCTCAGATCGGCCGAGATCGGCCATCCCCCCACCACAGCGGGCACTGTGGGGAGCCCAAGGTCGCGGCCCGCCGATGCCGGTGGTTGAAGCGCCGGGCAGCGCTTCGGAGCCCGCGGCGACCATGCTCAAACTGTATACACTTTGATCATCTGGCCGTATGCGGATTTACCCCGCACGGCCGGCAGCCCGAGGGGAGGAACGGCCGATCGCTTTACCGATCTTTACCGCCCCTTCGGCGCACCGACAAGGCGCCCTCGCAGAATTCCTCTGGTCGAAGATCGACGCAATGAGGTGATGACGATGACGAGTTCGAAGACAAGCCGCGGTGCCTGGCGCATGTTGGGTGCGGCCTTGCTGGTGGCCGTGGTCGGCACGGTCGGCCAGGTGGCACAGGCGATGCCAGGCGGTCCCGGTGCCGGTCCCATGGCCGGCGGGATGGGTGGACCGGGCGGACACGGCATGATGTCCGGCCGGCTGCTGCAGGCCATCGGCGCCAGCGCCGACCAGCAGGCCCAGATCAAGACCATCATGCAGGCCGCGCATGACGACATCCGCAAGAGCCACGAGGCGGCGGGCGATCTGCGCGCGCAGATGCTCGCGGTGTTCACTGCGCCGGTGGTGGATGCGCGTGCAGCCGAAGCGGTGCGCGCGAAGATGTCGGCGGTGCGCGAGGCCGACAGCAAGCGCATGCTGCAGGCGATGATCGACGCCTCCGCGGTGCTGACGCCCGAGCAGCGCCAGCAGCTGGCCGACAAGGTCGGCAAGCAGCGCGACATGATGATGCGCCACATGCGCGAGCGCGCCACGCTCGACGGCGCGGCCAGGCACTGAGGGCGCGCTTGCCGATTGATTGCTTGTTCGGAAGGTGTTCGCTCCGGCGCCATGTGCGCCGGGGCGTTTTTCGTTTTGGGCTATCTTCGACCCGGAAGGCACGACCCGCGAAGGTGTGGCAATGAACTCAAGACTGCTGCTGATTGACGACGACTCCCGCCTGACCGCGATGATCGGTGACTACCTGCGCGGCAACGGCTACGAGGTGGACGCGGCCGGCTCGCTGTCGGCGGGCCGCGAGCGCTTGCGCAGCGGCGGCTACGACGCGCTGGTGCTCGACCTGATGCTGCCCGATGGCGATGGCCTGGACCTGACGCGCGAACTGCGCGCCGATGCACGCCTGAAGCGCCTGCCGCTGCTGATGCTCACCGCCCGCGGCGAACCGCTGGACCGGGTGGTGGGCCTGGAGCTCGGCGCCGACGATTACCTGCCCAAGCCCTTCGAGCCGCGCGAGCTGCTGGCCCGGGTCAAGGCGCTGCTGCGGCGCGCCGAGCCCGACCTGGGCAGCAACGACGTGCTGCGCTTCGGCCGGCTGGAGATCGACCTCGGCGCCCGCCAGGCGCGCATCGACGGCAAGGCCTGCGATCTCACCGGCCACCAGTTCGACCTGCTGGTGGTGCTGGCGCAGAGTGCCGGGCGTGTGCTCTCGCGCGACCAGATCATGGACGCGCTGAAGGGGCACCCGATGGAGGCCTTCGACCGCAGCATCGACGTGCATGTCTCGCGCATCCGGGCCTGCATCGAGGACGATCCGAAGTGCCCGAAGCGGGTGCTGACGGTGCGTGGCTCGGGCTATGTCTTTGCCCGCAAGCAGGACGCCGACGAGTGAGCCGGCCGGGCCGGCCACCGCGCCAGGGTGAACGCGCATGAGATCGCTCTACCTGCGCATCTGGCTCACGGTGGTGGCCGCGCTGGCGCTGTTCGCCCTGGTCTCGGGCTGGGTCTGGCAGCGGCAGATCGAGCAGGAGCGGGCGCGCTTCGAAACCGTCGCCGCAGAGCGGGCCACTGCCTGGGCCGAACTGGTGCAGCGCTCGCTGCCCGGCCCCGACGCACCGCCGCAGGAGCAGGCCGAGGCGCTGCGCGAATGGTCGTTCCGCCTGCGCATGCCCATGGCGATGGACGACACGCACGGCCGGCGCATCGCCGCCTCTGAAAGCTTCCTGCGGCGCGAGCTCGAAGGCGGGCCGCCGCCGGTGTCGGTCAGGCTCGATGACGGCCGCACCTTGTGGATGGCGCGTCGGGTGTTCCGCCGGCCGACCCTGCTGGGCGATGCCGTGGGACAGGATGCGCCACCGCCGCCGGACGCGCTGCCGCGACGTGACGGCGCCGCGCGCGCCGACGGACCGCGGGTGGACGGCTCGCTGCCCGGCGCGCTGCGCTTGCCGGCGCCGGGCGCCCGCGTGTCGATGCTCCCGCAGCTGAGCCTGGGCCTGCCCTCCGGCCTGGGGCCGGTGCTGCTGCTGGGCCTGCTGTTCCTGGCGGTGGCCGCCGGCGCCTACCCGGTGGTGCGCCGGCTGACCCGGCGGCTGGAGGCCCTGAAGGCCGGGGTCGAGGCCTTCGGCGCCGGCAAGCTCGGCCAGCGGGTGGAGGAAGGCGGCACCGACGAAGTGGCTGCGGTGGCGGTCACCTTCAACCGGGCGGCGGAGCGCATCGAGACGCTGGTGCGTTCGCACCAGAGCCTGCTGGCCAATGCCAGCCACGAGCTGCGCTCGCCGCTGGCGCGCCTGAAGATGGCGGTGGCGCTGTATGGCGACGCCAGCGAAAACCAGCGCCCGAAACTGCGCCAGGAGATCGATGCCAACGTCGCCGAGCTCGATGCCCTGGTCGAGGAAGTGCTGCTGGCCAGCCGCCTCGATGCCACGCCGCAGGCGCCGCATGACGATTCGGTCGACTTGCTGGTGGTGGCCGCCGAGGAGGCCGCACGCGTCGGCGCGCAGGCCGGTGGCGACCCGGTGATGCTCAAGGGCAGCGAGCGGTTGCTGCGGCGCGCCCTGCGCAACCTGCTCGAGAACGCCCGGCGCTACGGCGGCAGCGAGGTCAGTGCGGAACTCAAGCGCGAAGGCCGCGAGGTTGAAGTGCGCATCAGCGACCGCGGCCCCGGCGTGCCGGAGCCCTTCCGCGAGCGCATCTTCGAGCCCTTCTTCCGTTTGCCGGGGCACGCCGAACGCGAAGGCGGCGTCGGCCTTGGCCTGAGCCTGGTGAGGCAGATCGCCGAGCACCACCGCGGCAGCGTGCGCTGCGAGGCCCGGCCGGGCGGCGGCAGCTGCTTCGTGCTGCGCCTGCCGGCCACCTGAGGACTCGCCAGGCGCCAGCCCCAATCCCGAGGGGATGACGCGCCGGCGGCTTCCGGCGCACACTGCGACCACTCGCCCATGGATCGCCTGCCAGACGCTGCCACGCCGATCGGAGCCGACCTGCCACCCGCCGTGGTGCAGGCGGAGCTGGCGCGCGTGCTGGCATCGACCAGCTTTGCGGCGGCGGCCGCACACCAGCGCCTGCTGCGCTACCTGGTCGAGCACAGTCTGGCCGGCGACCTGGCGCGCCTGAAGGAAAGCGTGCTGGGCATCGATGTGTTCCAGCGCCCGGCTGCGAGTTTCGACCCCGCGCTGGACAGCATCGTGCGCGTCGAAGCGCGGCGCTTGCGGCAACGCCTGCAGCGCCACTACGAGGCCGAAGGACGGGAGGCCGAACTGCGCATCGAGCTGCCCAAGGGCAGCTACCAGCCGCGCTATGTGCGGCAGCGCCTGCGCCGCGACGCCCAGGCGCAGGCAGCCGAGTTGATCGAGCGGGGCCTGTACTTCCTGCGCCAGGGCCATGAAGAAGGCCACCGCAAGGCACTCGAGCGATTCGAAGGGGCGGCCCGTGCGGCACCGGACCTGGCGGCGGCCCAGGCCGGCATCGCGCGCGCATGGGTGCAGCTGGTGGCCACCAACATCGAGCCGCCGCAGCCCGGCGTGGACCATGCGCTGGCCGCGGCGCATGCCGCTCTGAAGCTGGACCCGGAGCACGCCGAGGCGCTGGTGCTGTGCGCGCAGCTGGAGCAGCGCTTCAACTTCGACTGGGCGCTGTCCGCCAGCCTGTTCTCCCGGGCGCTGCAGCGCGCGCCGGATTCGGCCTACGTGCGACATGCCCATGCCTTCGCGCTGATGATGCGCCGCGAGTTCGATGCAGCGGAAGCCGAGCTGGCCCATGCGCGCCGCCTGGACCCGCTGCACCTGGGCCTGCGCGCGCACGAGGCCCTGCTGCACCTCTATCGGCAGGATTGGTCGGCCGCCGAGGCCACGCTGCGGGCGCTGCTGGACATGAGCGCGGAAAACGTGCTGGGACTGTCGCTGCTGGCCAATGTCGAGCTGCTGCGCGGCGATCTGGACGCGTCATTGGCGCGCTATCGACGCGTGCAGCAGTTGCACCCGCGGCTGAGCATCGGATGGGCCGGTGTGGCCCAGGCGCTGGCGCTGCTGGGCCGGGGCGACGAAGCCCGGGCCTGCGTCGCGGAACTGCGCCATCGCTGGGCCGGGCACTACCCCTCGCCGTACCAGCTGGCGATGGTGGCCGTGCGGCTGGGCGAGACCGACGAAGCGCTGACACTGCTGGCGCGCGCGGTGGACGATCGCGACCCGAACGCCATCTGCCTGCCGGTCGATCCCTGCTTCGTCGCGCTGGCCGGTGACGCGCGTTTCACGGCGCTGGAGCAGCGGGTGATGGGTCGCTAGAGCGGCATCGGGCCCGCGCGGCCCGAGGGCCCCGGATGACGGCGCTGCTGCTGCTTCAGCATCCACAGCAGGAAGGCGGCCAGCGCTACCGCAGCCAGTGCCAGGCCCGCGGTGGCGGCGATCCAGAAGCCGCGCGCGCCCTGCCAGGCGGCCGGCGCGAGATGCCAGCTGTCGAAGGCCAGCACATAGCCGCCGGCCAGGCCGACACCCCACAGCGCCACGGCGTAGATCACCAGCGGAACGGTGGCGATGCGCCAGGCGCGCAGCACGAAGGCCGCCACCGTCTGCACCGCATCGGCGGCATGGAACAGCGCCACCCAGGCCACCAGCGGCAGCGCGGCCGCGACCACCGCGGCGTTGTCCGTGTACAGCCGGACCACCGAGGCGCGCAGCAGGAACACCGTGCCGCCCATCACCAGCGCCACTGCCAGTGTCAGCTGCAGGCCATGCCAGCCCAGGCGTCGCGCGTCGCGCAGGTCGTCCGCGCCGATGCGCTGGGCCACCAGCGTGCTGGTGGCGTTCGACAGCCCCAGCGGCATCATGAACAGCAGTGCCACCAGGTTGGCGGCAATCTGGTGGCCTGCCACCGGAACCTCGCCCAGCCGTGCGATGAAGATCGCCATGAAGGCGAAGCCGGTGACCTCGATCAGGATGGCCAGGCCCATCGGTACGCCCAGGCGCAGCAGCGCCTTGAGCGAGGGCCAGTGCGGCGGCTGCAGGCCATGGCCGCCGATCTCGAAGCGGCGATAGAACGGGTCGCGCCGCAGCACGGTCCAGGCGGCCAGCACCTGCAGCCACATGGCAATCAGCGTCGCAATGCCGCCACCCTCCACGCCGAGGGCCGGCAGGCCCCAGGCCGGAACGCCGGCGATCAGCATGATCGACAGCGGCACCTTCAAGGCCAGGCCGCCGAGCTGCAGCGCCATCACCGCCTTGGGCCGCGACACGGCGACATTGAAGCCGCGGTAGGCGGTGAACAGCAGCGAGGCGGGCAGCGAGAAGGCCAGCGCCAGCAGGTAGCCGCGTATTTTGGACGCTACTTCCGGCGTCGCCTTCGAGAGGGCGAGGAACGGCGCCGGGAAGGCCAGCACCAGGCTGCCCAGCAAGGCGAGCCCGGCGGCCAGCCAGATCGCCTGGTGCAGCTGGTGCCCGGCTTCGGCAAAGCGCCGGGCGCCGTACAGCTGGCCGACGATGGGTCCGACGGCCAGCACCACGCCCATCAGCCCGATGAACACGGTGACGAAGGCAGCCGAGCCCACCGCCAGCGCGGCCAGGTCGGTGGCCGAATGGCGCGCCACCAGCACGGTGTCGACGGTCGAGAAGCCCAGCACCGCGAGCTGGCCGATGAACACCGGCCAGGCCAGCGGCGCGATGCGGCGCACGCTGGAGGAGAAGCCGCGCGGTTTCATCGGGCCGGCTTGGTCGGCGCCGGCTCGGCGGCGCTGGCCAGGCTGTCGGCCGGCGGATGGTCGACGCCGCGCGCGAAGCGGGCCCGCTCGGCATAGCGGTTGAAGCGCCAGGCGGTGTTCTCCATCGTGATCCGGCGCCATACCAGGCGCTTTTCCGCCGGGCTCATCTGGGGCCAGTGCTGCACCTCGTGCTCGGTGCGGCCGCAGCCCTTGCACACCGCGTCGCCCTGGGCCGTCGAGCAGATCGCGATGCAAGGGGCGTCAGGTGTGTGCGCGTACCAGGTCAGCCAGGCGTCGCGGGCCCGCGCGGGCATCGATCGCTCGTCGGCCAGCGGCTCGCGGTAGTACACCATCAGCGCGTACACCTCGGCCAGCGCACGCACCTCGGGGCACGCCGTGATGCCGTCCGGCGAGGGCGAACGTTCGCGCCACCAGTTGATGGCCGATTCGATGTCGGTGATGTGGATGCCGGCCATGCGGCGCGCGCGGGTCTTTCGAAAGGGCGGCAAGGATAGCCTGTCCGGCGGCACCGCGTGGCGCCGGGGCTTCAGCGGCCCGGGCCGGGCTCGCGTTCGATGTGCAGCTCGGCATGGCCGGTGGCGGGGTCGATGGCGCGGCTGAAGCGCCAGCCCGGGAGGGTGGCGAGCAGTACTTCGGCGGTGGTGCGCACCGTGCAGCCGGCCAGCACATGGCCGCCCAGGACGCGTCCTTGCGCATCGGCCACGCTGGCGTGCAGGTGGGCACCGTCGGCCGAGACGCTGCCGCTCAAGCTCAGCAGTTCGAAATCGCCGTCGTACTCGATTGCCGTATCGGCCCCGGCCAGCCGCAGGCGCAGCGCTGACAGGCTGCCGATGCCGGCCAGCACAAAGGCGGCCGGTGGAGCATCGGCCGGCAGGCGCGGCACCAGGGCCAGGCGCAGGTCTTCTCCGGGCAGCAGCCGCAGCGGCAGGACATTCATCGTGCCCGGCATTGTGCGGCTGTAAGCCGGCGGCGTTCTGCACGACGAAGGCCTATGAAACTCTGCCGATGGCTGGCCTGGGCCGGCATTCCGATAGCGATGTCGATGGCGACCGTGAGCGCGGCCGAGGGGCAGCGCTGCGAAGCGGTATCAGGCCCGCGGCAGGCGCTGCTGGTCGAGCTCTACACGTCGGAGGGATGCAACTCGTGCCCCCCGGCGGACCGCTGGCTGTCGACGCTGAAAGACCGACCCGAGGTGCTGGCCGCGGCCTTCCATGTCGACTACTGGGACCGGCTGGGCTGGAAGGACCGCTTCGGCAGTCCGCTGTTCACCCAGCGGCAATCGCAGCTGCAAGCCTCGACGGGCGTCGGCTTCAGCTACACCCCGCAGGTCCTGGTGAATGGTCGCGACTGGCGGCGCTGGCCCAGCCTGCCGGCGGCGGGCGGGCCGGCGCTGGTGCAGATCCGCCTGCAGCGCGAGGATGCACAGCACGTGGCGGTGCAGGTGACGCCGATGGCCGGTGCACCGGCGCGGCTGGCCGCCTGGTGGGCGCAGCTCGAGGATGGCCATGTCTCGGCCGTGAAGGCCGGCGAGAACGCCGGCGTCACGCTGCAGCATGACCACGTGGTGCGCGGTTTTGGGCAACAGCCCGCGTGGGCGGTGGGCCCGCTGCGCTGGCGGCTGGACGCGCCGCGTCTGGGCGAGGGGGGGCGCGCCACGCGGCTGCTGCTGGTGGTGACCGATGCCGCCACCAGCGTGCCGCTGCAGGCCGCGCAATTGGGGTGTTAGCAGGCCAGGCGGCTGGCAGCCTGGCGCCGATCAGCGGCTGAAGCCGCCGCGGCGGGGGCCGCCTGGCTTGCCTTGTCCGCCACCCCCGAAGCCGCCGGGGCCGCGGCGCTTGCCCGGCTCGCCGAAGCCCGGTTGGCGGCCATAGCCTTCGCCGTTGCCGGCGCCAAACCGGCTGTCCGAACGGCCACCCGGACGAGCGCCAGGGCGGCCGCCGGGGCGACGTTCTCCGGTCGGCTTGTCCGACGGCGGCGGCAGCTTGGGCTCGAGGCCCGCCACCACGCCGGTCTGGATGCGCTGGGTCGTGAAGCGCTCGATGCGGCGGATCTGGCCGACGTCGCGGCGCTCGGCCAGCGTGATCGCCAGCCCGGTGCGACCGGCACGGCCGGTGCGGCCGATGCGGTGCACGTAGTCCTCGGCCTTCATCGGCAAGCCGAAGTTGATGACGTGCGTGATGGTCGGCACGTCGATGCCGCGCGCGGCCACATCGGTGGCCACCAGCACGCGCAGCTGCCGCTGGCGCAGGCCCTGCAGCACGCGGTTGCGGCGGCCTTGCGGCATGCCGCCGTGCAGGGCGGCGACGGAGTGGCCGATCTCGCCCAGGCGCCAGGCCAGTGCGTCAGCATCACGCTGCGTGGCGGTGAACACGACCGCCTGCTCGAGGCCGCGGTCGGCCAGCAGCGTTTCCAGCAGTGCATGCTTGTGCTCGGGGTTGTCGGCCCAATGCAGGCGCTGCTCGATCTGCGCGTGGGTGTCGGTGTGCGACGCGACGTTGATGCGCTGCGGCTCGCGCGTCAGCTGGCGCGCCAGGCCGCCGACCGAGCCGGCAAAGGTGGCGCTGAACATCAGCGTCTGGCGTTCCGCCGGCAGTGCCTGGGCGATGGTGGTGATGTCGTCGATGAAGCCCATGTCCAGCATGCGGTCGGCCTCGTCGAGCACCAGCATCTCGACCTGGCCCATCACGGCGGCGCCGGAGTTCATCAGGTCGATCAGCCGGCCGGGCGTGGCGATCAGCATGTCCAGCGGGCCGCGCAGCGCCTTCAGCTGTGCCTGGTAGGGCACGCCGCCGACGACGTGCGCGATGCGCAGGCCCTGGACGCCATGGCCATACTGCATGGCCGCGCGCGACACCTGCATCGCCAGTTCCCGCGTCGGGGCCAGCACCAGCACGCGCGGACCCTGCGGCGTGCCCTTGGCGCGGCGCTTGGCCGGGTCGCGACGCGCGTCGAGGATGCGCTGCAGCGCCGGCCAGACGAAGGCGGCGGTCTTGCCGCTGCCGGTCTTGGCCGAAACCAGCAAGTCCTGGCCGCTCAGGCCGGGCGGCACCGCCAGGGCCTGCACATCGCTCGGGCTGGGGTAGCCGGCGTGGGCAATGGCCTTCAGGATCTCGGGCGCGAGGCCGAGTTCGTCGAACGAGGGGCCGCCGCTCGGGGCATCGGCCATGGGGATGTCGGCCTCTTCAAGGGCCGTGTCATGCAGATCGAAACTCATGGACTACTTTCATCGAGCAAGCCCGGCCCATGGCGGCACCGAAGGCCGCGACAGGGCAAGGCCACGACACCACGGCCGGAACCGGCAGTGCCGCAGGTGAGGTCGCCAAGGGAAACGGATGCGGTGCGACAAAGGCACCGGCAGGCCCGAACAACTGGGGCGACGGCATCGCCGCCAACCAGGACGTCGAGACTCGGCAGATGTTCCCTGCACTTGGCAGGGCCCGGCTCGATGAGGGTCAGAGGGGATGAACGAACAACGCTGATCAGGCAGGCTGCCCGATCAGCGTTAACCCGCATTGTGGCACAGGTCGAGTTGCGCGCGCCAGTCAGGCTGCTGCAAAACCCGCGAATTGAGGGGCGAACTGCGCTGCGCTCCAGCGCAAAGGCAGCGCGGCGGCGCGCCAGACGCCACCGATCACCCGAGCATGCAAGAGCCGCTGCGCACCTGCGAAGCCGCGCAGTGCGTCGCCTTCGTGCTGCAGCTCGGTGCGCACGGCGAGCTGCAGCATGTCGCCGCTGTCCGGGTCGACGAACAGCAGGCCGGCCAGCGGCCACTGCTGCAGGTTGCCCAGCGTGTTGAACATGAAGTTGCCCTGGTAGTCGGGCACCACCAGGCGCGTGGCGGCCTCGTCCTCGACGATCTGCACGAAGCCGGGCAGACCGCCGCGGTGCGAGACATCCACGCCCTCGGCGCGGCCGGTGCCGACGGCCGGGCCGCTGGCGCTGGCGATGAACAGCGTGTCGGCGCGGGCGATCAGCTGCCGCGCGGCCGGGCTCAGGCGGGCTGATTCGGCAACAGCGGGTGCAGCTTGGCGCTGCGGCACGACCTCGGGCTCTCTCGCCTGGATGTACTTGGGGCAGTTGCCGAAACTTTGCAGCACGTGGACCTCGAAGCCCAGGTCGTCGCGGTGCGCGATGCGCCCGTTCATGCGGTTGCGCCGACGCGTATGCGGCTCCAGGCCGAGCAGGCCGACCGGCGCGCCCTCGCGCAGCAGCGATGCCGCCGGGTCCTCCGTTCCCGGCAGAGCGCCAACACGCAAAGTACGCGCATCCGGCGTGCTTGTGAAACCGGGTGGGCCACTGAGCATCGTCGCCCAGGGTTGCCCGTCGGCATCGATTGCGCCGACGAGCAGCGTCGGCAGCTTCTCGAACAGCTCACGGTGCTGCTCGGGCATGTGGTCGCGGATGACCGTGCGGCCGATCGCGGCGAGGCGCCCGTCGAGGCCGAGGCGCTTCTGCAGCGCGACCTCGCCAGCATGGAACGGGGCGTCTGCGTTCACGGCGCGCCCGCGGCGTGGGTCGGTGTGGCCACCATCGGCACGAAGCCCGGCAGCGCCTCGATGCGGGCCAACCAGGCGCGCAGGCGGGGGTAGGGCTCGAGCGAGATGCCGCCTTCCGGGGCGTGCGCGGTGTAGCTGTACATCGCCACATCGGCGATCGTCGGCTGGCCGGCCACCAGCCAGTCGCGCGCCTGCAGGTGCTGCTCGACACGGCCGAACAACTGGTGGCTCATGGCGTGCTGCGCGCTGCCGTCGCCCTGGCCCGAGACACGCGCCCAGCGCGCCACCGCCGGGCCACGCACCAGGGGGCCGGCAGCCACCCCGAGCCAACGCTGCACTTCTGCTTGCACCTGCAGGTCGGCGGGCAGCCAGCGGCGGTCCCTGTCGTAGCGCTGCGCCAGGTACACCAGGATCGCATTGCTGTCGGCCAGCGTGAAGTCGCCATCCTCGATCACCGGCACCTGGCCGAACAGGTTGCGCGCCAGGAATTCGGGCGTCTGGTGCTCGCCTCGGCGCAGGTCGACATCGACCATCCGGAACGGCAAGCCCAGCAGCGAGAGCATCAACTGGGCGCGATGGGCATGGCCTGACAGCGCAAAGCGGTAGAGCGTGATCGGGTGAGCGGGCTGGCTCATGGGTCGGACTCCGGCGGGTTGTGACTGTGTCGACAGCGTATTCATTTCGTCCGGCGGTTGGAATCTGCGCTGAATACAGAAGAGAATTCCTACAGACGCAATACTGGAGCCCCGAGCCGCGATGGATCACCTGGATTCGCTGCGCACCTTCGTCGCCGTCGCCGATGCCGGTGGCTTTGCCAAGGCGGCGCGCCAGCGTGGCAGTTCGGCGCCTGCGGTCACCCGTGCGATCAGCGCCTTGGAACTGCGTCTGGGCACACCGCTGCTGCACCGAACCACGCGCAGCCTGCGGCTCACGGAGGCCGGCGCCTCCTTCCTGGCCGATTGCCGCCGCATCCTGGGCGATCTCGACGCGGCCGAGGCCGCCGTGGCGGGTGTCCGCGACGAGCCGCGCGGCACGCTGGCCGTCACCGCGCCGGCGTTGTTCGGCCGCCGCCACGTGGCGCCGGTGCTGCTGGACTTCCTGACGCAGCATCCGCAACTGGGCGCCCGCGCGTTCTTTGCCGACCGGGTCGTGCACCTGATCGACGAGGGCTACGACGTCGCGGTCCGCATCGCCCACCTGCCGGACTCCAGCCTCACGGCCATCCCCGTCGGGGCGCTGCGCCGCGTGGTCGTGGCCTCGCCGGGCTACCTGGCCCAGCACGGTGAGCCCCGAACACCCACTGACCTGGCGCAGCACCGCGCCATTGGCTTCAGCTTCGACGGCCACTCGAGCGCGCCGTGGGTATTCGGCAATCCCCGCGAGCCGGGCCAACCCATCGAACGGCTGGTGGTCAATGCCAACGAGGTGCGGGTGGCCGCGGCCTGTGCCGGTCATGGCCTGGCGCGCGCGTTGGCCTACCAGGTGACCGACGAGGTGCAGGATGGCCGCCTGCGCATCGTGCTGCAGGATCACGAACCCGCGCCGGTGCCGGTGCACCTGGTGTACCCGGCAGGTCGCACGGCCGCGGCCAAGGTGCGCAGCTTCGTCGGCTTTGCGGCCGAGCGCCTGAGGCAGGTGCCGGTGCTGCAGGGGCGCGGACTGGACGCGCCGATATAGCGTTAGGAGGCGGCTTCGAGGTAGCGCGCGAGCACGCCATGCAGCTGGTGCTCGCGAAAAGGCTTGGACAGGTAGTCGTCCATGCCGGCGGCCAGACAGGCCTTGCGGTCTTCCTCGGTGGCGTTGGCGGTGAGGCCGACTATCGGCAGCGGCAGCCCGCCGCTGCCGGCCTCGCGCAGGCGGATCTGGCGCGTGGCCTCGATGCCGTCGAGCACCGGCATCTGGCAATCCATCAGCACGACGTCGAAGCGCTCGGCCGCCGTGCGCCGCACGGCCTGCTCGCCATCGCTGACCATGTCAACGCTCACGCCGGCGCGCTGCAGCATGGCCTCGGCCACCATCGCGTTGATCGGGTTGTCCTCCACCACCAGCACGCGGCCGCGCAGCATGGGCGGGCGGCTCGGGCTGGCCACCACGGGCGGCGCAGCGTCGGGTACCAGCACGCTCAGCGTGAAGCGCGCGCCTTCGCCCGGCCGGCCCTCCGCCTGCAGGTCGCCGCCCATCAGCCGCGCCAGTTCGCGCGAGATGGCCAGGCCCAGCCCGGCACCGCCGTGGCGCCGCATGTTGGAGGTGTCCTCCTGGTGGAAGGCCTCGAACAGGCGCTCGGCGTTCTCCGGCGCAAAGCCGCAACCGGTGTCGATGACGGTCGCGACGGTACGGCCGCCGCGTTCGCGTTCGAGCCGCAGGTGGATGCCGCCGGCATCGGTGAACTTCAGCGCATTGCCGCACAGGTTCATCAGCACCTGGCGCAGGCGGGCCATGTCGCCGCGTACCCAGCAAGGCGACGGCAGTGCCGCATCGAGCTGGAAGCGCAGGCCCTTGCTGACTGCCGAAAGACGCGTCCACTCGGCCACCTCCGCCGCCAGCGCGGCCAGGTCGAATGGCGCGCTGTTGACCTGCAGGCTGCCGCTTTCGAGCTTGGAGAAATCCAGCACGTCGTTGATGAGCGACAGCAGGTGCTCGCCGGCCTGCTCGATGGTGTCGACCTGCCGCGCGACGGTGGTCGCATCGAGGGGGCCGTTGCGCAGCTGTTGCGCGATGCCAAGCATCCCGTGCAGCGGCGTGCGCATCTCGTGGCTCATCGTCGCGAGGAAGCGGCTCTTCACCGCGCTGTGCTGCTGCGCGAGCTCCATCGCCTGCCGGCGCTGGTTGGCCAGTTCGTCCATGCGGTAGCGCAGGCGTAGCGTGGCTTCGGTGTGGCTGGACGCGCGCCAGCCGTCGATCAGGATCAGCAGCACGAAGGTGGCCGTCCCGATGCCGGCGAACAGGCTGATGTCGGTGCCGATCCACAGCTGCCACGCAGCCGTCGGCAGCAGCAGCGGCAGCACGAAGCACAGCAAGGTGGCGTAGTGGTGCGACAGCACGACGAACCCGACCGATGCCGTGCCGACGACCGTGGCCGCCATCAGGATGCCCAGCGGACTGCCGGGGTCCGGCACCAGCCAGGTGCTGATGGCGCCATAGACCAGGCCATCGGCAACATGGGCGACCTGGTAGTGCCAGAGCCATCGGCCGGCTTCGCTGCGATCGGCCCGCCGGTGGGCGAGGTCGATGGCCACGCGCCACAGACATACTGCGAGCTTGGCGCCGAACCAGGCGACGAGCATGGCCCTGGCCACCTGTCCCCACAGCACCCAGCAGATCAGCAGACCGAACGGGATGCCGAGCAGGTTGGACAGGCGCGCACGCTCGAACACCAGCGAAGCCTGGGTGCTGAGCACCTTGGCTTTCAGCCGGGGGTTCAAGGGCCCGGCCGCGGCGCCGGCGGGCAGAGGCTCGTTCGGGGTCGGCGGCAGCATGCGGATCGGCCCGCCCGAGCGGGCAGGCAGCCCTGATTATCCCCAGCGTGGCTGGGGTGTCACGCCGCCCGGGCTGCCGCCTTGATCAGGTCGGCCGCTTTCTCGGCAATGGCGATCACCGGTGCGTTGGTGTTGCCGCTGACGATGCTGGGCATGATCGAGGCGTCCACGACCCGCAGGCCATGCAGCCCGTGCACCCGAAGCTCGGCGTCGACCACGTCCATGGGTCCGCTGCCCATGCGGCAGGTGCCCACCGGGTGATAGATGGTGTCTGCGTACTGGCGGATGAACTGCGCGATGTCGGCATCACTCCGCGCTCCGGCCGAACTGGCGAGTTCGCGCCCGCCCAAGGCCGCCAGAGCGGGTTGCGACAGCAGGTTGCGCATCAGCTTGAAGCCCCGCACCATGCGCGCCAGGTCGTCGGCATCGCTCAGGAAGTTGGGGTCGATCAGGGGGGCCGCCTGCGGGTCGCCGCTGGCCAGCTGCAGGCTGCCGCGGCTGCGTGGCTGCAGCAGGCAGACATGGCAGGAGTAGCCGTGGCCGAACACTGTCTTGCGGCCATGGTCGACCAGCTTGCCGACGACGAAATGCAGCTGCAGATCGGGTCGATCGAGGTCGGGCCGACTCTTGAGGAACGCGCCGCACTCGGCATAGTTGGTGGTCAGCGGCCCGCTGCGCTGGCGGCGCCACTCGCCGATCGCCTGCAGCGTGCGCCAGGCGCCCACCAGCGACAGGCCGAACAGATCCTTGATCTTTGGCGCATCAACGACCGCAACCACGTCCACATGGTCGTGCAGGTGCTGGCCCACGCCCGGCAGCGCATGCCGCACCGCGATGCCGTGCTGCTGCAGGCGATCGGCCGGACCGACGCCACTGAGCATCAGCAGCTGCGGTGATTGCAGCGCGCCGGCACAAAGCAGCACTTCGCGATGCGCGCGTACTTCGCGCAGATGGCCCTCGTGGCGGTATTCCACGCCCACCGCACGTGATCCCTCGAACAGGATTCGCGTGCTGTGCGCGCCCGTGATCACCTGCAGATTGGGCCGGCCCAGGTGGGGCGTGAGGTAGGCCTTGGCCGCGCTGCAGCGCTCGCCGTTGCGGTGCGTGACCTGGTAGGGGCCAACCCCTTCCTGCGTGGCGCCATTGAAATCCGTGTTCAAGGGCAACCCAGCCTGCTGGCCCGCCTGCACGAACCGGGGGCCGTGCGGGTTCGGGCTGCGCAGGTCCATCACATTGAGCGGCCCGCCGCTGCCGTGCCATGCATCGGCCCCCCGCTCGTTGTGCTCGGCCTTCTTGAAGTAGGGCAGCAGGTCGTCGTAGGACCAGCCGGCATTGCCCTCTGCCGCCCAGCCGTCGTAGTCTTCCCGCTGGCCGCGGATGTAGACCATCGCATTGACCGAACTCGATCCGCCCAAGACCTTGCCGCGGGGTTGGTAGCCGCGCCGCCCGTTCAGGCCCGGCTGTGGCACCGTTTCGAAGGCCCAGTTGACGTTGCCGGTCTTGGCCAGCAGTGCCAGGCCCGCAGGGCAGTGGATCAGCACGCTGCTGTCAGGACCGCCCGCTTCCAACAGGCAAACCCGCACACCGGGATCCTCGCTCAGGCGTGAGGCCAGAACCGAACCGGCCGAGCCGCCGCCGATCACGACATAGTCGAACATGCCTGCCGTCTCCTCGTTGTCGGCCGCAAGCATATCGACCAGGGGGATGGTCGCCGGGCCGGCGTGCGCGCTTAGTGTCGAGGGACGCCTCTAAAGCGGCTAGGGGTTAGTCCGCGGGTCCGGTTTCGCGAGGCTTGCCTGAAGGCTTCGCCCGCATGAATGCTGCTACATTCTCGGAACAGACATGCACGAGGCCGTTCATACAAGGTCTTATTCCCGTACCGTCTGAGCCGCGTACGCTGCGCGGTTTCGGGCCGGCCCAGGTTTGAAATCCCAGGTTGAGTGTCTCTGTCCGCTGCGCCCCTGAAACAAGGCGCTCGGTATCACTACCCATTTTCTGTTTCCGAAAGAGGATCACCCTGCATGAGCACCACCCAGACCGGCATCGTCAAATGGTTCAATGATGGCAAAGGCTTCGGCTTCATCACGCCAGAAGACGGTGGCAAGGATCTGTTCGCCCACTTCAGCGAAATTCGCAACAACGGCGGCTTCCGCTCGCTGCAAGAGAACCAGCGCGTCGAGTTCGAAGTGAAGCAGGGCCCCAAGGGTTTGCAGGCCGCGAACATCCGCGTGATCTGAGCCCGAGGCCTACGGGCCGCATCAGCAAAAACCGCAGCTCGTGGGCTGCGGTTTTTTCTTTTGGGGCGCGGGACGGATCTACTTGCTCGGCGGGGGTGGCGCCGTTGGCGCGAGGGAGTCGGCCTCGTCCGGGCCCGCGGCCTGGTTGTCGTCGGGCGCATCGCCGCCGCGCTCAAGCTTCTTCTGGCGCTTCTCCTCGGCCTTTTTCTTCTTGGCCAGCTCACGCTGGCGCTTTTCGTAGGCGTAGTTCGGGGTGGCCAAGGCGGTGCTCCTGTCTCGTTGCCGGGCGCGACGCTCGCGCTCCGCTGCTTGACGCGCAGCATAAGGCAAACCCGGCGGGCAGATGGATGGCGCGGGCCACGGCGCCGGCAGCACCAAAGAAAAAGCCCGCTGACCGAAGCCGGCGGGCCAAAGGTACCTTGAAAGGGGGTTTCGAGAGGTACCGAGGAGACAACCTTTCACCCTTGCCCGGGCGTGCTCGACGCCCTGGCAAGGCGTGTGATGGGCGCGGCGCGGATTGGTTCCCCGCGCGTGCTCATCAACAAGCTCAGGCTGCGCGCTTGGCGGTCTTGGTGGCCGCTTGCGAAGCCTTCACGGCCGTGGTGGTCACGGCGTTGAAGTTGGCTTCGGCAATGTCGGCGGCCTGCTTGGCAGCCTTGTGCACGCTTTCGTAGGCGTTGTTGGCGGCCGTGATGGCCGACTTCACCAGCGTGACGGCGTTCTCGGTGCCGGCCGGGGCGTTCTTGACCGCGGTGTCGACGGCAGCCATGAACTTCGACTGCAGTTCGGCGAACTGGGCTTCGGCGGTCTTGCTGATCTCGGCGCTAGTGGACGAGGCGATGTCATACAGGTGGCGGCTGTAGGCGGCGGCCTTCTCGGCGGTGGGCTGCAGCAGGCTGGCTTGCAGGGCCAGCAGTTCCTGCGCGTCCTTCACGGCCAGCGCGGCCTTGGCGTTCTCGGCGCTTTCGCCCAGGGCGGCCTTGGCCACTTGCAGGTTCAGTTCGACCAGCTTCTCAACGCCTTCGAAGGCCTTGTTCGTCAGGCCGAACAGGGTTTCCAGGTTGGCCTTGTTGGCGGCGGCAAATTGCTCGGGGGTCAGGAAGGACATGGAAAATCTCCGGTGTGAGTTGGGGCAAACGGGTCAAGCGACAATGTTGCACTGCAACATGACTCGAAGTATAGAGGTGCCAGACCGGAAATCAAGCGGAATTTGCTGCAACGCAGCAAAGTAGGGGGTCGGCTCTAGAACCGGTGGATGGGAAGGCGCGGGGGCATGCAGGTTTTCTACAACGATCGGTTCAACCCTCAGCTCGCGGCGGGCCACCCGTTTCCAATGTCCAAGTACCGGTTGCTGCGCGAGCGGGTGGTCGCCGAAGTGCCTGGTGTCGCCTTGCGCGAGGCCGAGCCTGCCAGCGAGGGCGAGCTTGCCCTGGCGCATACACCGGACTACATCACCGCAGTCCTCAGCGGCACGCTATCCGCAGCCGCGCAACGGGAGATCGGCTTCCCCTGGTCCCAGGCGATGTTTGAGCGATCCCGGCGTTCAGTGGGGGCCACCGTCGGCGCCGCCCGGCTGGCGCTGAAGGAGGGCCTGGCCGCGCAGCTGGGCGGCGGCACCCACCATGCGTACGCCGACAAGGGCTCGGGGTACTGCGTCTTCAATGATGTGGGCGTGGCAGCGCGGCTGATGCAGGCCGAGGTGCATCGGCACGAACGGCGCCTGCTTCGCATCTGGGTGATCGATCTCGACGTCCACCAGGGCAACGGCACCGCGGCGATCTTCCGCGATGACCCGACGGTGTTCACGATGTCGATGCACGGTGCCAAGAACTTCCCGTTTCGCAAGGAGGCGGGCGACCTCGACGTCGACCTCCCCGACGGCTGCGGCGACGCCCAGTATCTGGCCGCGCTCGAAGCCGCGCTGGATCAGGCCTGGCAGCGGCAACTCCAACAGGGCGGGCCGCCCGGGTTGGCGTTCTTCCTTGCCGGCGCCGACCCGCACGAAGGCGATCGGCTCGGCCGGCTGAAGCTCAGCGCCGAGGGCCTCGCGCAGCGGGACGAATGCGTGCTGTCGCTGTTGGGACGCCGCAGGATCCCGATGGCGCTGACGATGGCTGGTGGCTATGGCCGCGACATCGCGACCACGGTGGCGGTCCACCTGCAGACCCTGCGCCTGGCACAGCGCGCCTGGCTCGATTGGCAAGCCGGGGACAAACCGCTGGCCGGCCCGATGGAACAATGGCCGCGATGAGCACTTCCCGTCCCCAGCCCGAGCCGCGCGACTACTATCCGCACCTGTCGACGATCACGACACGCTGGATGGACAACGATGTCTACGGCCATGTCAACAACGTCCAGTACTACAGCTACTTCGACACCGTCGTGAACCGCTACCTGATTTCCGCCGGTGCGCTCGACATCCATGCCGGCGGGGTGATCGGCCTGGTCGTCGAGACGCATTGCAACTACTTTGCCCCGCTGGCCTTTCCGCAGGACGTGCATGCCGGCTTGCGTGTGGCCCATCTGGGGAGTTCCAGCGTACGCTACCAAATCGGGCTTTTCGCGGCCGATCAGCCACGGGCCGCGGCCTGCGGGCACTTCGTGCATGTGTATGTCGATCGGCAGACGCGCCGACCGGTGGCGCTGCCGCCGGCACTGAAGGCAGCGCTGCAGCCGCTGCAACGCGAAAGGGCTGCCTGATGGCCGCCGCGAGCGGGATCCAGGGCGCCGCACTCAGTGCGGTCTGGGGGGTGCCGTTTGCCGGCATCCTGCTGTCGATCGCACTGATGCCGCTGCTGCTGCCGCAGTTCTGGCATCGGCACTTCGGCAAGGTGGCGCTGGCCTGGGCCCTGGCCTTCCTGCTGCCATACGCGGTGAGCCACGGCGCCGGCACCGCAGGGCACGCGCTGGCGCACACGCTGCTGGCCGAATACCTGCCGTTCATCATCCTCGTCAGCGCGCTGTTCACTGTCGCCGGCGGTATCTATGTGCGCGGCAACCTGCACGGCAGTCCGGGCCTCAACACCAGGTTGATGGCGGTTGGCGCACTGCTGGCCAGCGTGATGGGTACCACCGGGGCCTCGATGCTGCTGGTGCGGCCGCTGATCCGCGCCAACGACAACCGGCGGCATGCCGCGCATGTCTTCGTGTTCTTCATTTTCATCGTCAGCAACGCCGGCGGATCGCTGACGCCCTTGGGTGATCCGCCCCTGTTCCTTGGCTTCCTGCAGGGCGTGGACTTCTTCTGGACCGTCGGTCATCTGCTGCCCATGACCCTGTTCCTCGTCGGCGCGCTGCTGCTCCTCTTCTACGTTATCGATCGCTACTGGTACCGCAAGGAAGGCGTGGTGCCGCAAGACCCGACCCCGGATACGCCACGGGCCGGCCTCGACGGCGCGATCAATCTGCTGCCGCTGGCGGCGATCGTCGGCCTGGTGCTGATGAGCGGTGTCTGGCGTCCGGGCATCGGCGTCACGATTGCCGGCACGACGATCGAGCTGCAGTCGCTCGTGCGCGATGGCCTGCTGCTGCTGGTGATGGCGGTGTCGCTGGCCATCACGCCTCAGGGCGTGCGCGAGGCCAACCAGTTCAGCTGGGCGCCGATGCTCGAAGTGGGCAAGCTCTTCCTCGGCATCTTCGTCACGATGGTGCCCGTGCTCGCCATGCTGAAGGCCGGCGAGGCCGGCGCCTTTGCGGCGGTGGCGCGTGCCGTCACCGCCGCCGACGGGCAGCCGGAGCCCTGGGCCTACTTCTGGCTCAGCGGCCTGCTGTCCTCGTTCCTCGATAACGCGCCGACCTATCTGGTGTTCTTCAACCTCGCCGGCGGCGATGCGCAGCAGCTGATGGGGCCGCTGGCCGCCACGCTGGCGGCCATCTCGGCCGGCTCCGTGTTCATGGGCGCCAACAGCTACATCGGCAATGCGCCGAACTTCATGGTCAAGGCCATCGCTGAAAGTCGCGGCATCCGCATGCCCAGCTTCTTCGGCTACATGGCATGGTCGGGCGCGGTGCTGCTGCCGCTGTTCCTGCTGATCACCGTGATCTGGATGCGCTGATGGACAAGATCCTCGTGACGATCCCGCTGTTCGAGGACGTGATCGACCGGCTGCGTCAGCACTTCGAGGTCGAGTCCTGCGGCGAGCAGGCCATCACCGCGCCGAGCGAGCTGGCTGCCCGCCTGCAGGGCATGGCCGGCATGGTGGTGGCCGGCACGCCACAGGTGGACGCGCTGCTGCTGCAGGCCTGCCCGGGGCTGCGCGCGGTGTGCAGCATGGCGGTGGGCTACAACAACATCGACGTGCCGGCCTGCACCGCGCGCGGCGTGCTGGTGAGCAATGCGCCGGACGTGTTGACCGAGACCACCGCCGACTTCGGCTTTGCGCTGATGATGGCCACCGCCCGCCGCATCAGCGAGAGCGAGCATTTCCTGCGGGCCGGCCAGTGGACGCAATGGCGCTACGACCTGTTCGCCGGCGCCGATGTGCATGGCGCCACGCTGGGCGTGCTGGGCATGGGGCGGATTGGCCAGGCGATCGCCAGGCGCGGCGCTCTTGGATTTCGCATGCCGGTCCTGTACCACAACCGTTCGCGGCTCGACGCAGCGATCGAGGCCGAGCTCGGGGCCCGCTGGGTCGACAAGGCCACGCTGCTGCGCGAGGTCGATCACCTCGTGATCGTCGTGCCTTACAGCCCCGCCTCGCACCACCTGATCGGTGCCGATGAGCTCGCGCTGATGAAGCCCAGCGCGACCTTGACCAACATCGCCCGCGGCGGCGTGGTCGACGACGCCGCGCTGGCTGAGGCGCTGCGAGAGCGCCGTATCGCAGCGGCCGGGCTGGACGTGTTCGAAGGCGAGCCCAGCGTGCATCCCGCCCTGCTGACGGTGCCGAATGTCGTGCTGACGCCGCACATCGCCAGCGCCAGCCTGCGCACCCGGCATGCAATGGCCGACCTGGCTGCCGACAACCTGATCGCGGCGCTCGGCCGCGGGCCGCAGGCCGGCCAGCCGCCGACCGCGCTGAACCCGCAGGTGCTGGTGCCGCGCTGACCCCGATCGTCAGGGCAGCGGCCGCACCTCGGCCGTCGGCCGTGACGGCGTATGGGCGACGTTCATGACCCACGACACCATCACGAAATAGCCGATCAAGGTCGTCAGCTCGACGACGCCGGCTTCGCCGAATGCGGCAACGGCCTGCTGATAACGCGCATCGTCCACGTCATGCCGCGCGAGCAGCTCGTTTGTGAATGCCCAGGTCAGCTGTGCTTGCGGCGCGAGTGCATCGGGCACGCCCCCGGTGCGGATGGCCTCCAGTGCCGCCGCAGGCACGCCGGCGGCCTGCGCCAGCGGCACGTGCATGACCCACTCGAACTGGTTGCCGACATGCTTTGCCGCGATGCAGGTGGCCAGTTCACGCACATCCGCCGGCAACTGGCCGCCGAAGCGCAGTGCTTCGCCGAGCGCGGCCACGCGTTCCAGCAGCGCGGGCACCTGCATCAGCGGCACGAAAGGGCCGTACACGGCCTTGCGCGGACCGTCGATCAGCGCCTGCGTCGCGGCGCGTTGCGCCTCGCTCATCGCCGCCATCGGCGGCAGCGGCAGGCGCTCGCCGCCACTACCTTGCGCGATCGGCGCCGGCTGCGGATTCGTGAGCATGGTGGGTCTCCAGGGTGGGGGTGTTCCGGTGCAGCCAGGCGGCACTGGCCAGCAGGCCCCCAGTGGCCAGCACCAGCGTGGCTTCGATGCCCGTGCCGCCGGGCGGGCCCAGGCGCGCGAGCGCCAGCGCCACCAGCGGCCCGGCGATCTGGCCGAGCGCAAAGGCCGCGGTCATGCGCGCCAGCAGGGGGGTCGGGTTGGCGACGGCCAGGGCCCGCGCCTGTTGCAGGCCAGCCATCGTGGCGACCATGAAGGTGCCACCGACCAGCAGCGCGGCCAG
The DNA here is from genome assembly GCA_964641795.1 of uncultured Bordetella sp. Lineage (GTDB taxonomy): Bacteria > Pseudomonadota > Gammaproteobacteria > Burkholderiales > Burkholderiaceae_C > Pseudaquabacterium. Next base: position 13,736 of record CAZXLI010000025.1, on the reverse strand, counting down.
CGTCACGGCCGGGCCGCTGAGGCTGAGCAGCGGCAGCGCGCAACCGGCAGCCATCAACGCATGGCTGATGGCCCACAGCCGCAGGCGATGCCAGCGCTTCAGTGCGCGACCCGCCAGCAGCGTGGAGGCGGCCGCGGCCAGGCCGAACACTGGCCAGACCAGGCCGAATAGGCGAGGATCGTCGATCAGCGCCCGGGCTTGTGCCGGCAGGTAGGTGGCCGGCAGGATGTAGCCGAAACCCAGCATGCCGTAGCACAGCACGGTGGCCAGGCTGCCGCGCGGCACCGCCGGAGCCGCCACTGCCGACGGGCCCGCGGCAGCCGTTGGCGTGGCGCGTTGCCACAGCAGCGCAACCGCCAAGGCCAGCACCGCCGCCAGCACGCCGAGGTGCCGCCACAGGGCTTGTGCACCGAGGCCCGAGAACAGCCAAACCCAGCCGCCAGCCAGCGCAATGCCCAGGCCCACGCCTGCGAATACCACGCCCCCGGCTTCGGGACGGCCGCGTTGCGCCAGCACCGGCACGGCCCAGCCGCTGACGCTGACCAGCGCCCAGGCACTGGCCACGCCCGCGGCCAGGCGCAGCAACAGCCAGGCCGTGTAGCCGGTGGCCCAACCCGTGGCCGCGGTGAGCAGCGCCGTGGCGGCCAGCGCGCCCAGCAGCCGGGCGCGCGGCCCGCCCGGCAAGCGCGCGGCGGAGAAGGCACCGATGAGATAACCCACATAGTTGGCGGCCGCCAGGCCTGCGCTGCCGTCGGCTCCGAGCAGGCCGTCGCGCTGCATCAGCGGCAGCAGCGGCGTGAACGCGAATCGTCCGATGCCCATCGCCACCACCAGTCCGATCGCACCGGCGAGGCACACCACCCAGGTCGGCGTGGGATCTTGCGGTGCAGCCTTGGGCGAATGCATGGCCGGCATTGAAGCGCGAATCGCTGTCTTCGACAAATGAATTATCGAGAACTATCATTCTCGCCATGAGAACATTGGACCTGGACTCGCTGGAGATCTTTCGCACCGTCGCACGCGAGGGCGGCGTGATCCGCGCCGCCGCGCGGCTGAACCGCGTGCAGAGCAACGTGACCACCCGCATCAAGCAGCTGGAGGAGCGCCTGGGCGTCGCGCTGTTCCGGCGCCAGGGGCGTTCGCTGGTGCTGTCGGCCGAGGGCCAGGGCCTGCTGGTGCATGCCGAACGCCTGCTGCGGCTCGCCGACGAGGCCGAGAACGAGATGCGCGAGGGTCCGGCGCGCGGGCCGTTCCGGCTTGGCTCGCTGGAGAGCACGGCCGGCAGCCGGCTGCCCGCGGTGCTGTCGCGCTACCACCGGCTGCACCCCGGCGTGGTGATCGAGCTGTCGACCGGCAACACCGCGGCGCTGCTGCAGCGGGTGATGGACTACCGGCTCGAGGCGGCCTTCGTCAGCGAACCCTTTACCGCGCCCGAGCTGCAGTCGCAGCCGGTGTTCGACGAGGAACTGGTGCTGGTGACCTCGAAGGACCATCCGCCGATCAGCCGGGCGGCCGACCTCGGGCGCAGCACGATCCTCGCGTTCACGCAGGGCTGTTCGTACCGCAAGCGGCTGGAGGATTGGTTCGGCAGCGCCAACGTGCTGCCCGAGCGCGTGCTCGAATTCGGCAGCTACCCGGGCATCATCGCCTGCGTGGCCGCGGGCACGGGTTGTGCCATCGTGCCGAAGTCCGTGCTGCAGTCGCTGCGCGCCGGGGCCGACGTGCAGCAGCACGAACTGCCCGAGCGGGTGCGGCGCAACCGCACCCACCTGGTGTGGCACGGTGAGGCATCGCCTGCTCTGCAGCAATTGCTGGCGCTGCTGGTGCCGCCGGGCGGGCGGCGGCCCAGCCCGATCCGCGTTTCGCGGTCGGGCTGATGCCCTTGGGGACCGCCGCCCGCGGGGGCAGCGTTCTTCAGGCCTTCTTCAGCAGCGTGCTGTCGAAAGGCAGCGTGCGCAGGCGCTTGCCGGTCGCCGCGAAGATCGCGTTGGCCACCGCGGGGGCGATCGGCGGCGTGCCGGGCTCGCCGATGCCGCCGGGCGCTTCGGTGCTGGGCAGGATGTGCACCTCCACCTTGGGCATCTCGGGCATGCGCAGCACCGGGTAGTCGTGGAAGTTGCCCTGCTCGACGCGGCCGTCCTTGAAGCTGAGCTTGCCGTACAGCGCAGCGCTCAGGCCGTAGACGATGGCACCTTCGATCTGGCGCGCGATGATGGCCGGGTTCACCGTCTGCCCGCAGTCGACCGCGGCCACCACCCGGTGGATCCTGGGCGTGCCGTCAGCGGCCACCGAGACCTCGGCCACCTCGGCGACATAACTTCCGAATGACTGGGCCACCGCGATGCCGCGGAAGCGCCCTGCCGGAAGCGGCTGGCCCCAGCCGGCCTTGGCCGCTGCTGCCTCGAGCACCTGCTTGTAGCGGGGCTGCTTGCCCAGCAGGCTGCGCCGGAATTCGAACGGGTCCTGCTTGGCCGCCGCCGCGAGCTCGTCGATGAAGCTCTCGATGAAGAAGATGTTCTGCGAATGCCCGACCGAGCGCCAGAACCACACCTGCGGCCCGGGCTCGCGCCGGCCATAGCCAAGCAGCTGGTTGGCGATGTCGTAGGGATGGTCGGCAATGCCTTCCATCGCGAACGAGTCGACCCCGTTGGGTGGAATCTGCATGAAGCCCGAGGCGGCCATGATCGAGGGCGACCCGACGCCGATCTTCAGCATCACCGGCCTGCCCTTGTCATCCAGCCCGCCGCTGCATTTGGCCACCGAGGCCGGACGGTAGAAGCCGGCGGCCATGTCGTCTTCACGGCTGTAGATCAGCTTGACCGGCGCGCCGCTGATCTTGGACAGCAGCGTCGCGTCGATCACGAAGTCGGGCGCGAAGCGGCGACCGAAGCCACCGCCCAGCAGCATCGTGTTGATCTTCACCTTCGCGGGCTGCACCGACACCACCTGGCTCAGGATGCCCTGCGCCGGTCCCTGGCTCTGCGTGCCGGCCCAGACCTCGACCTCGTCGCCCTTGACCCATGCGGTGCAGTTCAGCGGTTCCATGCAGGCATGGGCGAGGTACGGGGCTTCGTAGGTGGCGTCCAGCGTGGTGGCGGCGGTGGCCGCGCCGTCCTTGACGTTGCCATCGCTCAGGGCCACGGCTTCGGGGTCGTCGGCCCCGCTGGCCAGCAGCGCCGACACCTTGTCCGACGACAGGCCGGCCAGCGCACCGGAGTCCCAGGTGATGGCCAGTGCGTCGCGACCCTTCTTGGCGGCCCAGTAGCCGGTGGCCAGCACCGCGACCCCGGACGGGATGGTCAGCACCGCCTTCACGCCGGGCACCGCCTTGGCCTTGCTGTCGTCCACCTTGGCCGGCTTCGAGCCCGGCAACGGGGCCCGCGCCATCACCGCCACCAGCATGCCGGGCACGCTGACGTCGATGCCGTACTTGGCGCTGCCGTTCACCTTGGAGGGCGTGTCCAGCCGCTTCAGCGGCTTGCCGAGGATCTTGCGGTCGGCGGGGGCCTTCAGCGGGGGATTGGCCGGCGCCTTCTGCTGCGCGGCGGCGGCGGCCAGCGCGCCATAGCTCAGCTTCCTGCCGCTGGCATGCACCACCTGGCCGGCCTCGGTGCGGCAGCTGGCAGCGTCCACCTTCCATTGCTCGGCTGCCGCGGCCACCAGCATGGCGCGGGCCGCGGCACCCGCCTTGCGCACCGGCTCCCAGTGCGCGCGCACGGTGGTCGAGCCGCCGGTGGCCTGCATGCCGAAGATCGGGTTGGCGTAGGCCTGGTCGACGGGCGCCTGCTCGACGCGCACCTGCTTCCAGTCCGCATCGAGCTCCTCGGCCAGCAGCATCGGGATGGCCGTGAGCACGCCCTGGCCCATCTCGGCCGAACCGCAGATCACGGTGATCTGGTTGTCCGGTGTGATGCGCAGCCAGGCATTGGGCTGGAACGCCGGGCCGGCCGCGGCTTGGGTGGCCGCGCGGCCGGCACCGGGCAGCGTGAAGCCGAGCACCAGCGCGGCGCCGCTGCCGGCGATGAAGCCGCGGCGGGCGCGGTCGACGGTGTGGAGCGGGTTCATCGTCAGGCTCCTTTCGCCAGGGTGGCCGACGCGTCCTGGATGGCCGCTCGGATCTGGTTATAGGTGCCGCAGCGGCAGATGTTGCCTGCCATCGCGGCGTCGATGTCGGCTGCGCTCGGCTTCTTGTTCCTGGCCAGCAACGCGCAGGCGCTCATCACCTGGCCGGACTGGCAGTAGCCGCACTGCGGCACGTCGTGCGCGATCCAGGCGGCCTGCACGGCCTTGCCCGCAGGCGTGGCGCCGATCGCTTCGATCGTCGTGATCTTCTTGCCGGCGGCGGCCGACAGCGGCGTCTGGCATGAACGCGTGGGCTGCCCGTCCAGGTGCACGGTGCAGGCGCCGCACAGCGCCATGCCGCAGCCGAACTTGGTGCCGGTGAGCTGCAGGTTCTCGCGCAGGGCCCACAGCAAAGGCATCTCGGGATCGGCATCGACCTTCACGGCCTTGCCATTGACAGTGAGCGAAATCATGGAGCCTCCTCGTTCGTGGTGAAGCGCCGGCATGCGGCGACGCCGGCGCTGGAACCATAGCCCGGCCCTGGCGCCAGGCGGACGATGGAAACCCTGGTTCGAACTGAGACAATGGCCCGATGATCGATTGGCTCGTGCCGGCGCTGCTGGTGCTCAATGGGGTTCTGCTGCTGTGGCTGCTGCTGCGGCCCGGCGACAAGGCAAGACAGGAACGCGACGAACAGGCCCAGCGCCTGTTGCGCCAGGAATTGCAGGAGGGCGCGCGCGGTACCCGTCAGGAGCTGGGTGCCACGCTGGCACAGCTGCAGCAGACGCTGCTGACGCAGAGCGGTGACGTGGCGCGCACGCAGAACGAGCAGATTGACTCGTTCCGCACCCAGCTCGCCTCCATGCAGCAGGTGGTCGCGCAATCGCTGCAGACCGCCACGGCCCAGCTGGCCGAACAGCTGCGCGCGCTGACCGAATCCAACGAGCGCCGCCTGGGCGAGGTGCGCACGGCGGTGGAGGGCCGCCTGGCCGCGCTGCAGGAAGGCAACGAGAAGAAGCTCGACCAGATGCGCGCAGTCGTCGACGAGAAGCTGCATGCCACCCTCGAGCAGCGGCTGGGCGAAAGCTTCAAGCAGGTGGCCGAGCGGCTGGAGCAGGTGCACAAGGGCCTGGGCGAGATGCAGTCGCTGGCGCGCGACGTCGGCTCGCTCAATCGCGTGCTGAACAACGTGAAGACGCGCGGCATCTACGGCGAAGTGCAGCTCGCCGGCCTGCTGGAGCAGGTGTTCACGCCCGAGCAGTACGCCGCCAACGTCGAGACGGTTCCGGGCAGCGGCGCGCGGGTGGAGTACGCGATCCGCCTGCCAGGCCGGCGCGAAGATGGCGCGCCGCTGTGGCTGCCGATCGACGCCAAGTTTCCGCGCGAGGATTACGAGCGCCTGCTCGACGCGCAGGAGCGCGCCGACGCCGCAGCGGTCGAGACGGCGGCCAAGGCCATCGAGGCCCGGCTGCGGCTGGAGGCGAAGACGATCCGCGAGAAGTACATCGCCGCGCCGCACACCACCGACTTCGCGATCCTGTTCGTCCCCACCGAGAGCCTGTATGCCGAGGCCTTGCGCCGACCGGGGCTGGCCGAGGCGCTGCAGCGCGATCACCGCATCATGCTGGCGGGCCCGACCACGCTGCTGGCCACGCTGTCCAGCCTGCAGATGGGGTTCCGCACGTTGGCGCTTGAAAAGCGCAGCGCCGAGGTGTGGCAGGTGCTGGGCGCCGTAAAGACCGAGTTCGGCAAGTTCGGCGACGTGCTGGCCAGGACGAAGAAGAAGCTCGAGGAAGCCGGCAACAGCATCGAGGCCGCCGAGGTGCGCACGCGCGCGATGGCACGGCAGCTGCGCAGTGTCGAGGCCTTGCCCGAGCAGCAGGCGCAAGGCCTGCTGCCGGGCCTGATCGACGACCTCGACGACGGGAGGCCGTCTGCCTGATGCCGCGATGACCCGTGTGCTGCCGGCGTTGATCGTCGGCCAGATCAGCCTGCATGCGGCGATGGCCGGCCAGCGCATGGCGGCACCGTTGCAGGCGCTGGAGGGTGGCCGCAGCGCCTGGGCGGTGGGCGTGCTGCTGGCCTTGTTCGCCGCGCTGCCGGTGGTGACGGCGCTGGCCGCTGGCCGCATGGCCGATCGCCACGGCTACCACCGGCCGGTGCGCGTCGCCGTCGGCTGCACCGTGCTGGGGGCGGGGCTGGCATTGGCCGCCTGCTTCCTGCCGGGCTGGTGGCAGTTCCTGCTGTTGTGCCTGGGCGCGGCGGCCTCGGGTGTCGGCACCAACCTCGGCTTGATCGCGATCCAGCGCACCGCCGGCCACATGGCGGCCGATTCCACCGAGCGGCTGCGCGTGTTCAGCTGGCTGGGCATGGCGCCCTCGCTGGCCAACGTGGTCGGGCCGGTGGCGGCGGGCTTCATGATCGATGCCGGCGGCTTCAAGGCGGCCTATGGGCTGATGCTGGTGTTGCCGCTGGCCTCGCTGTGGATCGCGCGCCTGGTGCCGGGCGTGGTCCGTCCGGCGGCCGAGGCGCAGGGCGGCGACGGGAGCACCACCTGGGACCTGCTGGCCACGCCGGGCCTGAAGCGCCTGCTGGTGGTGAACTGGCTGCTCTCGGCCAGCTGGGACGTGCACAGCTTCGCGGTGCCGGTGCTGGGCCATGGCCGCGGCTACAGCGCCTCGACCATCGGCCTGGTGCTGGGCAGCTTCACGCTGGCAGTGACGCTGGTGCGCTTCGTGATCCCGATGCTGGCGCACCGGCTGCGCGAGGTGACGGTGCTGCGCTTCGCGATGGTGCTGACGGGTGCGGTGTTCGTGCTCTATCCCTTCGCCGGCACGCCATGGCTGATGGGCGTGTGCGCCACGCTGCTCGGGCTGACACTGGGCTCGGTGCAGCCGATGATCATGTCCACGTTGCACCACCTGACCCCGCCGCACCGCCACGGGGAGGCCATCGCGTTCCGCTCGATGGCGATCAACGCCTCGAGCAGCGTGATGCCGCTGGCCTTCGGCGTCGTCGGCACCGCGCTCGGTCCGGGCGTGATGTTCTGGATCATGGGTGCGGCGGTCGGCTCGGGCAGCTGGGTGGCGCGCGGACTGCAGCGCGCGTTCGCCGCTGCGGAACAGCGCGCCTGATCCCTCGGGGGCCGGCCCGCAGGGCCGTATCGGCCGACGTCAATCGACAGCGGCGATCAGGTCCAGCTCCACTGCCGCGTTCTTCGGCAACTGGTACACGCCAACCGAGGTGCGCGTGTGCGTGCCGGCAGGGCCGAGCACTTCGCGCAATAGCGCAGAGGCTGCATCGGCCACTTCGCTTTGCTGCGTGAAGTCGGCGGCCGACTGCACGAACACGCCGACCTTCAGCAACTGCGTGATGCGGTCGAGCGTGCCGAGCTCGCGCGCCAGCAGCGCCAGCGCGCGCATCGCGCAGATGCGTGCCGCGGCTTGCGCATCGGCCAGCGAAACCTCGCTGCCGACGCGCCCGGTGACGACGACTGTCGCGCCCACACGCGGGACTTGGCCGCTGACGAAAACCTGCGTACCGTGGCGCTGCGTGGAGACGTAGTCGCCGCCGATCAGGATCTCGCCGGCAAAGCTGTGGCCCATCGCCGCGGCGATGGCGTCGAAGCGGGACTGGCGGGTGCTGCTCATGGTCATCGGGCGGTGGCCGGGTGGTGGAGGAAGAGGTGGGCGCGCCGCGCGGACCGGTGATCGGTGGCCGGGGCATGGCACAGCAGCAGCGCTGCCTGCTCGCCCGCTTGCAGCGTCAGCCAGCCGCCCTGGGCGATGACATGGGTCTGGCCGGCGAGCAGCCGGCGCCGCGGCGCGTGCATGCGCTCGCCCAGCCACTGCGGCGGCTCGGTCAGCTGCAGGGGGCCGTGGATCACGTGGATGAGCGTGCCGGGGCCCAGGAACTGCGACAGCGCCTGCTGTGGTCGCATCTCCAGGCGTTGCGGAAGGGTGGGGCGGTGGCGCATCATGGTGGGCTCCGATGGATGGCTCCACTGTGCGCGCCGCGCGCTGTTTCTGTCAGGCACAGCCACGCACCGTCTGCAGCGCAACAGCCATCGGCCGCGGTGACTGTTATCGTCACAATCGCCAGACGCTGTATCTGTTGCCAGACCCGCCGTGGCGAGGATGATCGCCGTTGCAATGACGATGACCGCTGCGCCTCCCACGCTGTACCGCCGCCTGGCGCACCACTACCTGGACGCGATGCGCGCAGGCACGCTGGCGGTGGGCGACCGCTTCCCCTCGGTGCGCAAGCTGATGAGCACGCACGAGGTGAGCCTGTCGACAGCGCTGCAGACCTGCCGTTACCTGGAGGACCAGGGGTGGCTCGAGGCGCGGCCGCGCTCGGGCTACTACGTGCAGGCACCACGCCGCAGCACGATGCTGCCGGCACAGGAAGTGAATGTCAGCGCGCCGCCCGACCCGGCGGACTACGTCGGCATCCATGCGCGCGTGTCCGAGATCCTCGCGCGCGGCCAGCAGATGCCGGTGAAGGTGAACCTCGCGCTGGCCGTCGGGTCGCCGGAGTTGTACCCGGCCGCGGCCCTGCAGCGCAGCATGCAGCGCCTGCTGCGCACCCAGCCCGCGTTGCTGACGACGATGGTGCGCCGCCACGGCCACCCGGCGCTGCGCCAGGCGCTGGTGCGTCGCGCCCTGGCGCGCGGCATCACCGCAGCGCCGGAAGAGGTGGTGGTCACCCACGGCTGCATCGAGGCGGTGAACCTCGCACTGCGCGCCGTGGCGCGGCCCGGCGACACGGTGGCGGTGGAGTCGCCCACCTTCTACGGCCTGCTGCAGGTGCTGGAAGCGCTGGGCCTGCGCGCACTGGAGATCCCGGCCAGCCCGTTCACCGGCCTGTCGCTCGACGCGCTGGCCTTCGCGCTCGAGCACGATGCCAGCATCAAGGCGGTGGTCAGCATGCCGACCTTGCACAACCCGCTGGGCACCGTGATGCCCGATGCGCACAAGGAGCGCCTGGTGCAGCTGTGCACCGAGCGCGGCGTGGCGCTGATCGAAGACGACATCTACGGCGACATGGGCTCGGACGACACGCCCTACCGTGCCGCCAAGGCCTATGACCGCGAGGGCCATGTCATCTACTGCCAGTCGCTGAACAAGCTGATCGCACCAGGCCTGCGCCTGGGCTGGCTGCTGGCCGGCCGCTGGCAGGCGCGGGTGGAGATGCTGAAGTACACGCAAAGCCGCTACAGCGAGGAGCTGTCGCAGATGGCCGCGGCCGAATTCATCGCCGGCGCCGCCTTCGACCGCCACCTGCGCCAACTGCGCCAGGCCTTGCGGCGCCAGCGCGAGCAGATGGCCGAGTCTGTTGCGCGTTATTTCCCCGAGGGCACGCGGCTCTCGGTGCCCGAAGGCGGCATGCTTTTGTGGGTGCAGTTGCCCGAGGGCGTGTCGTCCTACGCGGTTTTCGAGCAGGCGCTGGAAGCCGGCATCAAGCTGGCGCCGGGTTCGATGTTCACGAACAGCCGGCGCTGCGACAGCTTCGTGCGCCTGAGTTGCGGCCGGCTGCACACGCCGGCGGTGGACGGCGCGCTGCGCGAGGTGGGGGCCATCGTCGCGCGGCTGAGCCGTTGAGCGAACGGGTCAGAAACGGATGCCCGAGGCGGCCGGTGCCGGCGCTTCGGGCTCTGCCGGCGGCGCCACGGGCGCCGGGGCAGGCGCCGGCGCAGCGGCCTGGCGCGCGACCAGCGGCGTGGCCGGCGCCGCCACATAGTCGCGTGGCAACTTCGATTCGCGCGGGTAGCCGGCCAGGTCGAGCAGGTTGTGCCACTGGCTGTCCGAATAGCCGGCGGTGGTCTGGCCACCGACCGTCATCGCGGGCAGCGAGCGGCTGCCGGTGGCCCGCTCGAGCGCGGGCAGGTCGTCGGTGGTCAGCACCTGGCGTTCGGTCATCGGGATGCCGCGCGACTTCAGCATCGCGCGGGCGCTGTCGCAGGGGCCGCACTCGGGGGCGCTGTAGAACACCACGGGAAAGCGTTGCACGATGGGCCGCAGCTCGGCGGGCAGGTTGCTGGCGCCGGTTGCCGCAGCGGCGTTGCGCCGGACCGGCGTGACGTTGGCGTTCGGGTCGGCGACGGGCGGCCGGTCGGTGTAGGTGATCTTGCCGTCGGGGCCCACCACCTTGTACTGGGCGAGGGCCGACCCGGCGAGACACAGCAGCACGGCACTGAGACTGAAGAGGCGCATCATGGCCGCAATCTAGCCCACCCGCTGTTCCCGCTCAAGCCATGCTGGCGCTTCAGGACATGCCCTGGTGCCGCAACAGTGCATCAATGCGCGGCTCGCGGCCCCGGAAGGCCTTGAAGCTTTCCATCGCCGGACGGCTGCCGCCGGCTTCGAGGATCTCGCGGCGATAGCGCCGGCCGGTCTCGGCATCGAACAGGCTGGACTCCTCGAAGGCCGCGAAGGCATCGGCCGACAGCACCTCGGCCCACTTGTAGCTGTAGTAGCCGGCCGAGTAGCCGCCGGCGAAGATGTGCGAGAACGTGTGCTGGAAGCGGTTGAAGGCCGGCGGCATGACCACCGCGACTTCGCGCCGTACCTCGTCGATCACACGCTGCACATCGGCCGCCGCCTCGGCTTCGGCGTGGATGCGCATGTCGAACAGCGCGTACTCGATCTGGCGCAGCGTCTGCAGGCCGCTCTGGAAGTTGCGGGCCGCGATCATGCGATCGAACAGCGCGCGCGGCAGCGGGGCACCCGTGTCGGCATGGGCGGTCAGGCGCGAAAGCACCTCCCATTCCCAGCAGAAGTTCTCCATGAATTGGCTGGGCAGCTCGACGGCATCCCATTCGACGCCGGAGATGCCCGCCACTGCCAGATCGTCCACCTGCGTCAGCATGTGGTGCAGGCCATGGCCGAACTCGTGGAACAGCGTGATGACGTCGTCGTGCGTCAGCAGCGCGGGCTTGTCACCCACCGGGGCGGCGAAGTTGCACACCAGGTGGGCCACCGGGGTCTGCACGCTGCCGCCGGCACGGTCGGGGCGCGCCCAGCGGCCGCGGGCATCGTCCATCCAGGCCCCGGGGCGCTTGCCGGCGCGGGCATAGGGGTCGAGGAAGAACTGCCCGACCAGCTCCGGCGCGCCGCCGCCGGGGCGGCTGCGCTCGATGCGGTAGAAACGCACGCTGTCGTGCCAGGTGGTGGCGGTGTCGGGGCGGATCGTGACCTCGAAAAGGGTCTGCACGATGTTGAACAGCCCTTCCAGCACGCGCGGCTCGGTGAAGTACTGCTTCACCTCCTGGTCGCTGAACGCGTAGCGCGCCTCCTTCAGCTTCTCCGACGCATAGTTCATGTCCCAGGGCTGCAGGTCGGCCAGTCCCAGGTGCTCGGCGGCAAATGCCTTCAGCTCGGCCAGGTCGCGCTCGGCAAACGGACGCGCACGCTGCGCCAGGTCGCGCAGGAAGGCTTCCACCTGCTCTGGTGAATCGGCCATCTTGGGCACCAGCGACAACTCGGCATAGTTGGCGTAGCCCAGCAGGCCCGCTTCCTCCTGGCGCAGCTGCAGCAGTTCACGCATCAGCTCGCTGTTGTCGCGCTCGGCGGGGCCGAATTCGCTGGCGCGGGTGACATAGGCGCGGTACAGCGCCTCGCGCAGGGCGCGATCGTCGGCGTACTGCATCAGCGGCATCCACACCGGCATGTGCAGCGTCAGCTTGTGCCCGGGCTTGCCTTCGGCCGCCGCGGCTTCGGCGGTGGCCTGCACGATGTCGGCCGGCACGCCGGCCAGGCGCTCGGTGTCGACATAACTCGCGAACTGATCGGTGGCGTCGAGCACATGCTCGGAGAACTGCTGCGCGGCTTCGGCACTGCGCTCCTGGATCGCCGCGAAGCGCTGCTTGGCCGCGCCCTGCAGTTCGGCGCCGGACAACACGAAGTCGCGCATGGCATTGGCCAGCGCGCGCTGGCGCGCGGGTCGCAACAGCTTCGCGGCAGGGCTGGCCATCACGGCCTTGTACTTGGCGTACAACCGCTCGTCCGCGCCCAGACGGGTGTGGAACTCGGTGATGCGGCCGAGGTTCTCGTTGTAGGCCGCTCGCAGCTCGGGCGTGTTGGCCACGGCATTGAGGTGGCCCACCGCGCCCCATGCGCGCGCCAGACGTTCCAGCGGCACATCGAGCACGGCCGAGAGTGCGTCGTAATCGGGCGGCACGTCGGCACCAACGGCCTGTTCCAGCGCGGCGTTGGCGGCCGGCAGCAGCACGTCGATGGCCGGCGTGATGTGCTCGGGGCGGATGGCATCGAAGGCCGGCAGGTCGCCGGCACGCAACAGCGGGTTGTCCATGGCGGGTAAGTGGCGCCTTGTGGGCGCAAGACAAGTGGCGGGTCAGGCCGCCCGTTCGGCGGATTCCACAGTATTCACCAGCAGCATCGCACGCGTCATCGGCCCGACCCCACCGGGCACCGGGGTGATCCAGCCGGCGACTTCGCGCACGCCATCGAAGTCGACGTCGCCGCACAGCTTGCCGGCCTCGTTGCGGTTCATGCCGACGTCGATCACCACTGCGCCGGGCTTGACCATGTCGGCGGTCAGCACGTTGCGCTTGCCGACCGCCGCCACGACGATGTCGGCCTGCCGGGTGTGGGCAGCGAGGTCGGGTGTCGCGCTGTGGCAGATCGTCACGGTGGCATTGGCCTGGAGCAGCAGCATCGCCATCGGCTTGCCGACGATGTTGCTGCGCCCGATCACCACGGCGTGCTTGCCGCGCGGGTCGCAGCCGATGTGCTCGAGCATCTTCATGCAGCCGTAGGGCGTGCAGCTCTTGAAGCCGGGTTGGCCCAGCAGCAGCGCACCGGCGGAAGCCACGTGGAAGCCATCGACATCCTTGCGCGGCGAAATCGTGCCGATGACCTTGCTGCCATCGATGTGCCGCGGCAGCGGCAGCTGCACCAGGATGCCGTGGATCGCCGGGTCTTCGTTGAGTGCCTGCACACGGGCCAGCAGCTCGGCTTCGGTCAGCGTGGCGGGATGGCGTTCCAGCACCGAGTGCATGCCAACGCTCTCGCAATCGGCCACCTTGTGCTTGACGTAGACCTGCGAAGCCGGGTCGTCGCCGACCAGGATCACCGCCAGCCCGGGCCGTCGGCCCTGGGCCACCAGCGCGGCCACGCGCAGCGCGACCTCGCCGCGAATCTGCTTGGCCAATGCATTGCCGTCGATCAGTTGTGCGCTCATGCGGATCTCCAGAAAAGCAAGAGGCCGCTGGAAACAGCGGCCTCGGTGGGATGCAGGGGACTCAGGCTTTCGCGGTGTTCGCGCCGAGGGCGATCTTCAGCAGATCGGCCACGGTGTTGGCGTTGAGTTTTTCCATGATGTTGGCGCGGTGCGCCTCGACCGTCTTGATGCTGATGCCCAGGTCGTCGGCGATCTGCTTGTTGAGCCGGCCGGCGACGATGCGTTCGAGCACCTGCGCCTCGCGCGTGGTCAGGCGCGACAGCAGGGCATCGCGGCTGGCCTGTTCCTGGTGCTGGCTGAAGGCCGAGCGGGCCGAATCGAGCATGCGCTCGACCAGGTTCAGCAGGTCGTCTTCCTTGAAGGGCTTCTCGATGAAGTCCATCGCGCCCTTCTTCATCGTGCTCACCGCCATCGGCACGTCGCCATGGCCGGTGATGAAGACCACCGGCAGCGGGCTCTTGCGCTCGAGC
>CAZXLI010000024.1:0-41827 GCA_964641795.1 uncultured Bordetella sp. | reverse complement strand
GACCTGCTGCTGCGGCTGAAGGAAGGCAAGGTCTACCTGCCGCAGCAGGCCGCCACCGCGGTGCGCAACTTCTTCCGCAAGGGCAACCTGATCGCGCTGCGCGAGCTGGCGCTGCGCCGCACCGCCGACCGCGTCGACGACGAGATGCTCGACTACCGGCGCTCGCAGTCCGGGGCGCAGGTCAGCGGCGCCCCGGTGTGGCAGACGCGCGAGGCGCTGCTGGTGTGCGTTGGCCCCGACGAGCGCTCGGAAAAGCTGGTGCGCGGCGCGGCGCGGCTGGCCGCGCAGCTGGACGTGCCCTGGCACTGCATCTGCGTGGAGACCCCGCAGCTGCAGCGCCTGCCCGAGGCGCAGCGCCAGCGCGTCAACAAGGTGCTGAAGCTGGCGCAGGAAACCGGCGCCACCACCGCATCGCCCAGCGGCAGCGGGCTGGCGGCGGCCATCGTCAAGTACGCGCACGAGCACAACCTATCACGCATCGTGCTCGGCCGCGACACCGGCCGGCCGCCGCCGCGCTGGCGCCACACGCTGGCCGAGGCCGTGGGCGCGCTGGGCGCCGACCTGGACGTGATGCAGATCGCGCTGCCCGCGCGCGAGCGGCCGGCGTGGCAGCCCTGGTGGCGGCGCGAGCGGGGCGCCGAGCCCGGCGCGCGGACGGCCTGGATGCCCTACGTGTGGAGCGCGGCCCTGTGCGCCGGCGTCACGCTGCTGACCGCGCCGCTCTATGCGCGGCTCGACCTGGCCAACATCGTGATGGTGTTCCTGCTCGCGGTGGTGCTCATCGCGGTGCGGCTGGGTCGCGGGCCGGCGGTGCTGGCGGCGTTCCTGTCGGTGGGTGCGTTCGACTTCTTCTACGTGCCGCCACGCTTCACCTTCAGCGTCAGCGATGCGCAGTACCTGCTGACCTTCGCGATCATGCTGGTGGTGGCGCTGGTGATCGGCCAGCTCACCGCCGGGCTGCGCTTCCAGGCCGAGGTGGCCACGCGGCGCGAGGAACGCATGAGCGCGCTGTACGCGATGTCGCGCGAGCTCTCCGGCGCGCTGATGGCCGAGCAGGTGGCCGAGGTCGCCGCGCGCTTCATGCGCAGCGAGTTCGAGGCCCGCGCCGCGCTGCTGGTGGCCGACGCGGCCGACCGGCTGCTGCCGGCCGTGCCGACGCCCGGTGCGCCGGCGCCGGTGGGCGTGGACCCGGCCATCGCGCAATGGGCCTTCGACCATGCCGAGGCGGCCGGGCAGGGCACGCACACGCTGCCCGCCTCGCCGATCCTGTACCTGCCGCTGAAGGCGCCGATGCGCCTGCGCGGCGTGCTGGCGATCGAGCCGCGCCAGGCCGAGCGCCTGGCCGGTCCCGAGCAGCGCCGCGTGCTCGACACCTGCGCTTCGCTGCTGGCGATCTCGCTCGAGCGCATCCACTATGTCGAGGTGGCGCAGAGCACCACGGTGCAGATGGAGTCCGAGCGGCTGCGCAATTCGCTGCTGGCCGCCATCTCGCACGACCTGCGCACGCCGCTGGCCGCGCTGGTGGGCATGGCCGACGAGATGGACCTGAGCGCGCCGCGCGATTCGCGCCAGACGCAGATCGCGCAGTCGATGCGCGAGGCCGCGCGGCGCATGAACTCGCTGGTGGTCAACCTGCTGGACATGGCCCGGCTGCAATCGGGCACGGTGGCGCTGAACCGGCAGTGGCTGCCGCTCGAAGAGGCGGTGGGCGGCGCGTTGCGGGCGCTCACCGGCAGCATCGACCCGCAGCGGGTGAAGGTGCAACTGCCGGCCGACCTGCCGCTGCTGCACGTCGACCCGGTGCTGTTCGAGCGGGTGCTGTGCAACCTGCTGGAGAACGCGGTGAAGTACACCCCGGCCGGCAGCGCCATCGAGATCGGCGCCGCGGTGGGCGACGAGCAGGTGCGCCTGTTCATCGACGACCACGGCCCCGGCCTGCCCAAGGGGCGCGAGGAGGCCATCTTCCAGATGTTCGAACGCGGCCGCAAGGAAAGCGCGACGCCGGGCGTCGGCCTCGGGCTGGCGATCTGCCGCGCGATCGTCGAGGCGCACGGTGGCAGCATCACCGGCGAGACGCGTCCGTCCGGCGGCGCGCGCTTCACGATCGAGCTGCCGCGCGGCGAGCCGCCGGCGATCGACGAAGCTGAAGAAGAATCCTGAGCCATGAACGACCCGCACCCGCGCATCCTGGTGGTCGAGGACGAACCCGAGCTGCGCCGCTTCGAGCGCATGACGCTGGAGCGCGAAGGCTTCGAGGTGCACGAGGCCGATTCGCTGCAGCGCGGGCTGATCGAGGCCGGCACGCGCCGGCCCGACATGGTGGTGCTCGACCTCGGGCTGCCTGATGGCGACGGCGTGGAACTGGTTCGATCGCTGCGCGGCTGGTCGGACATCCCGGTCATCGTGGTCTCGGCGCGCACCGACGAGGCCGACAAGATCGAGGCGCTCGATGCCGGCGCCGACGACTACCTGATCAAGCCCTTCGGCGTCGGCGAGCTGCTGGCCCGCGTGCGTGCGCACCTGCGGCGGCGCGCGATGGCGCCGCGCAGCGCGAGCTCGCTGCTCGAGTTCGGCGAGGTGCAGGTCGACCTGGCGCGCCGCACGGTGGAACGTGCCGGCGAGCCGCTGCACCTGACGCCGATCGAGTACCGCCTGCTCACCCACCTGGCCGCGCACCCGCACTGCGTGCTGACGCACCGCCAGCTGCTGCAGGCGGTGTGGGGCCCGAACCATGGCGAGGACACGCACTACCTGCGCGTCTACATGGGCCAGCTGCGCAAGAAGGTCGAGATCGATCCGGCGCAGCCGCAGCACCTGGTCACCGAAACCGGCATCGGCTACCGCTTCGTGCCCTGATGCCCGGCAGGCCGGCGGCCTGTTGCGCCATAAGCACATGCCGTTACCGTGCTTGGCCCGCGGGCCGCGGCTGGTTTAGGCTCACCGGTTTGGCGCTCGTTGGCTCGTCGTTCGGGCGCCAGCAACCTAACGCCTCAACAGAACGACCCATGACGCTTCATCCCGACGCTCCCTCCGCCCTCCGCCTGCTGCCGGCCCTGCTGCTGGCTGCCCTGGCCAGCGATGCGCTGGCCCAAACGGCCGCACCCGACACCGTGGTCGTCACCGGCACCCGGGCGCGCGACCGCACCGTGATCACCTCGGCCGCGCCGATCGACGTGCTGACGGCCGAGGACCTGAAGCGCGCCGCCGGCAACAGCGGCGACCTGGCGCTGGCGCTGCAGACGCTGCTGCCTTCGTTCAACTTCCCGCGCCAGAGCAACAGCAGCGGCGCCGACCATGTGCGCCCGGCGCAGCTGCGCGGCCTGTCGCCCGACCAGGTGCTGGTGCTGGTCAACGGCAAGCGGCGCCACACCGCCGCGGTGGTGAACCTCGATTCGAAGGTCGGCAAGGGCACCAACCCGGTGGACCTGAATTCGATCCCGCTCAACGCGGTGCAGCGCATCGAGGTGCTGCGCGATGGGGCCGGCGCGCAGTACGGGTCCGATGCAGTGGCCGGTGTCATCAACATCGTGCTCGAAGGCAGCGGCACCGGCACCGAGCTCGAGGCCGGCACCGGCGCCTTCCACACCAGGTTCGAGCCCACCGGCCAGCACATCACCGATGGCCAGAATGTCGACCTGCGGGCCAAGAGTGGCGTGGCGCTTGCGGGCGGCGCGCTGCGCTTCGGCGTCGAGCTGGGCACGCGCAAGGCCACCAACCGCGCCGGCTTCGACCAGGTGCCGTTCTTTGAAGACCAGACGCCCGACAACCTGGCGCTGCAGGGCCAGCGCAACTATGCGGCCGGCGAACCGGCGGTGGACGCGCTGAACCTGTGGGCCTACGGGACGCAGGGCTTGAGCGGCACGCATGTCGCCTATGCCTTCGCGACGCTGAACCGCCGCAACAGCGTGGGCAGCGCGTTCTTCCGCTACCCCGACAGCAGCGACAACGTCAAGTCGATCTACCCGCAGGGCTTCCGGCCCGAGACCACCGGCCGCAACACCGACCTGCAACTGGTGGGCGGCGTGCGCGGCAACCTCGATCCGGACTGGTCCTACGACGCCAGCCTGAACCTCGGCCGCAACCGCTTCGAATACGGGCTGCGGCATTCGCTGAACGCCTCGCTCGGCCCGGCCAGCCCGACGCGCTTCGAGCTCGGCCGCTTCGGCTTCGACCAGACTAGCGCCAACCTTGACCTGACGCGCGACGTGCGGCTGCCCGGCATCGCCGCGCCGTGGACCTTGGCGCTCGGTGGCGAGCTGCGGCGCGACCAGTTCCGCACCCGTGCCGGCGACCCGGCCTCGTATGCCGCGGGCGATGCCGGCGGCAGTGCCGGCGCGCAGGCCGGCCCGGGCCTGCAGCCGGTGGACGCGGTGGACTTGAGCCGCACGCTGGCCGGCGCGTATGTCGACCTCGGCGGCGCGCTGCTGCCGGGGCTGGACACCAACGCCGCGCTGCGCTGGGACCACAGCAGCGATTTCGGCAGCGCCAGCACCGGCAAGGTCTCGGCGCGCTGGGCGCTGGCGCCGGGTGTCGCGCTTCGCGGCGCGGCGTCCACCAACTACCGCGCACCGTCGCTGGCGCAGCGCGGCTTCTCGTTCACCGTCAGCGATTTCGGCGACGGCGGCCAGCTCACGCAGGTGCGGCTGCTGCCGGTGGAGCACCCGATCGCGCGCGAGCTGGGTGCGCGCGACCTGAAGCCCGAGACATCGCGCAACCTGAGCGCGGGCTTCACCTGGCAGCCGGCGAAGCAGACCACGCTGACGATCGACGCCTACCGCATCGACATCGACGACCGCATCACGCTGTCGCAGCGCTTCTCGCGCGGCGACGACAGCTTCAACTTCTTCACCAACGCGATCGACACGCGCACGAAGGGTGTCGACCTGGTGGCCAGCCATGTGCAGCGCATCGGCGCCGGCGACCTGCAGCTGAGCCTGGCCTCGTCGTTCACCCGCACGCGCATCCGGCGCATCGACTCCGGCGCCGGCGTCGGGCTCGAAGAGATCAACACGCTCACCGATGCCGCGCCGCGCCAGCGCCATGTGCTGTCGGCGGCCTGGCGCGAAGGGCGCTTCACCGGCCAGCTGCGCGCCGCCCGCCATGGCAGCACCACGCGGGTGTTCGACTTCGGCGACGGCTTCGTGCCGACGCAGACCTACGCCGCGGTGTGGCAGTTCGACATCGAGGCCGAATGGAAGCTGACGCCGGCGCTGAGCGTGGCAGTCGGCGGCGTCAACATCGGCGACCGCTACCCGACGCGCTCGATCGACGACATCAGCTACTTCGGCAACTTCCCGTACGACGTGCTGTCGCCGATCGGGTTCAACGGCGCCGCGTACTACGCCCGCGTCCGCTACGCGTTCTGAGGCAGCGCCAGGGGAGGGCCGGGACACCGGCCTTGCCTGAGGGCTTGGTGCGCGGCGGATTCGGATGCTATAGTCGCGCCCGGTTCAGTCCTCTAGAGGACTAAATCTTAAGCCTCAGATGCCAACGCCCCCCGACACCGCCACGCCGATCCAGGCCCAGCCCGGCCAAAGCCGCTACGGCGCGCTGGCCGCCGCGCTGCGCCAGCGCATCGTCGCTGGCGAATGGCCGCCAGGCACCGCGCTGCCGGCCGAGACCACGCTGGCCGGTGAGCATGGCGTGGCGCTGGGCACGCTGCGGCAGGCGCTGCAGCTGCTGGCCGACCAGGGCCTGATCGAGCGCCGCCACGGCCGTGGCACCTATGTGCGCAGTGGCCTGAGCGGCGCGCCGATGCTGCGCTTCTTCCGCTTCGGCAGCGGGGCCGAGACGCCGGCCTCGCGCATCCTGTCGCGGCAGGCTGTCGCGGCGCCGGCCGAGACCGCGCGCCGGCTCGGCATCGGCCGCGGCGAACCGGTGCTGCGGCTGCAGCGCCTGCGCTCGCTGGGCGGCGCGCCCTGCCTGCTGGAAGACATCTGGCTGCCGCTGCCGCTGTTCGCGGCGCTGGCCGAGGGCGATGTCGCGCAGTGGGGCGACCTGCTGTACCCGCTGTTCGCCGAACACTGCGGCGTGCATGTCACGCGCGCGGTCGACGAGATCGGCTTCGGCAGCCTGGGCGCGGGGCAGGCCAGGGCGCTGAAGCTGGACCCCGGCCATCCCTGCGCGGTGGTCACGCGCCAGGCCTACGACCTGGCCGGCCGCTGTGTCGAGCTGCGCACCAGCCGCGGCGACGCGAACGCCTTCCACTACACCGTGGTGATCACATGACCCCCGGAGCGCCTGCGGCGCCTGCCCCCAGGGGGCACCGCCAGCGGCCCGGCAAAGCCGGTTCCGCGGCGGTCACTTGGCCGGCCGCGTGGTTGCGGCCGCATGCCGTCGATGGCTGACAAAAGGAATCTCATGCCTATCGCTCAAATGACGCGTCGCCAGTTTGCCGCCGCTGCGGCCGCCACGCTGGCCCTGCCTGCCCGCAGCGCCGAGATCGCCGGCGGCAAGCCGATCACGGTGCTGGTGTCCTACCCCGCCGGCGGCGGCGCCGACGTGATGGCGCGCCTGATCCAGCCGCGCCTGGCCGAGGCCTTGGGCCAGACCGTGGTGGTCGAGAACAAGCCCGGCGCCAGCGGCACCATCGCCGCGGGCCAGGTGGCCCACGGGCCGGCCGACGGCAGCCTGCTGCTGCTGGACGCCTCCTCGTACGCGGTGAACCCGGCGCTGTTCGCGAAGCTGCCCTACGACCCCGACACCGCGTTCGCGCCGCTGGCGGTGCTGGCGCAGTTCCCGAACGTGCTGGTGTGCACGCCGAGCTTCGAGGCGCGTTCGGTGGCCGACGTGCTGCGGCTGGCACGCGCCAAGCCCGGCGCCTTGAGCTATGCCTCGTCCGGCAACGGCTCGGCACAGCACCTGGCCGGCGCGCTGTTCGAGCAGCTGGCCAAGGTGCAGCTGACGCACATTCCCTACCGCGGCGGCGGCCCGGCCTTGAATGACGTGATGGGCGGCCAGGTGCCCCTGTTCTTCGCCAATGTCGCGTCGTCGCTGGGCCATATCCAGTCGGGCCGGCTGCGTCCCTTGGCGGTGACGGCGGCGGTGCGCTGCCGTGCCTTGCCCGAGGTGCCGACGATGGCCGAAGCCGGCGTCAAGGGCCACGAGGTGCTGGAGTGGAACCCGGTGCTGGCGCCGGCCGGCGTGCCCGCCGCGGTGCGCGACAAGCTGGCCGCCGCGCTGCGCCGCGCGATGGCCGACCCCGAGGTGCTGGGTCGCGTGCGCGTGCTCGGCGGCGACGTGTTCAGCGGCGACCCGGCCGCGTTCCTGAAGGCCCAGCGCAGCCTGTGGGCCCGCGTCATCAAGGAGCGGGGCATCACCCGTGAGTGAGCTCGCGCCCGGCTGGGACTGCCATGTGCATGTGTTCGATGCGGACCTGCCGACCCGTGCCGGGCACTACCGCCCGGCGCACCGCCCGCTGGCGATGATCGAGGCCGAAGCCGCGACGCTGGGCTGCGGCCACCTGGTGCTGGTGCAGCCCAGCGTCTACGGCAGCGACAACACGCTGCTGCTTCAGGCGCTGCGGCAGCAACCGGGCCGTCACCGCGGCGTGGTGGTGCTGGACGACGCGGCGCTGGCCGATGCCGCCGCGCTGGACGGGATGCACGCCGCCGGCGTGCGCGGCGCGCGGCTGAACTGCGTGTCGCCGGTCGGCGAGGACGCGCCGGACCTGGCCGCGCGCTTCGGCCGCCTGGCGCCGTGCCTGCGCGAGCGTGGCTGGCACCTGCAGTGGTACGCGCGGCCCGAGCAACTGCCCACGATCGCCACGCTGCATGCGCAGGCGGGCGCGCCGCCGGCGGTGCTCGATCACCTGGCCGGACTCACCCCTGGGCTGCCCGCCGCGCATCCTGCCTGGCAGGCGCTGGCCGTGCTGGCAGGCCAGGGCGCCTGGCTCAAGCTCTCGGGCTGGTACCGCCTGGGCGCCGCGGCGCCCTATGCTGCGCTGCGGCCGCTGGTGCAGCGTGCGGCCGCGCTGTTCGGCGAGCGGCTGGTCTGGGGCTCGGACTGGCCGCACACCAGCTTTCCGGCCGATCAGATGCCGCGTTATGCATCGACCTGGCAACCGGTGCCCGACGCGCTGGGCACGGCCGAGGCCGGACGCTTGCGCGACCGCCAGCCGGCAATCTACCGTTGACCCCCCTTGAAGTCTTGAAACCTCGACACTGGAGACACGCATGACCGCACCCACCCTGAACCGCCGCCACCTGCTGGGCGTTGGCGCCACCACCGCCGCGGCCGCCCTGTGGCCGCGCCTGGGCGCCGCCCAGGCGGCCTGGCCCAGCAAGGCGGTGCGCTTCGTCGTGCCCTTCGCGCCCGGCGGCAGCTCGGAGATCGTGGCCCGTGCCACCGCGGCCGAGCTGGCCAAGCTGCTGGGCCAGAGCGTGTTCGTCGACAACAAGCCCGGCGGCGCCGGCAACGTGGCGATGCAGGAAGTGGCGCGCATCGACGACCAGCACACGCTGATCCTTGGCCACATCGGCACCTTGGCGGTCAACCCGTACATCTTCGACAAGCTGCCCTACGACCCGAACAAGGACTTCAAGCCGATCTCGCTGCTGGCCAAGGTGCCCAGCCTGTACGTGGTGCGGCCCGACCTGGGCGTGAAGGACCTGAAGGAGTTTGTCGCGCTGGCGAAATCGAAGCCCGGGGCCTTGAGCTACGGCTCGGCCGGCAACGGCAGCGCCGGCCACCTGGCGATGGAATACCTGAAGATGGCCACCAACACCTTCATCCTGCATGTGCCGTACCGCGGCACCGGCCCGCAGCTGACCGACCTGATGGGTGGCCGGCTCGACGCCGCGGCGGTCGGTGCGCCGGCGGTGCTGCAGTTCATCAAGGCCGGCAAGCTGCGCTGCATTGCCACCGGCACCACGCAGCGCCTGCCGCAGCTGCCCGATGTGCCGACGGTGGCCGAGCAGGGCTTCCCCGGTTTCGAGATGACGCAGTGGTACGGCCTGCTGGCCCCGGCCAACCTGGCCCCGGCCCACGCCGACAAGCTGAGCCTCGCCGCCGCCAAGGCGGTGAAGGAGCCGATCGCGCTGAAGGCGCTGGAGACCGACGCCGCGCTGGCGGTGGGCAGCACGGCCGCCGAGTTCGCGCGTTTCATCCAGGTGGAGCAGCAGCGCTGGAAGCCGGTGATCGCGCGCGCCAAGATCAAGCCCGACTGAAGCCGGCCGGCGCCGGGGAGGGGCCGCGTCAGGCTTGAGGACTGATCAATCGCAAAGCGTCGTGCGGGGCGCGCGGCAAGAATGCGCCGCCTGAACCCTGCATGGAGCTCGCGTGCCAATGGAACCTCGCCAGTTTGATGTGCCGCGCTACCTCTCGGTGCTGCCGCTGTTCAACGAGATGAGCCCGGCCGAGCTGGGCCGCCTGGCCCAGGGCTGCCAGCTGCGCCGGCTGGCGCGCGGCGAGATGGTGTTCCACGTCGGCCAGCCCTGCGAGGAGTTCCACGTCACGGTGATCGGGCAGGTCAAGCTGTTCGCGCTGTCGCCCGCCGGGCAGGAGAAGGTGATCGAGCTGATCGGGCCCGGCAACAGCTTTGCCGAGGCGCTGATGTTCACCGGCAAGCCCTACATCGTGAACGCGCAGGCGCTCACCGACTCGCTGCTGCTCACCGTGAAGAAGCAGGCCGTGCTGGCGGAAATCGAGCACGACCCGCGCTTCTCGCTGCGCATGCTGGCTGGCATCTCGCGCCGCCTGCACGGGCTGGTGCATGACGTGCAGGCCTATTCGCTGCACAGCGGGCTGCAGCGCGTGATCGGCTACCTGCTGCGCGACCACGACGGCGAGGAGGGCGAGCCACCCGCGCCGGTGACCGTGTCGCTGCCGGTCAGCAAGGCCACCATCGCCTCGCGGCTGTCGTTGACGCCCGAGTATTTCTCCCGCGTCCTACACGAACTGGAGGACGAAGGTTTGATCCAGATCGACAAACGCGACATCCGCATCCCGGACGTGCAGCGCCTGGCCGCTTACCAGCCGCAATAGTTCGCGTCCGCCTTTTCTTGAACCGGTTCAAGGAACAAGCCCGAGCAAATCCCTAGGCTTCTGCGTGTTCTCAACCACGACGAGGAGGCCGGCATGGGCACAGGCGCTTCAAGCGGGTTCACCAAGCAGGCGGCCCGCAACATCTTCTACGGCGGCGCGCTGTTCTTCGCGCTGCTGTTCATCGTGCTGGTGACGGATAGCAGCCGCCAGATACCGCAACGCTCGAACCAGGCGGCGCTGACGCCGGCGGTGGTGCGCGGCAAGGCGCTGTGGGAGACCCGCAACTGCATCGGCTGCCACACGCTGCTGGGCGAGGGCGCGTACTTCGCGCCGGAGCTGGGCAATGTCTACAAACGCCGCGGGCCGGACTTCATCAAGGCCTGGATCAAGGCCCAGCCCACCAACGCACCGGGCCGCCGGCAGATGCCGCAGTTCAACTTCAACGACCAGCAGTTGGACGATCTGGTCGAGTTCCTGAAGTGGAGCAATGGCATCAACACCGAAAAGTGGCCGCCGAACATCGAGGGGTGAGGCGGGACATGAGCCCGTCCCTGCGGACGGGCGATTGCCAGCCGAACCGGCCCGGCATGCAAAGCCGGGCCGTGGGAAAGCGGTGGCGTCACTCGGAGCATTCAACATGCAAACATCAACACTCAAATATTCATCGCAGCGGGTCGCGAAGTTCTACTTCGTCGCCGCGCTGGGGCTGTTCGTCGGCCAGATCCTGTTCGGGATCGGGCTGGGCCTCCAGTACGTGATCGGCGACTTCCTGTTCCCGTACATCCCGTTCAACCAGGCGCGGATGGTGCACACCAACCTGCTGATCGTGTGGCTGCTGTTCGGCTTCATGGGCGCGGCCTACTACCTGGTGCCGGAGGAAGCCGAGACCGAGCTGTGGAGCCCGAAGCTCGCGCTGGCGCTGTTCTGGATCTTCCTGGTCGCGGGCGCGCTCACGATCGTCGGCTACCTCATCGTGCCCTATGCCAAGCTGGCCGAACTGACCGGCAACGAGCTGCTGCAGACCATGGGGCGCGAGTTCCTCGAGCAGCCGCTGCCCACCAAGGTGGGCATCGTGATCGTTGCGCTGGGCTTCCTGCTGAACATCGTGATGACCGTGCTCAAGGGCCGCAAGACCAGCATCACGCTGGTGCTGCTGATGGGGCTGACCGGGCTGGCGCTGCTGTTCCTGTTCAGCTTCTACAACCCGCACAACCTGGTGCAGGACAAGATGGCCTGGTGGTGGGTGGTGCACCTGTGGGTCGAAGGCGTGTGGGAGCTGATCCTCGCCGCGCTGCTGGCCTTCGTGCTGATCAAGACCACCGGCGTCGACCGCGAGGTGATCGACAAGTGGATGTACGTGATCATCGCGATGGCGCTGATCACCGGCATCCTCGGCACCGGCCACCACTACTACTTCATCGGCCTGCCGGCCTACTGGGGCTGGATCGGCAGCGTGTTCTCGGCACTCGAACCGATTCCGTTCTTCATGATGACGGTGTTCGCCTTCAACATGGTGCAGCGCCGCCGGCGCGAGCACCCGAACCAGGCCGCCGTGCTGTGGGCGGTGGGCACCTCGGTGATGGGCTTTCTCGGCGCCGGCCTGTGGGGCTTCATTCACACGCTGCAGCCAGTCAACTTCTACACCCACGGCACGCAGATCACCGCGGCGCACGGCCACCTGGCCTTCTACGGCGCCTACGTGATGGTGGTGATCACGATCATCAGCTACGCCATGCCCACGCTGCGCGGCCGCCTGGCCAACAGCCGGCGCGCGCAGGCGGTGGAGATGTGGTCGTTCTGGCTGATGACCATCGCGATGGGCGTGATGGTGCTCGCGCTCACCGGCGCCGGCATCCTGCAGGTCTGGCTGCAGCGCCTGCCCACCAGCAACGCGCTGGGCTTCATGGCCACGCAGGACCAGCTGTCGTTCTTCTACTGGGTGCGCATCGGCGGCGGGGTGGGCTTCCTGGTGGGCCTGCTGACCTACCTGAGCAGCTTCTTCGTCGGCGAAGGCGCGGAAGAGGCCCAGGCCGTCGGCGGCAGCGTGTTCGCCAGCCCGGCGCAGCGCGCCTGAAGACCGCGGGAGCCGCGTGATGGAAATGGTCAGTGCCCGGCAGCTCGCAGAGATTCCGTTCTATGCCTCGCAGGGCCAGGAATGCGCGCTGTTCGAGCATGCCGCGCGCCAATGCCTGCCGCTGCTGATCAAGGGCCCCACCGGCTGCGGCAAGACGCGCTTCGTCGAGCACATGGCCGCCCGGCTGCAGCGCCCGCTGGTCACCGTGAGCTGCCATGACGACCTGAGCGCGGCCGACCTGGTCGGCCGCCACCTGATCGTCGGCGGCGACACGGTGTGGAGCGACGGCCCGCTGACGCGCGCGGTGCGCGAGGGCGCGGTGCTGTACCTGGACGAGGTCGTCGAGGCCCGCAAGGACACCACCGTCGTGCTGCACCCGCTGGCCGACGACCGCCGCACGCTGCACATCGAGCGCAGCGGCGAGACGCTGGTGGCACCGCCCGGCTTCATGCTGGTGGTCTCGTACAACCCGGGCTACCAGAACCTGCTGAAGAGCCTGAAGCCCAGCACGCGGCAGCGCTTCGTCGCACTGGCGCTGGGCTACCCGCCGGCCCACATCGAGACCGGCATCGTCGCCACCGAAGGCGGCGTGCCGCCGGCGGTGGCCGAGCAGCTGGTGCGGCTGGGCCAGGCGCTGCGCCGGCTGACCGAGCAGGACCTCGAGGAAACCGCCAGCACCCGGCTGCTGGTGATGGCGGCGCGCCTGGTGGCTTCCGGCCTGGACCTGCAGACCGCGGCACAGGCCGCGATCGTCGACGCACTCACCGACGATGCCGACACCGCCGCGGCGCTGGCCGAGGTGGCAGCCGCATCCCTCGGTCATGGTCAGCCTCGCCGCTAACTCGCAAACGACGCGTCCTCAGCGCCGCCGCCGGCTGTTCCAGCTCGGCTTCTTCGCACTGTTCCTGCTGGCGCCGGCGCTCAACCTGCTGCGCTTCGACCTGCACGAGAGCCAGCTGTGGGTGCTGGGCCAGCGCTGGCACCTGGGCATCGATGACCTGCTAGCCGGGCGTGCCACCGCCGCCCAGACCGCGCTGACGATGCTGCTGCGCGGCCTGCTGCCGGCCGTCGTGCTGGTGGCCGGCTTCCTGGGCGTGGCCTGGCGCTGGGGGCGGCTGTACTGCGGCTGGCTGTGCCCGCATTTCTCGATGGTCGAGCTGATCAACGGCCTGCTGCAGCGCGCCGCCGCACGCCTGAGCCTGTGGGACCGCGAACGCACGCCGCGCGCCGATGGCCGCGGCCCCGATGCACGCTGGTGGCCGGCCTTCGGCGCGGCCTGCGTGATCGGCGGCTTCGTCTGGTCCATCACCCTGCTGAGCTACCTGCTGCCGCCGGCCGAGGTCTGGCACGGCCTGCTGCACGGCACGCTGACGCCGGGCCCGGCACGCTTCCTGTTCATCGCCTGGGGTGTGTTCGCGCTCGAGTTCGCGTTCGCACGGCACCTGTTCTGCCGCTTCGGCTGCGCCGTTGGCCTGTTCCAGAGCCTCGCCTGGATGGCCAATCCGAAGGCGATGGTGGTGGCCTTCGATCGCCCGCGCGCGCGCGATTGCCGCGACTGCACGCCGGCGCCCGGCTCGGCTTGCGACGCCGTCTGCCCGATGCGGCTGCGCCCGCGCGAGATCAAGCGGCGGATGTTCTCCTGCGTGCAATGCGGGCAGTGCCTGCAGGACTGCGAGCACTCGCAGGCCGCGCAGGCGCGCGCGCCGTTGCTGCAATGGCAGGTGGGCGCCGACGCGCTGCGCGAAACCCTGCGCCAGCGCGGCAGCATCACGCTCAGCGCGACGCACGCGCGGCCGGCCGAAGCGCCAGCCTGCACCACCGTACCTGAGGCCGGCTGATGGAAGAGCGCGTCGGGCTGTGGTGGCACCGCTTCGTCACGCGGGCGGCCGACCGCTCGCATGCCGATGCGGCGGTCGAATTGGCCCAAGTGCAGCGCGCGATCGGCCTGCTGTACCGGGCCGGCGGCGGGGTTCCCGGGCTGCGCATCGGCAGCAGCAGCGATGCCGCGATCGGCGGGCCGCGCGGCTGGCTGCAACGCATCGCCGGCAGCGGCCTGCGCGCGGCCGGGGCGGAACTGGACGAGCGCGTGCTGGCGCTGCCGCCGAAGCTGGCAGTGTTTGACCGTGCCGAGCTGAACCGCGACCTCTACCTGTGGCTGGCCGCTCTGGCGGCCTGTTATGAACCCGGGCAGGGCTGGCTGGCCGACAACCAGGCCGCCGCCGCCCGCGTGCTGGCGAACTGGCCCGGCCTGCGCGAGCGCCATGCCGCGCTGCTGCAGGCGCAGCTGGCCGCGCGGCCCGCGCTGCACGGCCTGCGCGGCACGGCGCGTGCGGCCGAACAGGCCGTGCAGCGTGCGCTGAACGGCGCGCCAGCGCTGCCGGGCCAAGCCGCGCCCGGTCCGCGCGACGTGGCGCCGGTCTGGCTGTGGCTGCAGGCCACGGCAGGCGCCGAGGCAGCGGCTGCCGCACGGTCCGACGCGGCCGAGCGGCGCAGCGCGGCCGGCCCGGCGGGGCAGGGCAGCGACACGCAGCGCCGCCGCGCCGAGCAGGTTGCGGCCACGCGCGAAGGCGCGCCCTTCATGCTGTTCTTCCGCGCCGAATCGCTGCTGAGCTGGTCGGAGCTGGTCCGCGTCAACCGCGCCGAGGACGACAGCGACGACGGCGCCCAGCAGGACGCCGCCGACGACATGGACCGCCTGGCCGTGGCGCCCGACGGCGAGCGCTGCGCCTCGCGCGTGCGCTTCGACCTCGACCTGCCCAGTGCCGCGGCCGACGACCTGCCGCTGGGCCCCGGCCAGCGGCTGCCGGAATGGGACTGCCGTGCGCAGCGCCTGTTGCCCGAGCACTGCGCGGTGCAGACCTTCGTCGCCCGCGAGGCGCCGCCTTTCGTGCCCGACCCGGCCCTGCGCCGCAGCGCCCGCGCGGTGCGCCGGCGCTTCGAACTGCTGCGCGCCGCGCCGCACTGGCGCCGGGGCGAGACCGAGGGCGAGGCGCTGGACCTCGATGCCTGGGTGCGCCACAGCGGCGACCGCGGCGCCGGTGTCCGGGGCACCGATGTCGGTGCCTGTGGCCGCGGCGTCGATGTCGGTGCCTGTGGCCGCAGCGCCGCGCCGGCCGTCTTCGCCCGGCGCGAGACCGGCGAGCGCAGCCTGGCCACCTTGCTGCTGGCCGACCTGTCGCAGTCGACCGATGCCCATGTCGACGACCAGCGCCGCGTGATCGAGGTGATCCGCGACGCGCTGCATGTGTTCGGCGAAGCGCTGTCGGCCACCGGCGACGCGTTCGAGATGCTGGGCTTCAGCTCGGTGCGGCGCCAGCATGTGCGCATCCAGCACCTGAAGGGCTTCGACGAGCGCTGGGCCGCCCTGGCGCGCCAGCGCGTCGCTGCCGTGCGTCCCGGCTTCTATACCCGGATGGGCGCGGCCATCCGCCATGCCACCGCGCGCCTGGCCGAACGACCCGAGCGGCAACGCCTGCTGCTGCTGCTGACCGACGGCAAGCCCAACGACCTGGACATCTACGAAGGTCGCTACGGCCTGGAAGACACCCGCCACGCGGTGGCCGAAGCGCGTGCGGCCGGCATCCAGCCCTTCTGCGTGACGATCGACGACCGCGCGCAGGACTACCTGCCGCACCTGTTCGGCCCGCGCGGCTACGTGCGGGTGCAGCGCCCGCAGCAGCTGCCCGAGCGGCTGGCGCGGGTGTATGCGACGCTGGCGCGTTGAACGACGCTGGCCCGATGGCGCTGGTGTTCGGCCGGCGGGCATGCGGGGATTGGTGCGACAAAGCCGCGGTCGGGCAGGCCGCAGCGCGCGACGCAGGCGGTCGCCACGCGCGCCGCAGCCTGCCCGCCCGCGCCTTTGCGAACCAATGGATGCAGGGCACGATTCGCATGCCACCGCCCTAGCAGGAGGGCGGCTTGGGCTGCGCCCGCAGAACGAGTCGCACGGGCGCGCCAACAGTCGAACGGATTGGCGGTTGGAAAGCTAAGTCGGGAACGACGCGGCCATCCGCGCGGAGACCAGCTTCTCGTGCAAGCCCACCACGCCGCCCACCACGATCACCGCCGGCGGCTTGACCTGGTGCACCAGCGCCAGCGTCGGCAGGGTGGCCAGCGTGCCACTGACCACGCGCTGGTCGGGCCGTGTGGCGCGTTCCACCGTGGCCGCGGGCGTGTCGGCCGGCAGGCCATGGGCGATCAGTTGGTCGCAGATCGTCGGCAGCGCGGCCACGCCCATGTAGATCACCACCGTCTGCCGCGGGCGGGCCAGCAGTTCCCAATCGAGGTCGGCGGCCTGCGCCGCGCCTTCGCCGTGCTGTGACGCGCGCAGGTGGCCGGTGGCCAGCACCAGCGCGCAGGCATGGTCGCGGTGGGTCAGCGGCATGCCGGCCATCGCGGCGGCGCCCTGCGCGGCGCTGATGCCCGGTACCACCTCGAAGGGCACGCCGGCGGCGGCCAGCGCCTCGATCTCCTCGCCGCCGCGGCCGAAGATGAACGGGTCGCCGCCCTTCAGCCGCACCAGCGGCCGTCCGCTGCGCGCCAGGCGCAGCATCAGGTCGATGATGGCGTCCTGGCTCAGCGTGTGATGGCCGGATTCCTTGCCGACGTAGATGCGGTCGGCGCGCCGCGGCACCAGGTCCAGCACCTCCTTGCCCACCAGGTGGTCGTACAGCACCAGGCTGGCCGACTGCAGCGCCTTGGCCGCCTTCACGGTGAGCAGGTCCGGGTCGCCCGGGCCGGCGCCCACCAGCGTCACCTTGGCCGGCCGGCTGGCGGCCTGCAGCGCCTCGATGTCAAAGCGCAGGGGTTCGTCGACAACGCTCATGGTTCTGCCCATCGGGTTTGCGTTGGCTCATTGTTCGAACGCGGGTCGCGAACGTCCTTGAACCAGTTCAAGGACGCGCGGCGGCAGCGGACGGAGCATGCCGCCGCACATCCAGAGGAGTGAACGATGAGCAACCCCCGACTGTCCCGAATGGCTGCCGCGCTGGTGCTGGCCAGCCTGGCCCTGGGCGCCTCCGCCCAGGACAAGAAGGCCATCACCCAGCCCGAGCTGAACTACCAGGCCGGCACCTCGCCGCTGGCCACGGAGCCGATGTACCAGAGCACGAACCCCAAGGCCCCGCCGATGACGCAGGCCGAGTTCGACCTGGCACGCAAGACCTATTTCGAGCGCTGCGCCGGCTGCCACGGCGTGCTGCGCAAGGGCGCCACCGGCAAGCCGCTGACGCCGGACATCACGCTCGGCAAGGGCACCGAGTACCTGAAGGTGTTCATCGCCTACGGCTCGGCCGCCGGCATGCCGAACTGGCTGACCTCGGGCGAGATGGACGAGAAGACCGTCGACGTGATGGCCCGCTACGTGCAGCAGGACCCCCCGCAGCCGCCCGAGTGGGGCATGGAGCAGATGAAGGCGAGCTGGAAGGTCGTCATCCCGCCGGCCCAGCGGCCGACGAAGAAGATGAACAAGTACAACATCGACAACATCTTCTCGACCACGCTGCGTGACACCGGCGAGGTGGCGCTGATCGACGGCGACACCAAGCAGATCATCAACATCGTCAAGACCGGCTACGCGGTGCACATCTCGCGCCTGTCGGCCTCGGGTCGCTACCTGTTCGTGATCGGGCGCGACGCCAAGATCAACATGATCGACCTGTGGATGGAGAAGCCCGACAACGTGGCCGAGATCCGTGTCGGCCTCGAGGCGCGCTCGGTCGACACCAGCAAGTACAAGGGCTACGAAGACAAGTTCGCGATCGCCGGCAGCTACTGGCCGCCGCAGTACACGATCATGAAGGGCGA
The DNA here is from genome assembly GCA_964641795.1 of uncultured Bordetella sp. Lineage (GTDB taxonomy): Bacteria > Pseudomonadota > Gammaproteobacteria > Burkholderiales > Burkholderiaceae_C > Pseudaquabacterium. The sequence continues at coordinate 23,964 of CAZXLI010000024.1, read as the reverse complement.
CACGCTCGAGCCGCTGAAGATCGTCGCCACCCGTGGCATGACGGTCGACAAGCAGGAGTACCACCCCGAGCCGCGCGTGGCCTCGATCGTCTCGTCGCACTACAAGCCCGAGTTCGTCGTCAACGTGAAGGAGACCGGCAAGACCCTGCTGGTGGACTACTCCAACATCGATGCGCTGAAGGTCACCGAGATCGGCACCGCGCGCTTCCTGCACGACGGCGGCATGGATTCCACCGGCCGCTACTTCATGGTGGCGGCGAACCAGAGCAACAAGATCGCCGCCGTCGACCTGAAGGAAGGCAAGCTCACCGCGCTGATCGACGTGGGCAAGATCCCGCACCCGGGCCGCGGCGCGAACTTCCTGCATCCGAAGTTCGGCCCCGTGTGGTCCACCGGCCACCTGGGTGACGACACGATCTCGCTGATCGGCACCGACCCGGTCAAGCACAAGGACTACGCGTTCAAGAAGGTCGCCGAGCTCAAGGGCCAGGGTGGCGGGGCGCTGTTCATCAAGAGCCATCCGAAAAGCCAGCACTTGTATTCGGACACGCCGCTGAACCCCGATCCGAAGATCTCGCAGTCGGTGGCGGTGTACGACATCAAGAACCTGGACAAGGGCTACGTCGTGCTGCCGATCGCCGAGTGGGCGGGGCTGAAGGACGACGGTGCCAAGCGCGTCGTGCAGCCGGAATTCAACAAGGCCGGCGACGAGGTGTGGTTCGCGGTCTGGTCGGCCAAGAACAAGGAAAGCGCGCTGGTCGTCGTCGACGACAAGACGCTCAAGCTCAAGGCGGTGATCAAGGACCCGCGCCTGATCACGCCGACCGGGCACTTCAACGTGTTCAACACCCAGCACGACATCTACTGATCCACCGGAGAGCCGCAGCATGAAACTCACCTACCTGATCGCCGCGGCCCTGGCGCTGGCCGCGGCCGGCGCGCAGGCCAATCCCGAAGAGGCGATGAACAAGGCCGGCTGCATGGCCTGCCACCTGAAGGACAAGAAGCTGGTCGGTCCCTCGTTCAAGGACATCGCCGCCAAGTACAAGGGGCAGGACGTGGTGGCCAAGCTGAGCGAGAAGGTCCGCAAGGGCGGCTCGGGCAGCTTCGGTCCGGTGCCGATGGCGCCGAACCCGCCCGACAAGATCAACGACGCGGACCTCAAGGCCGCCGTCGAGCTGATCCTGAAGAGCTGATGGACCGCTCGGCCGTCCTCGCTGCGGTGATGCTGGGCCTGGCGGTCTCCGCCGGTGCGCAGGCGCTGTCGCCGCAGCGCGAACGGCAACTGGTGCGCATGGTGCGGCAGGACTGCGGGTCCTGCCACGGCATGCGCCTGACCGGTGGCCTCGGTCCGGCACTGACGCCCGAGGCCCTGGCCGACAAGCCGGTGGACGCGATGGCGGCCACCATCTTCCACGGCCGCCCCGGCACCCCGATGCCGGGCTGGCGCGCGATGCTCAGCGAGGCCGACGCCCGCTGGATCGCCGAGCGCCTGGCGGCTGGATTTCCCGACGAACAAAGGACGCGGCCATGACGCTGGCCCGACTGCCGCGCCGCGACTGGCTGGGCCTGCTGGCCGGTGCCGCCGCGGCACCGTTGCTCGGTGGCTGCGCCGCCGCGCCCATGGCGCCACCGCGTACGGCACCGACGGCCCCGCCGATCGCCGGCACCGGCGACCTCGGCGTGGTGATCGAGCGCGCCCGCGGCACGCTGGCGCTGGTGAACACCAGCACCCGCACGCTGCTGGCCGAAGTGCCGGGGCTGGGCGACCTGTCGCATGCCTCGGTGGTGTTCTCGCGCGATGGCGCAAATGCCTATGTCTTCGGCCGCGACGGCGGGCTCACCAAGGTCAACCTGCCGGCGCAGCGCATCGAGGCCCGCGTGATGCAGGCCGGCAACTCGATCGGCGGCGCCATCTCGGCCGACGGCACGCTGGTGGCGGCGCAGAACTACACGCCCGGCGGCGTGCGGGTGTTCGACGCGCGCACGCTGGCGCCGGTGGCCGACATCCCCGCGGAATACGGATCGGGCCAGCGCTCGCGCGTCGTCGGCCTGGTCGACCTGCCGGGCCGGCGCTTCGCCTTCAGCCTGTTCGATGCCGATGCGATCTGGATCGCCGACCTGTCGCAGGACCCGGCGCAGCCGCGCATCACCAAGCTCGAAGGCGTCGGCCGCCAGCCCTACGACGCGCTGGTGACGCCGGATGGGCGGCACTACATCGCCGGGCTGTTCGGGGTCGACGGCCTCGCGCTGGTCGACCTGTGGCAGCCGCAGCCCAGCGTGCGGCGCATCCTCGGGGGCTACGGCCGCGGCGAGCAGCCGCTGCCGGTGTACAAGATGCCGCACCTGCGCGGCTGGGCCGTGGCCGGGCGCCATGCCTACCTGCCGGCCGTCGGACGCCACGAAGTGCTGGTGGTCGACACCGAAACCTGGCTGGAAGTGGCGCGCATCCCGGTGGCGGGCCAGCCGGTGTTCGCCATCGCGCGGCCGGACGGGCGCCAGGTGTGGGTCAACTTCGCGGTGCCGGATTACCACCGCGTGCAGGTGATCGACACGCTGCAGCGCCAGGTGGTGCGCACGCTCGAACCCGGGCAGGCGGTGCTGCACATGGAATTCACGCCGCGCGGCGAGGCCGTGTGGATCAGCCAGCGCGATTCGAACCGCGTCAGCGTGCTCGACACACAGCGCTTCGCCACGCTGGCCGAACTGCAGATGGACGCCCCCAGCGGCATCTTCTTCACCGCCCGGGCCGGCCGGCTCGGCTTCTGAGGCAGCCCAAGATGCGCATCGCCCCCGACGACTGGCGCCATGCCCTGCTGAACGGCTGGCAGCGCGACTTCCCGCTCGAGCGCGCGCCCTTTGCATGCATCGGGCAGGCATTGGGCCGCAGCGAGGCCGAGGTGCTGCAAGCCTGCCAGGACCTGCAGCAGGGCGGGGCGCTCAGCCGCATCGGCGGCATCTTCGCGGCTGGTGCCGGCGGCGCTGCGCTGCTGGCCGCGATGGCGGTGCCGGTGGAGCGGCTGGAGGCGGTGGCCGCGCTGGTCTCGGCGCATCCGGGCGTCAACCACAACTACGAGCGCGAGCATCGCTTCAACCTGTGGTTCGTGGTCACCGGGCGTGACGGCGCGGCGCTGGAGCGCGCGCTGCGCAGCCTGGAAGCCGCCACCGGCCTGGCCGCGCTGCGGCTGCCGATGCTGCGCGCCTACCGCATCGACCTCGGCTTCGACCTGCAGCAGCCGCTGGCCGGCACCGTCGGGCACTGCGCCAGCAGCGGTGCGGACGTGAGCCTGGCCGCCACCGACTGGCCGCTGGCCGCGCTGGTGGAAGATGGGCTGCCCTTGCTGGCCCGGCCGTTCGACGCCTGGGGCCAGGCGCTCGGCCGCTCGTCGCAGGCGGTGCTGCAGGCGCTGGGCGAGTGGCTGGACGCCGGCACCCTGCGCCGCTTCGGCTGCATCGTGCGGCACCACGAACTCGGCTTCTCGGCCAACGCAATGACCGTGTTCGACGTGCCCGACGACCGGGTCGACGTCTGCGGCGCCGCGCTGGCCCGCGTGCCCGGCGTCACGCTGGCCTATCGCCGGGAAAGAGCGGCCGGCTGGCCCTACAACCTGTACTGCATGGTGCATGGCCGCGAGCGCGCGGCGGTGCAGGCGGTGCTGCAGCAGGCGCTGCCGCGCTGCGGGCTCGGCGGCCTGCCGCAGGCGGTGCTGTTCTCGCGCCGCCGCTTCAAGCAGACCGGCGCCTGGCGCTTCCGCGAACTGCCGTCGCCCTGGCAGACGCCGGCCACCGAGGCCCGCCATGTCGCCGCGTGACGCACTGCCCGCGCCGCCGTCGGACGCGCTGCTGATCGAGCGCCTGCACGGCGGCCTGCCGCTGGTGGACCGGCCCTTTGCCGCCATCGCGGCGCCGCTGGGCCTGGACGAGGACATGCTGATCGAGCGGCTGCGCTCGCTGCTGTCGCACGGCCTGCTGACCCGCTTCGGCCCGCTGTTCCAGATCGAGCGGGCGGGCGGCCTGTTCGTGCTGGCCGCGATGGCCGTGCCGGATGAGCGTTATGCGGCGGTCACCGCGCAGGTCAACGCGCACCCCGAGGTGGCCCACAACTACCGGCGCGAACACGCCTGGAACATGTGGTTCGTCGTCGCGGTGGAACAGCCGGCGGATGCCGATGCGGTGCTGGCGGCCATCGAAGCCGAGACCGGCCTCGAAGTGCTGGCGCTGCCGAAGGAGCGCGAGTTCTTCGTCGAGCTGCGCCTGCCGCTGTCGGGCCGGCCCCTGCCGCCGCTGCCGGCCCGGGAGCCCGCGGCACCGGCCGGCGCGCCGCAGCCGCTGGACGAGTTCGACCGCGCACTGATCGCCGCCACGCAAGGCGGCCTGCCGCTGGTGGCGCGGCCCTACGAAGCGGTGGGCGCGATGCTCGGCGAGACCGGCGAGCGCGTGCGTGAACGCCTGGGCTCGATGCTGGCGCAGGGCCTGGTGCGGCGCATCGGTGCGGTGCCCAACCATTACCGGCTGGGTTTCGTGGCCAACGGCATGTCGGTGTGGGACGTCGACGATGCGCAGGTCGACCGGCTCGGCGCCGAGGTCGGCGCGCTGCCCGGCGTCAGCCACTGCTACCGCCGCCCGCGCAAGCTGCCCGGCTGGCGCTACAACCTGTTCGCGATGCTGCATGGCCGCTCGCATCACGAGGTAGAGGCAGAAGCACGCCAGATCGAGCAGCTGCTCGGTTCGGCCTGCCACGGCCACGAGATCCTGTACTCCAGCGCGATCCTGAAGAAGACCGGGCTGAGACTGAAGGAGGACTGAATCGATGTTCCGCATCAGCCAGTACCTGGGCGAACTGGCCCAGGCCGAACGCGAAGGCCACTATCCCCAGCCGGCACGGCGCGCTGCCGCCGGCGCCGTGCCCCCCGGTCCGGTGGTGATCTGGAACCTGATCCGCCGCTGCAACCTGAGCTGCAAGCACTGCTACGCGCTCTCGGCCGACCACGAATACGAGGGCGAACTCAGCACCGCGGAGGTGTTCGCGGTGATGGACGACCTGCGGGCCTTCGGCGTGCAGGTGCTGATCCTCTCCGGCGGCGAGCCGCTGATGCGGCCCGACCTGTTCGAGATCGCCGAGCGGGCCCGCGCGATGGGCTTCTACGTCGGCCTGTCGACCAACGGCACGCTGATCGACGACGCAATGGCCGACCGGGTGGCGCAGGCGGGCTTCGACTACGTGGGCATCAGCCTCGACGGCATCGCCGCCACCCACGACCGCTTCCGCCGGCTGGAGGGCGCCTTCGCGCTGAGCCTGGGCGCGATGCGCCGGCTGCATGCGCGCGGCGTCAAGCTGGGCCTGCGCTACACGATGACGGCGATGAACGCGCAGGACCTGCCGGCGCTGCTGCAGCTGATGCGCGACGAGGGCATCGACAAGTTCTACTTCTCGCACCTGAACTACGCCGGCCGCGGCAACATCCACCGCGCGCAGGACGCGCGCTTCGCGGCCACGCGCGAGGCGCTGGACCTGCTGTTCGCGCGGGCCTGGGCGGCCGCGCGCGAGCAGCGGCCGGAATCTGTCAGCCCCGAGGCCGGCCCTGCCGGCCGCCCCCCCCGGGGGCAGGAGAAGCCTGGCAGAGCCAGCTCTTCTCCTGAGTACGTCACCGGCAACAACGATGCCGACGGTCCCTACCTGCTGCAGTGGCTGGCCCGGCACGAGCCGGATCTGCATGCGCGCTTCGGTGCCGCGCTGCGGGCGCGCCTGGTGGCCTGGGGCGGCAATGCCTCGGGCGTGGGCGTGGCCAACATCGACAACCTGGGCGAAGTGCACCCGGACACCATGTGGTGGCACCACGCGCTGGGCAACGTGCGGCAGCGGCCGTTCTCGGCGATCTGGCGCGACGTGTCCGACCCGCTGATGGCGGGCCTGAAGCAGCGGCCGCGGCCGGTGGGCGGGCGCTGCGCGGCCTGCCGCCATGTGGACATCTGCGGCGGCAACACCCGTGTGCGGGCCGAGCAGATCACCGGCAATCCCTGGGCCGAGGATCCTGGCTGTTATCTGGACGACGACGAGATCGGGCTGAGTGCCAGCCAGCCGGCGGCGCGGGTGGTGCTGACGCCTTTCGCCGGCAAGGCCGGGGGCCGGCGCCGCGAGCCGATCGTGGCGGTGGAGGACGCTGCATGAAGCCGCTGCGCCACTGGCTGCTGGCGGGCGCCGCGCTGGTGGCGTTGCTGGGCCCGGCGCAGGCTGCCGAGCCCGATGCGCCGGCGCTGTTCCAGCAGCATTGCGCCAGCTGCCACGGCGTGCAGCGCACCGGCGGCATGGGCCCGGCGCTGCTGCCCGAAAGCCTGGAACGGCTGCGCCGGCCCGAGGCGCTCAAGACCATCGGCGCCGGCCGCCCGGCCACGCAGATGCCGGGCTTCGGCCAGGCGCTGTCGGCCGACGAGATCGCGGCACTGGCGCAATGGATCTACACGCCGGTGAGCCCGGCGCCGCGCTGGGGCGACGACGAGATCCGCGCCTCGCGCACCGAAACCGCCGGCTGGCGCGACTGGCCCGCCAAGCCGGTGTGGCGCGCCGACCCGATGAACCTGTTCGTGGTGGTGGAGGGCGGCGACCACCATGTCTCGCTGGTCGACGGCGACCGCTTCGAGCGCATCCACCGCTTCGCCAGCCGCTATGCGCTGCATGGCGGGCCGAAGTTCTCGCCCGATGGCCGGTATGTCTACTTCGGCTCGCGCGATGGCTGGATCACCCAGTACGACCTGTGGAACCTGAAGGTGGTGGCCGAGGTGCGCGCGGGGCTGAACATGCGCAACGTGGCGGTCTCGGCCGACGGCCGCTGGGTGATGGCGGCCAACTACCTGCCGCGCACCGTGGTGCTGTTCGACGCCAACCTGCAGCTGCAGCGCAGCTACCCGGCGCAGACGCTGGACGGCAGCCGCAGCTCGCGCGTCTCGGCGGTGTACGACGCCGCACCGCGCCAGAGCTTCGTCGTCGCGATGAAGGACATCCCCGAGCTGTGGGAGATCTCCTACGATCCCCAGGCCGAGCCGATCCGCGACGGCCTGGTGCACGACTACCGCATGAACGAGGCGATTGCCAAGCCCGGCTACCTGGGCGTGCGGCGCACCGTGCTGGAGGAGCCGCTGGACGACTTCTTCTTCGACCAGCGCTACCGCCATGTGCTGGGCGCCACGCGGCCGCGCAGCGACGGCCAGGCCAGCGCGCAGGTGGTGAACCTGGACATCCGCAGGAAGATTGCCGACCTGCCGCTGGCCGGCATGCCGCACCTGGGCTCGGGCATCACCTTCGCATCGCAGGGCACCACGGTGCTGGCCAGCCCCAACCTGCAGGGCGGCACGCTGGACGTGATCGACATGAAGACCTGGAAGCCGCTGCGCAGCATCCCGGTGCCGGGGCCCGGCTTCTTCGTGCGCAGCCACGAGGCCAGCCGCTATGCCTGGACCGATTCGATGATGAGCCCGACGGCCAAGGACACGCTGACCATCTTCGACAAGGCCACGCTGGAGCCGGTGGCCCAGGTGCGCGAGCCGGGCAAGACGCTGGCCCACATCGAGTTCACCAAGGACGGCCGCTACGCACTGGCCAGCGTGTGGGAGCTGGACGGCGCGCTGATCGTCTACGACGCGGCCACCTTCAAGGAGGTCAAGCGCCTGCCGATGAGCAAGCCGGTCGGCAAGTACAACGTGTGGAACAAGATCACCCGCTCCGAGGGCACCTCGCACTGAGGGCCCAGCGTCCTCGCCCCGCGCCGGTCAGGCCTTGGGCCCGGCGTCCGGGCGGATCAGGCTCAGCAAGTCCGGCAGCCGCCGCGCGACCGCGCGTTGCGCATCGCGCTCGATCGCCCGGTAGACCTTGAGCACGCGCTGGCCGCAGGCGGTGAGCTGGGCGCCGCCGCCTGCCACGCCGCCGCGCTGTGTCAGCACCACCGGCTCGACGAAATCCTTGTTCATCGCGTTGACCAGCGACCACACCCGCTGGTAGCTCATGCCCAGGCGGCGCCCCGTCTCGGCGAGCGAGCCGGTCTCCGCAATGCCCTGCAGCACGTCGGCCTTGCCCGGACCGATGGCCACCGCGTGCTTGATCTGGACGCGAAAGCGCGTCTTGTCGTCGATGGGGGAGGCGCTGAGCGTCGGCTTCATGGGCGGGCATTGTCCGCGCTTGCCTGCCGGTGATCGATATACTCCAACAGCGATATCGTCAGCCGTAGATATCGCATCAACCCCTTGCCACGGAAACGTGCATGTCGCTCGCCTCCGACACCACCAGCCCGTCGATCGTGCGGCTGCTGGCTGGGTTCAGCGCCGGCCTGCTGGTCGGCCTGCTCGGCGGACTCATCGGCCTGGGTGGTGCCGAGTTCAGGCTGCCGCTGCTACTGCTGGTGTTCGGCTTTGGCGCCCTGCAGGCGGTGATCCTGAACAAGGCGACCAGCCTGGTGGTCGTTGCCACGGCGCTGGTCTTTCGCAGCGGCGCGGTGCCGCCGCATCTGCTGACCGCGCACTGGCCGGTCATCCTCAACCTGCTGGCAGGCACGCTGGTGGGTGCGTGGTTCGCCGCGGGCTGGGCGACGCACCTGAAGCGCAGCACGCTGCAGCGGGTGATCGCGGTGCTGCTGGTGATGATCGCCCTGGTGCTGCTGCTCGGCGATGAGCCTGCTGTCCAGGCCCATCGGCCGGCCGGGGTTTGGCGCGTCGCCAGCGGCGTGCTGGCCGGGCTGGCGATTGGCGCCGTGTCTTCGCTGCTGGGCGTTGCGGGCGGAGAGTTGCTGATCCCGACGCTGTTGCTGCTGTACGGCCTGGACATCAAGCTGGCCGGGAGTCTTGCGCTCGCCATCAGCCTGCCGACGATGCTGGTCGGGTTCGCGCGCTACCGCCGCGACCGCAGCTTCGTCGTGCTGCGCGACAACCGTGACTTCGTGCTGACCCTGGCGGCCGGCTCGGTGCTGGGTGCGGCCGTCGGCGGCCTGTGGCTCGGCGCCGTGCCGGCCGCGCTGTTGGTGCCGAGCCTCGCGGCGATCCTGGTGGTGTCGGCGCTCAAGACCTGGCAGCAGGCGTGATGCGCCCGGTTGGCCGGTGGCATCAAGCCGGCAGGTAACCCGGCCCGTCGCCCAGGCTGACACCGATGTCGCGCGCGCATTGCAGCAGCGTGTCGTCCAGCGCCACGCGGCGGTTGCCGCCGGCCACGTCGGTGAGGGCCACGCTGCCGATGCGGCCCTGTTCGAGCGACACCATGCGGCCCCAGGCGCCTGCGCGCACCAGGGCCGCGGCGGCATTGCCGTAGTGGGTGGCGAGCACCCGGTCGGCCGCCGTCGGCGTGCCGCCGCGCTGCACGTGGCCGAGCACTGTGGCGCGTACTTCGCTCGTTATCATCGGCTGCAGCTGCTGGCGCAGCGCCTCGGCCACGCCGCCCAGGCGATCGAGCTCGGGCGCGCCGGCCACGGGGGCCTGCCAGGTCAGCGCGCCGCCGCGCGGCTTGGCCCCTTCGGCCACGCAGATCACCGTGAAGCGCTGGCGCGCCTCGCGCGCTCGGCACAGCGTGGCGACGGCTTCCAGGTCGTAGTCGATCTCGGGCAGCAGGATCGCATCGGCCCCGCCGGCGATGCCGGCCTCCAGCGCCAGCCAGCCGGCATTGCGCCCCATGGTCTCCACCAGCATCACGCGGCCATGGCTCTGGCCGGTGGTCTGCACATGGTCCAGCGCCTCGGTGATCGTCGCCACCGCGGTGTCGAAGCCGAAGCTGCGCTCGACATGCGGGATGTCGTTGTCGATGGTCTTGGGCACGCCGATGGTGGGCAGCCCGTGGCGGTGCAGCACCTCGGCAATGGCCATCGTGCCGTCGCCGCCAACGGCCACCAGGCCGTCGAGCCCCAGGCGGCGGGCGTTGGCCAGCACCTCGTCGCGCCGGTCGCGCCCCTGGTAGGCCAGCGGGCTGACGCGGTTGGTGGTGCCCAGCAGCGTGCCGCCGAGCGCGATGATGCCGCTGACGCTGCGCCAATCGAGCGGGCGGGCGCGGCCTTCGATGAGGCCGAGGTAGCCGTCCTCGATGCCCAGCACCGCTGCGCCGCACTGGTGGATCAGCGACTTGGTCACCGCGCGGATCACCGCGTTCAGGCCCGGCGCGTCGCCACCGCCGGTCAGGAGTCCGATCGTCATCGCCATGGGTGGATGGTGCCGCACCCGCGCGGCGCCGGATTGGCGCTGCATCAAGCCACGGCGCGCCAAGGGCGGCTGCGGCACCGGCGGGCAGGGCGCCGGAAACCGTACAGTCGCGGCTCGCCATGTCGCGCCACCACCCCGACCGACCATGACCCTGCTGAGCATTGGCCAGGCCCTGCAGCAGGCCGCTGCCGCCGTGGGCCGGGGCGACGCGCCCACCGCCGAAGCGCTGTGTCGCCGCGTGCTGCAGCTGCGGCCCGGGCAGTTCGAGGCGCTGTACCTGCTGGCCCATGCGCTGGCCCAGGGCGGCCGCGACGCCGAGGCCGCGAAGATGCTGGCCCAGGCCCTGGCCGAACGGCCGAACGAGCCGGTGCTGCTGGCCGAGCATGCCGCGCTGCTGCTGCGGCTGGGCCGGCCCGCGCCCGCGCTGGCCCAGCTGGAGGCCGCCGCCGCGCTGGCGCCACTGCCGGCCGAGGCGCAGTTCCGCCGCGGCAATGCGCTGAAGGCGCTGGGACGGCCCGCCGAAGCGCTGGCCGCCTACGACCTGGCGCTCAAGGCCCGGCCCGACTATGCCGAGGCGCACTGCAACCGCGGCAATGCGCTGCTGGCGCTGGGCCGCCATGCCGAGGCGGTGGCCAGCCACGAGGCCGCGCTGCAGCTGCAGCCGGGCCTGGCCGCTGCGCAGCTCAGCCGCGGCGTGGCCCTGCTGGCCGCCGGCCGGCACGCGGCCGCGGTGCTCGCCTTCGAGCGCCTGCTGGCGCGCGACGACGCCCAGCCCGACGTGCACCGCCACCTGGGCGATGCGCTGCTGGGCCTGGGCCGCACGGAAGAAGCCCTGCGCAGCTTCGGGCGCGCGCTGGCGCTGCGCCCCAGCGACGCGCTGTCGCTGTGCCACCGCGCCGAGGTCTGGCGCCGCCTGCAGCGGCCCGACGAGGCCCTGAACGACGCGCGCCAGGCGGTGGCCCTGGCCCCCGAACTGGCGGAGACGCAGCACACGCTGGGCAACGTGCTGCAGGACCGTGGCGAGCTGGACGCGTCGATTGCCTGCTATGACCGCGCCTTGGCGCGCGACCCGCAGCGGGCGGAGTCGCACTACAACGCGGCCAACGCGCAGCGACTCGCGGGGCGGCTTAACGAGGCGCTGCGGCGCTACGACCAGGCACTGCAGCTGGCACCCGAGCACCTCGACGCCTGGCTCGACCGCGGCGTGGCACTGCAGCACATGAACCGTCCTGCCGAGGCCATTGCCAGCCTGGCGCGGGTGACGGCCGCGCGCCCGGCGCATGCCGAGGCCCACGTGAACCTGGCCTACTGCCACCTGATGCAGGGCGACTGGGCGGCGGGCTGGCCGCTGTACGAGTGGCGCCTGCAGACGGCGGACTTCCGCGCCGCGCCACGCGATTTCGGCGTGCCGCGCTGGAGCGGCGCCGAGCCGCTGGCCGGCCGCACGATCCTGCTGCACGCCGAGCAGGGCCTGGGCGACGCCATCCAGTTCAGCCGCTTCGCCGCCCCGCTGGCCGCGCAGGGCGCCCGCGTGGTGCTGGAGGTGCCGGCCGCGCTGCAACGCCTGCTGGCCGTGGCCCCGGGGGTGGCGCAATGCGTCGCGCGCGGCGAGGCGCTGCCGCCGGTGGACTGCCACTGCCCGCTGATGAGCGTGCCCTATGCCCTGCGCACCACCGTGCAGTCGGTGCCTGCGGCCGGCGGCTACCTGCAGGCGGCGCCCGAGCGCATGGCCGAATGGCAGCAGCGCCTGGGCCCGCGGCAGCAGCCGCGCCTGGGCCTGATGTGGCGCGGCGGGGACAACCCGAAGCTGCTGCACCGCAGCCTGCCGCTGGCGCTGGCCGTGGCGCTGCTCGACGCGGGCTGGGAGACGATCAGCCTGCAGAAGCAGCTGCCGGCCGAGGACACGCAGGCGCTGGCCGGGCAGCCCGCGCTGCGGCACTTCGGCGCCGAGCAGCAGGACTTTGCCGACGCGGCCACGCTGGTGGCCGCGATGGACCTGGTGGTCAGCGTGGACACCAGCATCGCGCACCTGGCCGGCGCGATGGGCAAGCCGGTGTGGCTGCTGCTGCCCCATGCGGCCGACTGGCGCTGGCTGATGGACCGGACCGACAGCCCCTGGTATGCCTCGGCACGCCTGTACCGCCAGCCGCGGCCGGGCGACTGGGCCGCGGTGCTGCAGCAGGTGCGCCGCGACCTGGCCGGCACGCTGGGCCGCCGAGCCGCCGGGTAGGCGACCAGCGCTTCACGGCCGGTCGCTCCTCAGCTGGAGGGACGGCGCCGCCGAAGGTCACTTGCCGCGTGCCGGCGCCGCACGGCACAGTGGCCTCGTCGACCCCGCCCCGGGGTCCGCCGAGGAGCTTTCACCATGGCGCTCAAGTCACCCCGCTTCGCCGCGAACCGGCAGCTGCAGCAGGCCGCTGTCAATGCCCCGCCGATCATGCGCAACTCGGCTGGGCCGCATGTGGCCATCCTGCAGCAGGCCTTCATCGACCTGGGCATGGACATGAAGCTCTCCACCAAGAAGGGGCCGCCGGACGGCATCTTCGGCGGCGAGACCGAAAGCCGCGTGTGGCAGTTCCAGGCCCGCACCGGCCTGGTGAGGGACGGCATCGTCGGCCACGCCACGATGACCAAGCTCGACGAACTGCTGCCCACCGCCGGGCCGCCGCCGTTCCCGCTGCCGCCCATCGCGATGAGCCACAAGGTCAACGTGCACATGCGCTCGATCGGCATGCCCACGGTGCCCGAGTTCACACAGCTGCAGGTGATGCAGGACGTGTTCGCGCAGTACGGCATCCTGGTCAAGATGTTGAGCGGCCAGAGCGTGGGCCTGAAGGCCGACGAGCAGCTGAAGCTCGCCGTGGTCGACGGCGATTGCCAGTGGGACCAGGTGTCCGACGAGCAGCGCCTGCTCGAGAACTCCGGCAGCAAGCAGTTCGTCGGGCCGAACGACGTCACCGTCTACTTCGCCACCGTGCTGCGCAAGAAGGACGGCAGCACGCTGCAAGGCTGCGCCGGCCATCCGCCGAACCAGCCGGCGGTGATGATCGCGGCCACCGCCGTCGACAAGACGACGATGGCGCACGAGGTCTGCCACGTGCTGCTGGGCTCGAGCTTCGCGCCGGTGCATGTGGGCGAAGACGCCAACCTGATGTGCACGGCGCCGGTGTGCACCGGCAACCCGGCCTTCCTGAGCGTGGCTCAGCTCAACCGCATCTTCGCCAGCAAGTACCTGACCAAGATCGCCTGAGCTACACCGGCGCCCCGGGCCGTGCGCCGCCGCCATCGGCCGTGCCCTCGCGCAGCGGCGGGTGCGTGACGATCGAGCGCAGCTCGGGCCGCGGCGCCCGCAGCGCGCCGAGGTCCGGGCGCGGCCGGGCCAGCGCCGCATCGGCGGCAAACACCTGTTCCACGGCCAGCGCGGCCGACAGCAGCGCCGCGTCGCCGCGCAGCCGGCCGATCATCTGCAGCCCGAAGGGCATGCCGTGCTCGTCGCGACCGCAGGGCAGCGAGAGCGCGGGGTTGGTGGCCAGCGTCACCACATAGGTCAGCGCCAGCCAGTGGTAGTAGTTGCGCGTGGCCTGGCCATCGACCTGCTCGGCATACAGCTGCGTCCACGGGAACGGGCTGGTCGGCGTCACCGGTGCCAGCAGCACATCGAACTGCTCGAAGGCCTGCGCGAAGCGGCGCGCGATGCGCGTCTGCGCCAGGTGCGCCCAGGCGCGGTCGGCCAGCGTGATGGCCGCGGCCATCTCGACATTGGCGCGCACATTGGGGCCCAGGGTTTCCGGTGCCGTGCGGTAGGTGTCGGCAAACGCGGCGACGAAGGCCTCGGCGCGCAGCACGTCGAAGGCCTGGTCGGCCTCGTCCAGCGCCAGCGGCACCGGCTCGCAGCAGGCCACGTGCGGGCGCAGCGCCTCGACGCGGGCGTTGAACGTGCGCCGGATCTCGGGCTCGACCAGGCAGGTGCCGAAGTCTTCGGTGTAGCCCACGCGCAGCGTGGCCAGGTCGGCGGGCCGCAGCGCGGCATAGGCGCCGGCCGCTTCGTCGTACGACAGCGGATCGCGCGCATCGAAGCCAACGCTGGCCGACAGCAACAGCGCGGTGTCGCTCACATCGCGCGCCATCGGCCCGAGCACCGAGATCACCGACCAGCCCAGCGGCCGCGCGTCGTTGGCCACCAGGCCGGGCGAAGGCCGCAGGCCCACCACGCCGCACAGCGCGGCCGGAATGCGCAGCGAGCCGCCAGTGTCCGAGCCGGTGGCGATGGGCAGCATGTCGGTGGCCAGCGCGGCGGCCGAGCCGCCCGAGGAGCCGCCGGCGTTCAGGGCGGGATCGAAAGGGTTGCCGGTGGCACCCCACACCGGGTTGCGCGTGTTGGCGCCGGCGCCCATGTCCGGCACGTTGGTCTTGGCGGTGACGATGGCGCCGGCCGCGCGCAGCCGCGCCACCAGCGCGTTGTCCTGCGCCGGCACAAAGCCGCGCAGGCCGGCGTTGCCATAGGTCGTGAGCAGCCCGGCAGTGTCCTGCAGGTCCTTCACGCCCAGCGGCAGGCCGTGCAGCGGCCCCAGCGCCGCGCCGCGCATCACCGCGGCCTCGGCCTCGCGCGCGGCGGCCAGCGCACGCTCGAAGTCGGTGGCGGCGATGGCGTTGACGGCCGGGTTCAGCGCCTCGATGCGCGCGATGCAGGCCTGCATCAGGTCCACCGGCGAGAGCTGGCGCGCGCCGATCAGGCGGCGCAGTTCGATGGCGGAGCGTTCGGTGAGGGAAAGATCGGCGGCCATGGCATCAATCTACTGTGATCTTGGCCTTGTGGACATACGCGCGCAAGAGCGGGAGTTCCTTGGCCACGCGGGCTTCATAGAAGCTACCCGGCAGCCAGGCCACGTCGACGCCGGACTTTTCCAGCTCGGCACGGATCGCGGCATCGGTCACGGTGGCCTTCAGCGCGGCGCCCAGGGCCTGCTGCACCGGCGCGGGCAGGCCGCGCGGCGCGACGATGGTGATCCACGGCACCAGCTCGTAGCCCGGATAGCCGGCCTCGGCAATCGTCGGCACCTGGGGCAGCGAGGGCGAGCGCTGCGCCGAGGTGACCGCGATGGCCTTCACCTTGCCGGCCTGCAGCATCGGCAGCGCGGCCACGCTGGTGTCGATGCTCAAGTTCACCTGGCCACCGATCAGGTCGGTCATCGCCGGCGCGCTGCCCTTGTATGGCACGTGCAGCAGGTCGATGCCGGCCATCGCCTTGAACATCTCGCCGGCAAAGTGCGAGGTGGTGCCGGCGCCGAACGAGGCATAGCTCAGCTTGCCCGGCTGCGCCTTGGCCATGGCCACCAGCTCCTTCACGCTGTTGGCCAGCAGCGAAGGATGCGCCAGCAGCACCAGCGGCGAGGTGCCGATCTGGCCCAGCGATTCGAAGTCCTTCTGCGCGTCGTACGGCAGCTTGGGCTTGAGCGCCGGGTTGACCGTGAACGTGGTGTTCGAGGTGATCAGCAGCGTGTAGCCGTCCGGTGCGGCCTTGGCCACCGCGCCGGCACCGATGGCCGTGCCGGCGCCGGCACGGTTGTCCACCACCACCGCCTGGCCCAGTCGCTGCGACAGGCCCTTGCCGACGATGCGGGCCACCGTGTCGGTGGCGCCGCCGGGCGGGTAGGGCACCACCAGCGTGATCGCGTGATCCGGATAACCCGCAGCATGGGCGGCCATCGGCAGCGCGCACGCGGCCAGCAGCAGGGCCCCGAAGCGACGGCGGGGAAGGGAAGGCAGCAGCATCGGAGTCCTCTCGATCGACAGTGAATCAGCGCAGGCGCGCCGGCGAAAAAGTCCTGGGCTCGACGCCGGCGCGCAGCAGCTCGTCGGGCAGCGGCTCGCCGGTGATCAGCGCGGCCGCCAGCGCCGAGGCGCCGGCCGCGCTCTGGATGCCATAGCCGCCCTGGGCCGCGAGCCAGAAGAAGCCGGGCTCGGTCGCGTCGGCGCCGATCACCAGCTCGCCATCGGCCACGAACGAGCGCAGGCCGGCCCAGGTGCTCTCGGGGCGGCGGATCGTCAGCGTGGTGGCGGTCTGGATGCGGTCGATGCCGATCGCGATGTCCAGCTCCTCGGGGCGCACGTCGTGCGGCACGGTGGGGTCGGCATTGGCCGGCGAGCCCAGCAGGCGGCCCGCGTCGGGCTTGAAGTACCAGCTTTCGTCGACACCGACCACCGCGGGCCAGTGCGCGATGTCCACGCCGGCCGGTGGCTGGAAGGTGAAGGCGCTGCGCCGGCGCGGCTCCAGCCCGACCGGGGCGATGCCGCAGCGGCCTGCCAGCTCGTCGGCCCAGGCGCCGGCGGCGTTCACCAGCGTGGCGGCGCGCAGCGGTGCATCGTCGGCCGGGGCACCGGCCAGCCGCACGCTCCATTGCCCGTGCTCGCGCCGGGCCGAGGCGATGGCCGCGCCGCTGCGCACCTGCGCGCCGCCCGCTCGCGCGCCGCGCAGAAAGCCCTGGTGCAGCGCATGCACGTCGATGTCCTGCGCATCGGGGTCGAGCAGCGCGCCGTGCAGGTCTTCGGCCCGCAGGCAGGGCACCAGCGCCAGCGTCTGTGCCGCGTCCAGCGCCTGCAGCCGCGGGCAGCTGGGCGCCAGTTCGTGGTGCAGCGGCTGCAGCAGGGCCTGCTGCTCGTGCGTGGCCACGTACAGCGCGCCGCGCGGGCCGAGCAGCGGCACCTCGGTGAAGCCGGCGGGCGGCGCTTCGTAGAACGCGCGGCTTGCGCGCGTCAACGCCCGCACGCCGGGCGGGCCGTAGCTTTCCATGAACATCGCCGCCGAGCGGCCGGTGCTGTGGTAGCCGGGCTGGGCCTCGGCCTCGAGCAGCAGCACGCGCAGCGGCGCGCGGGCCGGGTTCGATCCCGCCTGCACCAGCCGCCAGGCCAGCGAAGCGCCGGCGATGCCGGCCCCGGCGATGATCACGTCGAATTCTCTCATTCGAGAATTCTCGCATGCGAGAATCGCGCCAGACCCCGGGAAACCACGATGCCGACCCCGCCATCCGCGCGCCGCCCGGCGCCGCCGCGCGACCAGCGCGATCAGCGCACCGCCACCCGGCGCCGCCGCACCAGCGCCCCGCCGGACCGCGAACACATGGGCGCGCGCCTGCGCAGCATCCGCAAGGCGCGCGGGCTCACGCTGAAGGCGCTGTCGCAGCGCTCCGGCGTGCCGCTGTCGACGCTGTCGAAGATGGAGCTGGGCCAGATCTCGGTCAGCTACGAGAAGTTCGGCGCCGTGGCCCAGGCGCTGGCGGTGGACATCGCCGCGCTGTTCGACGCCCGCGCCGAGCCGGTGCCCGACACCGCGCCGCCGGTGGCCGTGCAGTCGCGCCTGGCCACCGCGCCCAGCTACGACGAAGGCCACTACCACTTCCGCATGCTGGCCACCGACTACCCGCTGCGCCGCATGACGCCGGTGCACGGCACCATCAGCGCGCGCGCGCTGTCGCAGTTTCCGGACTACATCCGCCACCCCGGCCAGGAGTTCGCGATGGTGCTGGCCGGCCGGGTGCGCATCTGCTTCGAGAACGGGCAGGTGCTGGAGCTGCAGCGCCACGAATCAGCGTACTTCGACAGCAGCGTCGGGCATGTGTACCTCAGCACCGGGCGCGGCGATGCGCAGGTGCTGGTGGTGATGGGATGAATGCCATCGTGTGTCGAATTGCCCATCGCCGCCGCGGCGAAGGGCCACCGCTGCGGGGTTGCAGCAGGTGCGTCCACCGGCTGGCGTCGTTAAGCTTCGCGACGACCGTGAGAGCATCGCCAGATCGTTTGTTCACCAAGACAGCGGGCCGCACGCGTGCGGAATCGAAGGCCATCGACTGCGCCGAGAAGGCCGCAGCCGGTGCATAGGGAGGCTCCCGATGGGCGACGCCGGATCCGGCCAGCAAGCGACCCGCCGCAAGCCAGGGTTCCGCCCGCTGACCTGGGCGCTGGCCGCGCTGGCGGTCGGGCTGACCCTGTCCGGTGCGGCCGCGTACTGGCGGCACACGCTGAACCTGCAGGAGGCCGCTCAACAGTTCGACGGGCTGGCCGTGCGCGCCGCATCGCGCGTGGCCGAGCGCATGCGCCGTTATGAACACGAACTGCGTGGCTTGCGGGGCGCGGTGCTCGCCGCGGGCGGCCGGTCGTTCACGGGCGAACAGATGGAGCGCTACGGCGCGATGCGCGACATCGACCAGGAGTTCCCCGGCGCGCGCGGCTTCGGCGTGATCTGGCGCATACCCCCGGCCGAGGAAGCGGCCTTCGTGGCGGCGGCTCGCCAGGACTTGCCCTCGTTCGCCATCCGGGCGATCGCCCCGCACGACGACGAGCGAGCCGTCATCCGCTTCATCGAGCCCGTGGCACGCAACCGCCAGGCTGTCGGACTGGACATCGCATCGGAACCCCGACGGCGGGCCGCAGCGCAGGCGGCCATGCGCCAAGGCAGCGCGACGCTCACCGCGCCGATCACGCTGGTGCAGGCCACGGGCAAGGCGGCGGAGTCTTTCCTGCTGCTGCTGCCCATCTACCGATTCGGTCTGCCCACGGGCACCGAGGCGGAGCGCGTGGCGGCCGCACTGGGTTGGACCTATGCCCCCTTGGTGACCGATGAGGTGCTGGCCGGGCTCGACCTGTTCGAAGGCCAGCTCGCGCTGCGGCTGAATGACCTCGCGGCGCCGGTCGAAGGCGGCTTCTACAGCAGTCCGGCCTTTGCCGCGCAGCCGGTGGCGGGCCTCGAGCGGGTGATCGAGCTGCCGGTCTACGGCCGGCGGTGGCAGATGACGGTGCACGCAACGCCCGCCTTCGTTCGTGCGCACCCGCATACCGATCCATTGCGCTTGGCCATCGCCTCGGCCGGCGTCTCGCTCGGGCTGGCCGGCGCGGTGTACCTCGCCGCCATCGGTGCGGCACGCAAGCGCCGCGCGCAGCAGGAGCAGGCGCGGCGCGCGGCCATCGTCGACAGCAGCGAAGACGCGGTCATCGCCGAGACGCTCGACGGCATCGTCACCGAATGGAACGACGCCGCCGGGCGGCTGTTCGGCTACCGCGCGGACGAGGCCATCGGCCGGCCGCTGGCCGAACTGCTGTTGCCGCCCGAGCGCCGGCACGAAGAGGCCGAGTTGGGCCGGGCGCTGCGCCAGGGCGTGCGCCGGCCGCCGTTCGACACCACGCGCCTGCATCGGGATGGCACGCTGATCGACGTCTCGCTGAGTGCCGTGCCCATCCTCGACGGCGCCGGGCGCCCGGTGGCCCTGGCCAAGAGCCTGCGCGACCTGCGTGAAGTGCAGCAGGCGCGCCGCGCGCTGGCAGAGGCCAATGCGGCGCTGGAGCGGCAGGTGGCCGAGCGCACCGCCTCGCTCGACCAGGCGCTGCACGACCTGCGATCGATCCTCGATGCCGTGCCGTCGATGATCGGCTACTGGGACCGCCAGCTCACCAACCGGGTGGCCAACCAGGCCTATGCCACCTGGTTCGGCGTGGATCCCGGTGCCCTGCGCGGCAAGAGCATGCTCGAACTGCTCGGGCCCGACCTGTTCGAGCGCAATCGCCCCTACATCGAGGCCGCCCTCAAGGGCCAGCCGCAGGTCTTCGAGCGCGCCATTCCCCGGCCGGACGGCAAGGGCGTGCGCCATTCGCTCGCGCACTACCTGCCCGACGTGGTGAACGGCGAAGTCCAAGGCTTCTACGTGCTGGTGCACGACGTCACCGACATCACCGAGAGCCGCCTGCAGCTGGCCGCGGCGCAGCGCGAAAACGCGGCGCTGCTGCACACGCTGGAGCACCACTCGATCGTCTCGGTGGCCGATCGGAACGGCCGCATCGTCAGTGTCAGCGAAGGCTTCTGCCGCATCTCGGGCTACAGCGCCGAAGAGCTGATCGGTCGCGACCATCGCGTCGTCAGCTCCGGCCATCACCCCGCGGAGTTCTGGCGCGCCATGTGGCACACCGCGCAGGGCCAGGCCTGGCATGCGGAGGTCTGCAACCGCGCCAAGGACGGCTCGCTGTACTGGGTGGACAGCGTGATCGCACCGTTCTTCGATGCCGAGGGCAGGATCGAGAAGTACGTGTCGATCTGCACCGACATCACGCCCATCAAGCGATTGCAGCAGGAAGCCGAGGCAGCCCACCTGCACGCCGCGGAGGCCAGCCGGTTCCTGCGCGAGATGACCGACCGCCTGCCGCTGCGCCTGGGCTACATCGACAAGGACTTGCGCTACCGCTTCGTCAATGCCGCGCAGTGCCGCTTCCTGGGCCTGGACCGCGACCAGCTGATCGGCCGCACACGGCAGGAGGCCACGGGTCGCCCGCTGCCCGAAGCCCTGCGCCGGCGCCACGAGGCCGCGCTGCGCGGCGAGGCGAGTTCGTACGAGCACCAGGAAGTCGTCGACGGGACGGCGCATACCTACGACGTGCGACTGGTGCCCGATCGCGACGCGGACGGGCAGGTCATCGGCTTCTTCGCCGTCAGCGCGGACATCACCGACCGCAAGCAGGCCGAGAACGAGTTGCGCCAGACGCTGACACTGCTGCGCGCCGTGCTCGACGCTTCGACCCAGGTATCGATCATCGCCGTCAACCCGGACGGCCGCATCCGCGTCTTCAACCGGGGTGCCGAGCAGATGCTGGGCTACGCCGCCGAAGAAGTGGTGGGCCGCGAGACCTCGATGCACTTCCACGACCGGGACGAACTGCGCGCGCGCGCGGCAGAGCTCAGTGAACGGCTCGGCCGCAAGGTGCACAGCGGTATGGCGCTGGTCGAGCCCGAGGTCATGAACGAGCCGCACGAGTGGACCTACCGCCGCAAGGACGGCAGCACGGTGCCGGTCTCGCTGGCCGTCACCGCAATGCACGACGACGAAGGCCAGCTGGTCGGCTACCTCGGCATCGCCTACGACATCAGCCTGCGGCGGCAGTACGAAGACTCGCTGCGACAGGCCATGCACGAGGCGCGCCGCGCCGATCGGGCCAAGAGCCAGTTCCTGGCCAACATGAGCCACGAGATCCGCACGCCGATGAACGCGGTGATCGGCTTCGCGCGCCTGCTGGAAGACACCCCGCTCGACGCCGACCAGCGCGGGCTGGTGACCAAGCTGCGCAACGCGGGAACGTCGCTGATGGGCCTGATCAACGACGTGCTGGATCTTTCCAAGATCGAGGCCGGCGAGATGACGCTGGAAGCGGTGCCGTTCTCGCTGCACCAGTTGCTGGCTGAGCAGCGGGACCTGTTCGAGGCCCAGGCCGTGGCCAAGGGCATCCGATTCGAACTGAACCTCGCCCCCGGCCTGCCGGACGGCCTGGTCGGCGATCCGACGCGCCTGCGCCAGGTGCTGGTGAACCTGATCGGCAATGCGCTGAAGTTCACCAGCCGAGGCGGCGTGACGCTGTCGGCAGAAGCCGATACAGCGCAGGCCGGCCGCGTGCGGCTGCGGCTGCGGGTGCGAGACACCGGCATCGGCATCGACGCCGAGGCGCAGCGCCGCCTGTTCCAGCCCTTCGTGCAGGCGGACGACTCGACCACGCGGCGATTCGGCGGCACGGGGCTGGGCCTGGCCATCGTCAAGCAACTGGTCGAGCTGATGAGTGGCCAGGTGCGCCTGAACAGTTCGCCCGGCGTCGGCAGCGAATTCGTCGCCGAGATCGAGCTGCCGCTGGCGGGCACGACAACGCTGGTGCAGCCGACGGAGGCCGCGCCCTCGCGCGACGCCCTGGCCGGCACGCGCATCCTGGTGGTCGACGACAGCGAGATCAACCTGGAGGTGGCCAGCCGCCTGCTGCAGCGTTTCGGGGCGCAGGTGCGCACCTGCGCTGGCGCGCGCGACGGTATCGATGCGCTGCGCCATGCGCCCGAGGCATTCGACATCGTGCTGATGGACGTTCAGATGCCCGAGCTCGATGGCCTGCAGGCCACCCGCATCGTGCGCCAGGAACTCGGGCTCACGCGCCTGCCGGTGATCGCCCTGACCGCGGGCGTGACCGCCGACGAGCGCGCGCGCGCCCTGGCCGCCGGCATGGACGCCGTGGTGAGCAAGCCGCTGGATCCCGAAGGGCTGGTGCGCACCATCCTGAAAGCGCTGGGCCGCGCCGACAAAGGCCCGGCGCCGGCGGCCGCGGCGGGCGAGGCCGACTGGCCCGAGATCGAAGGCATCCGCATCGCCGAGGCCCGCGCGCGTTTCGCGGGCGACTGGCCCCTGTTCGCTTCGCTGCTGCGGCGCCTGATCACCACCGAGCCCGCTGCGCTGGAGACCCTGCTGAACAACCCTCTCGACCGGGAAGCGCTGGCCGCCCAGATGCACCGGCTGAAAGGCACGGCCGGAACGCTGGGCGCCAAAGCGGTGGAGCAGCATGCCGGTGCGGCCGAGCGGGCCGGCCGCTCAGGCGACGACGCAGCGGCACTGCGCGACGCGCAGCAGGCGCTGCAGGCCCTGCGCGAGCTGGCCGCGCACAGCGCCGCCGCGCTGGCTGCCGCCAGTGCGGAAACTGAGCGTCCCAGCGTGCCCGCCTCGGCCGAACCGGCGGCCCTGCGCGAGCTGCTGGCGCTGCTGCAGGGTTTCGACCTGTCGGCCCTCGACCAATTCCGGGTGCTGACAACGAACCTGAAAGCCCGGCTCGATGCCGCGGCCTACGAGGCCTTGCGCGCGGACATCGAGGAACTGAACTTCGCCGCGGCCGCCGCCATTGTCGAGACGCTGGTGGACGCCTGATGGCCGGCGGCCCGGGGCGTGGGCCGCGGCTTGAGGCGCGGGGCACGCGTCAGCGATACACCGGTACCGCGGTGCCCACCTCTGCCGCGATGAGTTCGGTCCGCCACTGGGCAGCGGACTTCCAGCCCGCCAGGTGCCCTGGCGCGGCGGCGACGAACGCGTCGAACCCGCTCACCGCCGGCGTCAGCTGAACCAGGCCGGCGACCGCGTCGACCAACAGGCACTCGTCCCCGCCCACCGCGCCCGGGACAAGCACGGCGGCCGCCTTCTGCACGTCGTCCCACCGAACGCGCAGCGGCGTGATGGTGCCGTGGGCGTCGCGCAGATCCACGACGAATCCCTCGTCGACAAGCGCGACGGCCACGGCGCCCGGTGTGCCGCGCCTGGCTTCGAGGAAGCGCACGACGGCCTGATTGATCTGCTCGAACATGCTTGCCATGCCGATGCTTTCTGCTGTGGTTGAAAAGCAGACGGGCGCCAGTCTAGGTTTCGGAAGGCCCCAGACCGCTGGAGCGGAGGAATCATCCCCCTAAGACAGAAGCTCACGCGTACTGCGCCAGCCCCATGCCCATCGACCAGTTCTCCTTCGCCACCTCCACCAGGTTGACGAACACATCCTCCGGCCGCAGCCCGGGCTTGTCGCCCAGCAGCTCGGCGATGCGCTTGAACAGCGCCTTCTTCTGGTCGATGGTGCGGGTGTTGTTGGCGGTGATCTGGATGAACACCAGGTCGTCGCTGCGCGCGACATTGAGGTAGTGCGCGCCGTAGCGGAAGTTCGCGGCCTCGTGCTCGGTGATCAGCATGAACTGGTCGTCTTCCGGCACGTTGAAGGTTTCGCGCAGCGCGCGGTACAGGCCGTCGATGATGGCCTGGCGGTAGGCCTCGGGCTTGCCGGCGCGCATCGAGATGTGGAGCAGGGGCATGGTGGGCTTTCGTGAGGAGGTGGCGCTACCTTACGGGCCGCCATCGCCTGGCACCAGCCACCGGCGCGGATATCAACAATAATGGTTTGAAATGACCGAGCGCCCCCTCGACCTGGATGCCGTGCAGGCCTTCGTGCGCATTGCCGAGCTGGGCAGCTTCACCCGCG
>CAZXLI010000023.1:0-43513 GCA_964641795.1 uncultured Bordetella sp. | reverse complement strand
GGGAGCTGACCTTGCTGGCGCTGATGGCCGCGCCCCCCGCGGCGAAGTCGTGGTAGCTCTTCTGCTTGTTGGCCTTAAGCGCAGCCTGGTGCCAGGCCGGGCCGAATTCGCCGCCGCCGCGGATGTTGGCCACCACCAGCACGCCGCCCTGGCGGTACCAGGCCGTGCCGAAGCCGGCCGAGTACCAGGGCTGCTGCGAGACCTCGAAGCCGCCGTAGCCGTACAGCAGCGTGGGGTTCTTGCCGTCGGCCTTGGCACCGGCGGGCCAGACCACGAAGTAGGGCACCTTGGTGCCGTCCTTCGAGGTGGCGAAGCGCTGCTCGACGCGGATGCCGCTGGCGTCGAAGAAGGCCGGCCGCGCCTTCAGCAGCTCGCGCTCGTCGCTGCCGGTCTTGCCGAGCATCAGCGAATCGGGCGTGATGAAGTCCGTGTACGTCACGAGGTAGGCCTCGGCCAGCGCGTCGTCCTTCAGCAGCGGGTCGTGCAGCGCGCTGGCGCCCAGCGTGCCGGGGAACGGCGCCTTGACCTCGCGCCGCTGCCATTGGCCGTTAGCGTTCTGCCATTCCTCGAGCTTGCCGGCAACGTTGTCCAGCACGTTCAGCAGCACCCGGCTGCGGGTGATGCTGACACCGGCCAGCGAGCGCGTGGCGGTCGGCGTGAAGAGGGCTGTGAAGTCGCGCTTGCCGGCGAGGTAGGCCCTGGCATCGGTGACCAGCAGCGAACCCGAGGGCCAGGTCTTGCCGCCGACGTGCCAGTCGCTGCGCAGCTGCACCAGCAGCTTGTCGCGCCAGAAGGTGAAGTCGCTGTCGCTCGGGCGGTCCAGCACCTGCAGCTTGCCGTCAGCCTGCAGCAGCGAGAGCTCGCTGTTGTAGAAGTCGCTCGCGCGGCCGAACAGCGTGCGCTCGAAGCCCGGCGTGCGGTCGACGGTGGCGAAGGCATACACGTCCTTGGGCTTGCCCTCGAACACGGTGACGGCCTGGGCCAGCGGCTGGCCGCGCTGCCAGCGCTTGACGATGCGCGGGTAGCCCGAATCGGTCATCGAGCCGGGGCCGAAGTCGGTGCCGACATAGACCGTGTTCTCGTCGATCCAGTCGACCTGGCTCTTGGCCTCGGGCAGCTTGAAGCCGTCGTCGACGAAGCGCTTGGCCTGGGTGTCGAACTCGCGCACCACCACCGCGTCGGCCCCGCCGCGCGACAGGCGCAGCAGGCAGCGGCGGTAGTCCGGGCCCAGGCAGCTGGCGCCGGACCAGACCCAGTTCTCGTTCTCGGCCTTGGCCAGCGCGTCGAGGTCGATCACCGTTTCCCAGTTGGGCTGGGCCTTGCGGTACTCGGCCAGCGTGGTGCGGCGCCACAGGCCGCGCTGGTGGTCGGCATCGCGCCAGAAGTTGTAGAGCCAGTCGCCCTGGCGGCTGAAGTAGGGGATCTTCTCGCGCGAATCGAGGATGGCGCGGAAGCCGTCGCGCATCTTCGTGAAGTCGGCGTAGGACTGCAGTTGCGTGCGGGTGGCGGCATTGCGCTCGCGCACCCAGGCCAGGGCCTTGTCGCCCTGCACGTCTTCAAGCCAGAGGTAGGGGTCGTCGGGGGTGGGGGTGGCAGCCATGGGCAGGGCAGAGGCGGTGGCCAGCAGCAGGGCCGGCACCAGGGTGTGCAGCAGACGGGGCATGAAAGCAGGGCGCCGGCCTTCGTGGGGCCGCGGCGGAACTGGATTGGGGTGGCCGCGATGATAGTTTCGACGGCGATCCCGCCGACCCCGGGCGGGGCAGGGTTTACGCGCGCACCGACAGCCCCTCGTCCGACGAGTACATCGGCCGGTCCCCCGGGGAGACGCGGGCCGGCTGGGGAGCGGCCCGGCGCTCGGCCCGCGTCAGCCGCCGGTCGGCCAGAGCTTCTGCGGCGTGATCTCGGCCGAATGCTGGTCGCCGTTGACCCAGACATGGCCGTCCTGCACGGTCACCTGCCATTGCATCGAGCGCTGCGCCAGCGCCGCCAGCGCCTGGCTCTGCTCGGCCGGCAGGCGCCAGACCTCCAGGTTGCGCAGCCGGGTGACCTTGTTCTCGATGCCGGCCCACCAGATCATCGCGGCGGCGCTGTAGCAATAGATCGTCACCCGCTCGGCCTTGGCGCAGGCCTTGGCCAGGCGGCGATCGTCGGGCTGGCCGACCTCGATCCACTGCACGATCTGGTCGGTCAGGTCCTTCTGCCAGAGGTCAGGCTCGTCACTGTCAGACAGCCCACGCGCGAACTGCAGCGTGCCATGCAGGTCGTCGGCCGGCAGCTTCAGCGCGAAGGCCAGCAGCCGCACCAGCAGGCGCTCCTCGGTCTCGGAAGGGTGCAGCGCGAGCGTGAGTGCATGGTCGCCGTAGACGTTGCGGTCCATGTCGGCGAGCTGCAGGTTGGCTTTGTAGATGGTGGCTTTGAGCGCCATGGACGCATCTTTTCAGTGTTAGGCGCGGGAGGCGCGGGAAGGTCGATAGGGGGCGAACCAGCCCAGCCCGGCCGAGGTGGCGCCGCGCGGGCGGTATTCGGCGCCGATGGGCTCGTTGTAGCCGAGCTCGTCGAGCAGCGCGAACAGGTACGGATGGTTCAGCTCGCCCTGGTCGGGCTCGTGGCGGTCGGGCACGCCGGCGATCTGCAGGTGGCCCAGGCGCGCGCGTGCCACCGGGTCGGCGAACAGCGTGCGCAGCTTCATCGCCAGGTCGCCCTCGGTGATCTGGCAGTGGTACAGGTCCATCTGCACCCGCAGGTTCGGCGCGCCGACCTCGGCGGCGATGGCGTGCGCCTCGGCCTGGCGGCTCAGGAAATAGCCGGGCATGTCACGCGGGTTCAGCGGCTCGATCAGCACCGCGATGCCCATTGGCGCGGCCTGCGCGGCCGCCCAGGCCAGGTTGGCCAGGTAGGTGGCGCGGTGGCGTGCGCGATCGGCCTCGGCCGGCACGCGGCCGGCCATCACATGGATGCGCGGGCTGCCGAGCGCCTGCGCATACGGCAGCGCCTGCTCGGCGAAGCCGCGGCGGAACGCGTCCTCCCGGCCCGGCAGGGCCGCCAGGCCGGCATCGCCTGCTGCACCCGGCGGCGCGTTGATCAGCACCTGCTGCAGCCCGGCGTCGTGCAGGCGCTCGCGCAATGCGGCGGCCGGCTCGGCATACGGAAACTGCATCTCCACCGCGTCGAAGCCGTCGCGTGCCGCCGCGGCAAAGCGCTCGAGCAGCGGGTGCTCGGTGTACATCAGGCTCAGGTTGGCGGCGAAGCGCGGCATCGTGTGTCAGCGGTGCTTCGTTCAGGGCGTGCTGCCCTGGCGGAAGGTGTCGCACTGCGCGACGCTGCCGGAGTCCATGCCGCGCTTGAACCAGGCCACGCGCTGCTGGCTGCTGCCGTGGGTGAAGCTCTCGGGCACCACGCGGCCCTGGGCATTGCGCTGCAAGGTGTCGTCGCCGATCTGCGACGCGGCGTTCAACGCTTCCTCGACATCGCCCTGGTCCAGGATCTGGCGTGCGCGCTGCGCATGGTGGCCCCACACACCGGCCAGGCAATCGGCCTGCAGCTCGAGCCGCACGCTCAGCGCATTGCCGGCCGCCTTCGAGCTGCGGCGACGCGCCTGCTCCACCTTGGCCGAGATGCCCATCAGGTTCTGCACATGGTGGCCGACCTCGTGGGCAATGACGTAGGCCTGCGCGAAGTCGCCGGGCGCGCCCAGGCGGTTGCGCATCGTCTCGTAGAAGCTCAGGTCGATGTAGACCTTCTCGTCGCCCGGGCAGTAGAACGGGCCCATGGCGGCCTCGCCGGTGCCGCAGGCGGTGGGGTAACGGTTGCGGAACAGCACCAGCTTCGGTTCGCGGTAGGGGCTGCCGCTGGCGCGGAAGACCTCGCGCCAGACGTCCTCGGTATCGGCCAGTACCATCGAGACGAACTTGGCCTGTGCATCCTCGGCCGGCGGCTTGTGCGCGGGGGCGTGCGGCGCCTGCTGCTGCACCACCGGGGCACCGCCGCCGCCACTGAGCAGGCCCAGGATGGTCAGCGGATTGATGCCGAACAGCCAGCCCCCGACCAGCGCGATGACGATGGTGCCGATGCCGATGCTGCGGCCGCCGAGGAAGCTGCCACCGCCGCCCCCGAGGCCGCTGCCGCCATTGTCGTCGCGCACGTCTTCGACGTTGTCACTCTCGCGGTGGCCATCCAGGCGCATGGTGCAGACTCCTTCGGGTTCAGGGTTTCTCGGCCAGGGCCTTGAGGTTCGCGAGGCCGGCGTCGAAGTCCTTGCCGACCATGCTGTCGGCATTCAGCGCGAACCAGCGGTACAGCGGGTTCTTGCCCATGTCGCCGTTCATGACCCAGGTGACCTGGGTGCCGGTGCCGGACGGCTGGAAGCGGAACTCACCTTTCGAGGTGGTGCCGAAATCGGGGAAGTACAGGTCGTAGGCCACGCGCTGGCCAGGCTCGGCCGCGGTGAAGCTCATCTTGCCGTCGCCCTGGCTGCTGCTCTTCCAGGCCCAGGCCGCCCCGGCGCCGGATTCGGGGCCGGTGTAGTCGATCGCCATCGCGGGATCGCGCTGGTTCCACACCGACCAGTGCTTCCACTGGCGCGGGCTCGCCACCAGCGCATACAGCTTGTCCGCCGGCGCCTGGATGATGATGCTGCGCGTCACCGTGAACTGCGGGGACAGCATCAGGCCGCCCAGCACCAGCAAGGCGGCCAGCGCCAGCACCACGCCCAGCACGATCTTCAGCCATTTCATCGCGGAGCCCCTCCTCGAAGCATTGCCACGCAGTCTGGGCAGTGTGCCGCAGGCGCGCAATGGCATCATCGCCGATCCGATTTGTTCAATGTGACGGCCAGCCACGAGCCGGCCCGCCAACTGCCGAGCGAGACACCCTGATGGACGCCCAGACCAACACCCTGCTGATCGATTGGGACCAGCCCTTCGGCCTGCCGCCTTTCGCGCAGATCCGCGCCGAGGACTTTCCGGCCGCCTTCGAGCGCGCGATGCGCGTGCACCAGCAGGAGCTGGCGGCCATCGCCCAGCAGGCGGCGGCACCCGACTTCGACAACACCGCGGCGGCCTTCGACCGCGCGGGCCGGCTGCTCTCGCGCATCCAGGCCGTGTTCTCGAACCTGGCCGCTTCGGCCACCTCGCCGGCACTGCAGGCGGTGCAGCGCGAGATGGCCGCGCCGCTGGCCGCGCACTGGAGCGCGGTGTACCAGGACGAGGCGCTGTTCGCCCGCATCGACGCGGTGCACCGCCAGCGCGAAGCCGCTGGCCTGACGCCCGAGCAGCAGCGCCTGGTCGAGCGCCTGCGCCTGGCCTTCGTGCGCGCCGGCGCCCAGCTGCCGGCCGCGCAACGTGCGCGTTATGCCGAGCTGATGAAACGCCTGGCCGCGCTGACCACCAGCTTTGCGCAGAACGTGCTGCACGACGAGGCCAGCTACACCTTGCCCTTGCCCGACGCGGCGGCGATGGCCGGGTTGCCGGATTTCCTGCGTGCCGCGGCGCGCCAGGCGGCGGCCGAGCGAGGGTTGCACGGCGCGGTGATCACGCTGTCGCGCTCGCTGATCGTGCCCTTCCTCACCTTTTCCGAACGCCGCGACCTGCGCGAGCAGGCCTGGCGCGCCTGGGTCGGCCGCGGCGAGCAGCCCGGCGAGCATGACAACCGGCCGATCGCCCGCGAGATCCTCGCGCTGCGGCGCGAGCAGGCGCAGTTGCTGGGCTATGCGAGCTATGCCGACTACGCGCTGGCCGACACGATGGCCCGCACCCGCGAGCGCGTGTGGGCCTTGCTGGACGAGGTGTGGCAGCGCGCGCAGGCCGCGCTCGCGCGCGAGCGAGAGATGCTCGAGCAGGCACAGGCCGCCGCAGGGGCTGCCGGCGTCATCGAGGGCTGGGACTGGCGTTACTGGGCCGAGAAGGTGCGCGTGGCCCGCTTCGCACTCGACGAGGCCGAGCTCAAGCCCTACTTCGCGCTGGACAACATGGTGGCCGCGGCGTTCGATTGCGCGCAACGGCTGTTCGGCCTGCGCTTCACGCGCCGCACCGACCTGGTGGCCTACCACGAGGACGTGCTGACGTATGAAGTGAGCGACAACACGGGCCGTGTGCTCGGCCTGTTCCTGCACGACAACTTCTCGCGCCCGGCCAAGCGCAGCGGCGCCTGGATGAGCGCGCTGCGCTGGCAGCACCGCAACACCGGCATGGCCGGCCAGGCGAGCCAGCCGGTGATCCTGAACAACAACAACTTCGCGAAGGCCGCACCGGGCGAGGCCACGCTGCTGTCGCTGGACGATGTGCGCACGCTGTTCCATGAGTTCGGCCATGGCCTGCACGGGCTGCTGTCCGATGTCGGCTACGAGCGCCTGTCGGGCACGCAGGTGCTGCGCGATTTCGTCGAGCTGCCGTCGCAGCTGTTCGAGCACTGGGCCCAGGAGCGCGAGGTGCTCAAGCGCCATGCGCGCCATGCGGTCACGGGGGAGCCGATACCCGATGGGCTGATCGCCCGCATCGAGGCCGCGCGCAAGTTCGGCCAGGCCTACGAAACCCTGCGCTACACCGCCAGCGCCATCGTCGACATGGCCGCGCACGAAAGCGCCGAGCCGGTGGACGACATCGTCGCCTTCGAAGCCCGCGTGCTGTCCGGACGCGGCCTGCCGCACGGCGTGGGCCTCAACCACCGGTTGCCGCATTTCCAGCACCTGTTCTCGGGCTCCAGCTACGCCGCCGGCTACTACGTGTACCTCTGGGCCGAGGTGCTGGATGCCGATGCGTACGATGCCTTCGTGGAGGCCGGCGATGCGTTCGACGCCGACGTGGCCGCGCGTTTGCGGCGTTATGTGTACAGCACCGGCGACAGCCTGGAGCCGGGCGCCGCGTACCGCGCATTCCGCGGCCGCGATGCGCGGCTGGCGCCGATGCTGCGCGACCGCGGGCTGCTGGACTGAAGCGCCTCGCCCCGCCTCGGACTTGACATGCGTCATGGCGGGGCCGGCGCTGGTCGGCGATGCTTGTCGCCGATGCGGGCCGTCCAATGTCGGGCGGCCGCGGGGCTGGATGAGGTGATGATGAATCGCAACGAAGGCAGCTTGGATCGCGCGGTTCGCGCTGTGGCTGGTGTGGGCCTGCTGGGGCTCACGGTGGCCGGTGTCATCGGCCCCTGGGGCTGGATCGGCGTCGTGCCGCTGGTCACCTCGGCGCTGGGCTGGTGCCCGCTGTACACGGTGCTCGGCATCAACACCTGCGGCACCCGCTGACGCCCGTCCGATCTACGGCGCCGGGCCGAACATCTCGTCCAGCGCCGTCATGAAGCGGCGGAAGTCCAGCGGCTTGGTCCAGTAGTCGTCGAAGCCGTTGGCCAGTGCGTGGCGGATGTCCTCCGGCATCGCGTTGGCCGACACCGCGATGCAGCGGATCGCCGCCGTGCGCGGGTCGGCGCGCAGCCGGCGCAACACTTCGTGGCCGTCGAAGTCCGGCAGTTGCATGTCGATCAGGATCAGCTCGGGCGCGGTGTCGCAGGCGGCGGCAATGCCGCTGCGGCCGTCGGCCGCGGCATCCAGCTGCAGGTCGCGCCGGCGGCTGACGAGCTCGCTGACGATCATCACGTTGACCGGGTTGTCCTCGATGTAGAGCATCCGGCGCGGGGCTCGCTCGGCGGACGGTGCCAGCGGCGCATGCGCGCTCGGCGGGCCCTTTTCGACCTCGATGTCGGCCGCGGCGAGGCGGATCTCGAAGCAGCTGCCGATGCCGGCTACGCTGCGCACCGCCACGCTGCCGCCCATGCGCTGCACCGTGGCCTGCACGATGGCCAGGCCGATGCCGGTGCCGTCGATGCCCTCGCGTTCGGCGCCCAGCCGGTTGAAGGGCTGGAACACCTGCTGCAGCTGCTGCGCCGTCATGCCGCGGCCGTTGTCATGCACGCACAGGCGGATCCCGTCGCCCTCGCGTTCGGCGTCGATCAGCACGTGGCCGCCGGGGCGGTTGTACTTGATGGCGTTGGCCACCAGGTTGATCAGCGCCTGGCGCAGGCGCATCGCATCGGCCATCACCGCATGGCCGAGATCGCCGGTGCGCAGCTCGACGTTCTGCTGCCCGGCCATGTTCTCGACCAGCGGCAGCACCGACTGCACCACCGCCGGCAGCGCCACCGGCGCCAGTTGCAGCGGCAGCTCGCCGGATTCGAGGCTGGAAAGATCGAGCACGTCGTTGATCAGCGACAGCAGGTGCTCGCCGGCCGCATGGATGTGCTCCACGCGGCGGCGGCGCAGCGCCTCGTCCTGCGCGCTGCCGTCGGCCAGCAGCAGCTGGGCAAAGCCGAGCACCGCATTGAGCGGCGTGCGCAACTCGTGGCTCATGCGCGCAAGGAACTGCGACTTGGCCTGGCTCTCGCGCTGCGCCAGCAGCTGGGCCTGCTGGGCCTCGGCCGCGGCATGGGCGTCGGTCACGTCCCAGTTGATGCCGATGCGGCGCACCGTGTGGCCCCGCTCGTCCTTCACCGGCACCGAGCGCGAAGCCAGCCAGTGCACGCTGCCGTCGGGCCAGACGACGCGGAACACCGCGTTCGACGCGCGGTCTTCGGCGATCGCCTGGCGCAGCTCCGCGCGCGCGGCGGGCATGTCCTCGGGGTGCACCCAGGCGGCCCGGTCGGCCAGGTCGTCGGGTTCGTCCGTGTGCTGGCGGCCGCGCAGCACGAACATCTGCTCGTCCCAGTGCGAGTGCCGCGCGCCAGGCGCGAGGTCCCAGGTGCCGATGCCGGCGCTGCGTGTCACCAGCGCCATGCGTTCCGCGGCCTCGCGCAGCCGGTGTTCGGCGGCATGGCGTTCGGTGACATCGAGCATCACACCGTAGAGCATGCCGCCGCGCGGGCCGGCTTCGATCGAGGTGCGCGAGGCGACGCGGCGCATCGTGCCGTCGGCGCGCACGATCCGCAGGTCCAGGTCCACCAGGCCGGACTTGCGCGCCAGCAGGGTGCGGATGGCCTCGCGGGCCGCTGCACGGTCGTCGGGGTGCAGATAGCGCTGCCGATAGTCGTCGATGTCCTGGGCCACCACCGCATCGGGGCCGCCGTGCAGGCGGCGCATCTGCTCGTCCCAGTGCATCTCGCCGCTGTCGATGTGCTGGGTCCAGATCGCGACGCCGGCGGCGCCGGTGGCCATCTCGAGCCGGCGCGCGAGTTCCTTCTCGCGCTGTGTCTGTGCGAAGCGCTCGCTCAGGTCCAGCGTCACGCCCAGGTAGCCCAGCAGCTCGCCCTGTTCGTCGCGCTGAGCGACGCAACGTGCCAGCAGGTAGCGCCATTCGCCGTCGCCGCGCTGGAAGCGTATGGTCAGCTCGAGCGGACCGTCGTCGGCGCCGGCAGCGTCCAGCCGCGCCTGCAGTTCGGTCCGGTCCTGCGGGTCCACGCGCTCGGCCAGCGCCTGCAGCGCCATGCCTTCGGGCTGTGCCGGCAGCCGCAGCATGGCCCAGCCGCGCGGGTCGCTGAACAGGCGCTGGCGCCGGCCCTCGTAGCGCCAGACCATGATGTCGGCCAGTTCCACCGCCAGTCGCAGCTGGGCATGGGCCTCGCCATAGGACTGTGCGAGGCGGAAGGTCTCGGTATCGTCGGTCAGGATGCCCAGCGCGCGTCGGGGGCGGCCTTGCTCGTCGGTGTGCGTGTGCCACTGCGAGCGCAGGTGGTGTACCTGGCCGTCGCCCGCCAGCACGCGGAAGCGCACCGAGTGCGTGCCGCCGCTGCGGGCCGATGCCGCGAAGGCCTCGCGCAGCCGTACCTGGTCGTCGGCCAGCACGCTGCGGATGGCCTGGTCGAAGGGCGGCGCGTCCGGCTGCGGCTGCAGGCCCCAGATGCGCCACACATGCTGGTCCCAGAGGCCCTCGCCGCTGTGCAGGTCGCGCTCCCAGACGCCGATGCGGCCGAAGTGCTGCGCCATCTCCATCAGCTCGCGCAGGCGGGCGTGGTCCTGTGCCGCGCGTTCGGGTTGGAGACTCAGCACGCAGCCGGTGACCGGTGTGCCGACGGTGCGCAGCGCCAGGTGGGCCCGCAGCGGCTGGCCCCGGGCATCCTGACCGTGGAAGGTCAGCGGCCCGAAACCCTGGGGCGCCCGCAGCCGCTGGGCCAGCCACAGCCGCAGCACCGGATCGGTGGCCGGACCGCACAGCAAATCGTCGAGCCAGCGCCCCTGCAGTGCCGCCAGGGGATGGCCGGTGTAGTCGATGAAGGCGGTGTTCGCCGCCAGCAGACGCCCTTGTGCATCGGCCAAGGCCACGGGCAGGTCGAGCAACTCATAGGCGTCGATCGCCGGCAAGGCCGGCGGCACGGGCGGCAGGGTCATCGTCGTGGGGGGGTGACTGCAGGCGGCCGGCAGGGCAGGCAATGGGCCTGACGAGCCCGGCCGGGGGTGCCGCAGTCTAACGGCGGGTGAGCCGGGCCGGGGCCGCGCCCGGTGCCCGAGCCCCGAGTTCAGGGGCCGGGCTTGTGGCGGATTTGCCTCGCCGTCAGGCGCCGCCGCTCTGGCGCTGGAGCTTCAGCGCCAGCCGCCTGAGCAGGCCGCTGGGCGAGGCCAGCGCCAGCGCGACGCAGCGTTCGGCGTAGCCGGGATCGCATTGCAGCCGGTCGACATCGACGCGGCAGCCTTCGGTGGCCATCAGCCATTTGAAGTCCACCCAGTCGATCAGGCGGGGGGCGCTGGTGGCTTCGCGGCTGTTCATGTGCGGTGAGAATCGGCCTTCCCACAACGCCGGCCGCCGCGACCGGGCTGACAGCGACGCGACGGAAACGCCAACCTGGCCGGCCGCGCAGATGATGAATTCGACACGAGGAACCCCCCGATGAGCCTGCCGCCGCCCCTGACCGCCCTGGCCGACCTGGATGCACAGCTCGCGGCCAGCGGCTACGCGGTGCTGGACGACGCCTCGCTCGCACGGCTGGCCGGCGTCGTGCCCCAGGCGCTGGCGGCCTGGCAGCCGTGCTGGAATGCGCTGCCCCCCGATGGCTACCTGCGCGATGGTGGCCGCTACCGGCGCAGGCGCCACGGCTGCTTCTTGATCGAGCCGGGCAACGACGCAGTGGCGCGCCTGCACCTGCAGCCCAAGCGTGCGCACTGGCAGCCGGTGGACTACAACGCGCTGCACGGCGGCATCGAGCGCTGGTTCGAGCCCATCGAGCCGGCCATGACCAACGACCCCGCCTGGGCTCGCCTGCTGGCCGCGCTGGCCGATGTGGCGGGCCGCCTGCGCGGCACGGGCGCGGCACCCTGGTACGTGGAAGCCCATCCGTTCCGCATCGACACCACCGACGGCATCGGCCGGCCGACGCCCGAGGGCGCGCACCGTGACGGCGTCGACCTGGTGGCGGTGATCTTCGTCGGCCGCCAGGGCGTGAAGGGCGGCGAGACGCGGGTGTTCGATGCGCGCGGCCCGCAGGGCATGCGTTTCACCCTGAGCCAGCCCTGGAGCGTGCTGCTGCTGGACGACGAGCGTGTGATCCACGAGACCACGCCGATCCAGCCGCTGGATCCTGCGGTGAGCGGCCACCGCGACACGCTGGTGCTCACCTTCCGCCGCGGCGGTTTCCAGGGGCCGGCCTGAGGTTCCACGCCGGAGGGCGCGCGCGGGTCAGTGGCCGCTTAGGGGCAATCCCCTGCGGGATACCTCGGATGATGGGCGGCCGCGGCTCGCGCATGCTGCCGGGTCTGGAGGAGACAGACCCATGAAGCTCGGATGGCGTGCGGTGGTGATCGGGATCGTGGCCGTCGCCGGTGTGCTGGCGGCGGCGCAGGCGACCAACTACTCGTTGTGGATCAATGGCCGCACCGGCGGCGGCCAGGTCGGCAACTATGCCGATTTCGCCTACTGGGGCCCCGCGGGCACCAGCGCGGGCATCAACAAGAAGGCGGTCAACTGGGACGGCCAGAGCCACATCGCCGATGCCAGCCCGCTGATCCGCGATGCGCTCGACTGCTATTGCACCGGCACGAACTGGTGCTACGTCGCCGCGCACAGCGCCGGCAACCTGATGATCGGCTACACGCTGGCGATGTACGGCAGCTCCACCCGCTACCGCAAGACGCCGTCGCCGAATGCCGCCGGCCAGTGCGGCAACAGCGACGGCAGCACGCAGGTGGGCTGGAACATCAAGTGGGTGGACATCGCCGCCGGTGCGGCCGGTGGTTCGGAGCTGGCCGACTACGGCGCCTGGGCCACCGGCTGGCCGATCGACCAGGACCTGAAGACCAGCACCGCTCGTGCGCTGTACGACCACAACCAGACCCGCGGGCTGTGGTTCTACCTGTACGCCGGCGCGAAAGGCACGCTGTACTCGGGCCTGTTGCCAGGGCAGGACGACGAGGCCGTGGCCTACCACTCGTCAGGCGGTGTCTCGGGCAGTTCGGGCGGCAGCTACTGCAACCCGTCCGACTGGTTCTGCAACGACCTGACGATGGGCACCGCGGCCACCGAGGGCGGCCGCGCCAAATGGAGCCGCCACAGCGTCTCGTTCATTGACACCTCCGAGGCCTACAACCACTACACCAATGGCAACTGGCAGGGCGTGGTGTCGCTGGTGCGTGCCGACATGGCGGCCAACGCGAAGTGAAGCGCCGGGCGCTCGGCGCCGCGGCGCTGCTGGCGGCGCTGGCGCTGGGCTGGTGGACCTTGGCCGGCACCGAGCGACAGGGCGCCGCACCGGCGCCGGCCAACCTGGGAGGCGCCACCGCCATGACCGGTGCGCCGGGGGCGGGACTCGCGCGGGCTGTGGCCGCCTCGGCCGCGAGCGCCGGCGGCCGCGCGACCGGCCCCTTCAGTGCGGCAGGCCTGGCGCAGCGCGAACAGGAGCGGGCCGCCTGGCAACAGCGCCTGCAGCGCGCCCAGGCCGCGCTGGAGGGCTACCGCAGCGCGACGGTCTACCCGCACGAATCGCGGCCGGCCCGCGAGCACCCGGACCAGATCCGTCCGTTTGCGCCGATCGAGGAAGACCGCGCCTTGCGCCTGCCCGGCGGCTCGCCGATGCAGGGCGCGCACCTGCGGACCTCGCAGGAGCGCATCTTCCTCGGCGGTGACGAAAGCGCGCGCATCACGCTGGGCCTGTTCGACGACCAGGGCCGCGCGCTGCCGCTGCGCTTCACCCGTGCCGAGTTGATCGCCTACCCGCCGCCGCCGGCCGGCACCGGTCCGGCGCCGCGGCCGGTGCAGATGCGTGACGATGGCCAGCAGGGCGACACGGTGGCCGGCGACGGCATCCACAGCGTCATCGTGCAGCCGGCGCGCCAGGGCTTTGCGAACTATGCCGGCACGGTGCGGCTGGAGCTGGCGATGGAGAGCGCGGGGCAGCCGGGCGTGCTGTTCTTCGACGTCGTCTACAACCCCGAGACCGCGGCGCGCTGGCTGCCCGGCGTGCGCGAGGCGGTGGAGGACGGCAGCCTGAACCTGTACCTGCGCCTCGAGGTGCTGCAGCCCGGGCGCTACGTGGTGGCCGGCCGTGTGGACCATGCCGACGGCCAGCCGCTGGCGGTGATCGGCTTCAACGATGAACTGGCCGCCGGCACGCGCGAGATCCGCCTGCCGCTGTTCGGCAAGCTGCTGCGTGACGAGCGCGCGCGCTTTCCGCTGGTGCTGCGCGATGTCGAAGCCTTTCGGCTGGCCGAACGCGGCTTTCCCGACCGCACGATGCTGCCGCGGCTGGCGGGCACCGTGCACACCACGCGCAGCCATGCGCTGGCGCAGTTCAGCGACGCCGAATGGCAGAGCGAGCAGCGCAATCGCTACCTGGGCGAGCTCGGCAAGGACGTCGACGAGGCGCTGGACCGGTTGGCGAAGCTGGCACCTTGACCGGCCAGCAGCGCCGCTATGCTCCGGTGCCTTGACCTGGAGACACGATGAGCGACAGCCCCAGCAGCACCAGCAGCAAGTCCGAGTCCGACACCGACAAGCGCCAGCGCGAGAAGGCCGAACAACTGCTGGCGCGTACACCGGTGAACAGCAGTGCGGCGGTGACATTGGCCGATGGTCGGCAGCTCGGCTACGACGTGCGCGCGGCCTTCGTGCCGGTGTGTGCCGGTGGCATCGATGCACAGCGCGGCGAACTGCAGGCCGCGATCTTCACCATCGCCTACAGCGTGCCGGTGCCCGCCGGCCAGCCGCAGCGACCGGTGTGCTTCGCCTTCAATGGCGGTCCCGGCTCGTCGTCGGTGTGGCTGCACCTCGGTGCGCTGGGCCCCAAGCGCGTGCCGATCAATGACGACGGCAGCAAGCCGGCGGCGCCCTGGACCGTGGTCGACAACCCGCTGACCTGGCTCGAGCACTTCGACCTGGTGTTCTTCGACCCACCGCACACCGGCTATTCGCTGTCGGCCAGCGATGCAGCGCGCAAGACGCTGTTGTCGGTGGATGGCGATGTCGACGCGCTGGCCGAGGCGATGCGCGCCTGGCTGGCCGCGAACGGACGCTTCGGCGCGCCGCTGTACCTGGCCGGCGAAAGCTACGGCACCACGCGCGGCGCCGCGCTGGCCGACAAGATGCAGAGCCTGGGCCTGGCCTTCAGCGGCGTGATCCTGGTGTCCTGCGCGATGGACCTGCAAAGCCTGGTGTTCGCGCCCAGCAACGACCTGCCCTATGCGCTGTTCCTGCCGGCCTTCGCCAACGTGGCCCAGTACCACGGCCGGCTGAAGGGCGCGCTCGCGGCGTCGCCCGAAGCGGCGCGGGCCGCCGCCGAAGCCTTCGTGGCCGACGACTACCTGGCCGCGCTGCATGCCGGCGCACGCCTGGGCGCTGCGGCGCGCAAGCGCGTCGGCAAGCGCCTGGCCGAGCTCACCGGCCTGCCGGAAGCCCTGGTGCACGAGAAGAACCTGCGCATCAGCGACCAATGCTTCTTCTTCGAGGCGCTGCGCGACCAGGGCCGCATCGTCGGCCGGCTCGAGGCGCGCGTCACCGGCCCGATGGCGGCCAGCCGCACGCGCGACTGGGAGTTCGACCCCGGCATCGAATCGCTGAGCGCGCCCTACACCACCGCGGCGCTGGCCTACTACGCGGCACTGGGCATCCCGGCCGAGCCGCGCTACGAGGTGCTTTCGCTGGAGGTGAACAAGGGCTGGCAGTGGGGCCGCGGCAGCGCCGAAGGCATGCGCGAGGCCAATGGCTTCACCTCGACCAGCGCCGACCTGGCGCGGGCGATGCGGCGCAACCCGCACCTGAAGGTGTTCGTCGCCAGCGGGCGCTACGACCTGGGCACGCCGTATTCGGCATCGGACTGGTCGCTGGCACAACTGGACGCGCCGGCTGACGTGCTGGCGCGGCTGA
This sequence comes from uncultured Bordetella sp., assembly GCA_964641795.1. Lineage (GTDB taxonomy): Bacteria > Pseudomonadota > Gammaproteobacteria > Burkholderiales > Burkholderiaceae_C > Pseudaquabacterium. Next base: position 28,247 of record CAZXLI010000023.1, on the reverse strand, counting down.
CGCACCGCTACTACGACGCCGGCCACATGTTCTACACCCGCATGGCCGACCTGAAGCAGCTCAAGGCCGACCTGGCGGCCTGGCTGGACGGAGCCCCGTCGCAATAAGCGTGGAATGTTTCATGCGCCCGAAAGTTCCTGTGGTTTTCTACGGATGCCAGACCGCGCCGACGAGCGTAGTGTGGGTCTTGTCGCTGTTCCCGGAAAGCCTAGCTTCCGGCCCCTTACAGCGGCGAAAGCGATGAGGAGCATTGCCCCTGATGTTTCGCGACATCAGGGGTCTTTTTTCGTCGCCGCGACGGGCTACTGGCTGCGATTGCGCTCGCGCACGGCCTCGCGGCGTTGCTCGATCGCGGTGGCTTCGATTTCACTGTTGTAGGCCTTGGCGCGCTGGCGTTCGAGCAGCAGGCCTTCGCCATAGGCCAGCGCATAGCCGTCCTCGATGACCGACTTGTAGTAGCGCAGCATGTGGGGCAGGGTGCCCAGCATGTCGGTGGCCAGCGCGCGGGCCCGGGGCAGCAGCTCATCGGCCGGCACCACATGGTTCACCAGGCCCCAGGCGGCCGCCTGCTCGGCGCCGATCCAGTTGCCGGTGAACGAGTATTCGCGGGCGCGGTAGGGGCCGATCACGCGCGCGAGCTTCTGCGACAGGCCCCAGCCCGGCGCCACGCCGATGCGCGCGTGCGTGTCCGCGAAGCGCGCCTGCGGGCTGGCCAGCAGCACGTCGCAGGCCAGCGCCAGTTCGAAGCCACCGGTGACCGCGGCGCCGTTGATCGCGCCGATCACCGGGCCGTCGAAGCGCATGATGGCCTGCACCGGGTCTCGCGGCCGCTCGGTGGCCTGGTTGCCCAGGCTGCCTTCGCCGGCGCCGATCTCCTTGAGGTCCAGCCCGGCGCAAAAGGCGCGGCCCGCCCCGGTGAGGATGATCACGCGCACCGCGGGGTCGGCGGCCAGCGCATCGATCGCGTCCGCCAGCGCCGTCATCAGGCCCCTGGACAGCGCGTTCATCGCCTGCGGCCGGTTCAGCGTCAGCACCGCGTAGCCGGAGGGGTCGCGCTCGGTCAGCACCAGCGCGGCTGGAGAGGGGTCATCGCTCATTGCAGGATCTCGACTCGGTTGCGGCCATTGCGCTTGGCCTGGTACAGCGCGGCATCGGCGTTGTGCACCAGCGCCGCCGCGCCGGCACCGGCCAGCGGCACGCTGGCGGCCACGCCGATGCTCACGCTCAAAGGGTAGCCGCCTTCGACGACGCCGGAAAAGTCGGCGGCGGCCACCGCGCGGCGGATGTGCTCGGCCATCTCCAGCGCGCCGGAGGCGCCGGTGCCCGGCAGCACCACCGCGAATTCCTCCCCGCCATAGCGAGCGGCCATGTCGCCGGCGCGGCGCACGTTGTCGCGGATGATGCGGCCCACGCGCGCCAGGAAGCCGTCGCCGGTCTGGTGGCCGAACAGGTCGTTCAGCTGCTTGAAGCGGTCGACATCGATCATCATCAGCCCGAGCGGCGCGCCGTCACGCAGCGCGCGGTACCACTCCTTCTGCAGGGTGGCGTCGAACTGGCGCCGATTGGGCAGGCTGGTGAGCGCATCGGTGGAGGCCAGCGCCGACAGCTCGGCATTGGCCTGGCCCAGCGCTTCCTCCGAACGCTTGCGCTGGTCGGCGTCGCGCAGCGTCACCAGGTAGTCGCCCAGGCCGTTGCCCGGTGGCAGCGAGGCGACCCGCGCTTCCACCCACATCGTGCTGCCATCGCGCCGCAGCACCCGGAACAGGTCGGGGCCCTGGCCGCGTTGCGCGGACTTGGTGAAGTGGCGCGCGATGAAGGCCGCGCGGTCCTCGGGCACGAACAGCTCGGCCAGCGTGTGGCCGTTCAGTTCGCGCGGCGCGCAGCCGAGCAGCCGCTCGGTGGCCGGCGAGGCGTAGCACACCGCCAGATCGGCATCGACCGCGACGATCAGGTCCAGCGAGTGTTCGGCCAGCAGCTTGAAGCGCGTGTCGCCATCGGCGCCGCCCGGCCGGCTGAGCAGGATGCGGCGACCATCGCTCAGCGCCAACTGGCCGGCGCGGGCGGCGGCGCTCGCCCGGTGGTGGCGGTTGCTCACCATCGCGCGGCCGTCGGCATCGGCCAGGCTGAAGCCAAGGCCGTAGCCTTCCAGCAGCTGCGCCAGCGCTTGGAAATCAGCGTCCTTCAAGCCCCGATCCCCCCGGAATGCGACTGTCTCAGGTTGGCCGGACGAGACGATCTCGCTGCGCGAGGGCAGGGAACAGCCGCATCCACATCAGCACCACCAGCAGGGTGCCGATGCCTCCCGAAACCGTGGATGCTACCGGGCCCAGCCACGCCGCGATAGCGCCCGACTCGAATTCGCCCAGCTGGTTGCTCGCACCGATGAACACCGAGTTCACCGCGCTGACCCGGCCGCGCATCTCATCCGGCGTCTCCAGCTGCACCAGCGTCTGGCGAATCACGACGCTGACCATGTCCGCGGCGCCCGACACCATCAGCGCCACCAGCGACAGCGCAAACCAGCGCGACAGGCCGAAGGCCACCATGGTCAGGCCATAGACGCCCACCGCCCCCAGCAGCCACGCGCCGGTGTGCCGCTGCACCGGCCAGCGGGCCAGGGCCAGCGACATCGCCAAGGCGCCCACCGCCGGCGCGCCGCGCAGCAGGCCCAGGCCCCAGGGACCGGTGCCGAGGATGTCCTTGGCGAAGATGGGCAGCAGCGCCGTGGCGCCGCCCAGCAGCACCGCGAACAGGTCGAGCGACACTGCGCCGAGCATCACCTTGCGCCGCCAGATGAAGCCCAGGCCGGCGAACAGCGAAGCCAGCGACGGGGGCTCGCCGCTGCGCTGGGCCGGCCGCGGCTTCAGGCCCAGCACCGCCAGCAGTGCGGCCACGAAGCCCAGCGCCGCGAGGCCATAGACCACGGGCGCGCCGGCCAGGTGCCATTGCACGGCCAGCGTTGGCCGCAGCGCATACAGCACGCCACCCAGCGCCGGCCCGCTGATGATGGCGCCCTGCAGCGCCGTGGAGGACAGCGCCAGCGCGCGCGGCAGCCGGTCCAGCCCCACCAGCTGCGGCAGCAGGGCCTGCGCGGCCGGCATCTGGAAGGCGCGCACGCCGCCCAGCACCACCGACAGTGCCAGCACGCCGTTGCGCCCCAGCACCTGTTGCTGCGAGGTACCGGCCAGCACCAGGGCCACCGTGGCCTGCACCGCCAGGGCGGCGGCCAGCACGCGCTGGCGATCGCGGCTGTCGATCGTGTGGCCCGCCGGCAGGGCCAGCAGCAGCGCGGGCAGGAACTGCGCCAGCCCCACCAGGCCCAGGTCCCAGGCGCTGGCGGTGAGCTCGTACATCTGCCAGCCGAGCGCCACCATCGTCATCTGGCCCGCCGCGGTGGACAGCAGGCGCATGCACCAGAAGCGGAAGAAGTCGGGCTCGCGCAGCAGGGCACCAGCGTTCGTCGTCACGGCGCCGCCCGTCCCGCGGCCGCGTCGTCCTGCGCGGCGTCATCGTCCAGCGCTTCGAGCTGCTGCAGCTGCACCAGGCGCTGGTACAGGCCGCCTTCGATGGCCATCAGCGCCGCATGGCTGCCGCGTTCGGCGATGCGACCGTGGTTCAGCACGACGATGTCGTCGGCATCGCGGATGGTCGACAGCCGGTGGGCGATGGCCACCACGGTGACGCGGCCGCGCAGGGCCGCGAGGGCCTGCTGCACCACGCCTTCGGTCTCGCTGTCGATGTGCGAGGTGGCTTCGTCGAGGAACAGGATGCGGGGCTGGCCCGCGAGCGCGCGGGCGATCGCCAGCAGTTGCTTCTCGCCCACCGACAGGCGGGCGCCCCCTTCGCCCAGCGGCGTGTCGTAGCCGTGCTCGAGCCGATGGATGAAGCCGTCGGCATGCGCCGCGCGCGCGGCGGCCTCGATCTCGGCGTCGCTCAGGCCGCGGCCCATGTCGATGTTCTCGCGTGCGCTGGCCGCCAGCAGGAAAGGCTCCTGCGGCACCAGCCCGATGGCGCGGCGAAAGGCTTCGTCGCCAATCGCGTCGACCGGCTGGCCGTCGATGGCCAGGGTGCCCGGCGGCGCTGGGTAGAAGCGCAGCAGCAGCGACAACAGCGTGCTTTTGCCGCTGCCGGTGTGGCCGACGATGCCGACGAAGCTGCCGGCCGCGATCTCGAGGTCCAGCCCGTGCAGCACCGTGCGGCCGGGCAGGTAGCCGAAGTCCAGTCCGCGCACGCTGATCGCGCCCTCGCGCACCGTGCCGGCGGCCTGGGCCGGCGGCGCCTCGGCTTCGTCGAGCAGCGTGTTGACGCGCGCGGCCGCCACCATCGCCTGCTGCAGCTGCGAGAACTGCATCGTGATCTGGATCAGCGGCTCGACCACCCGCGCGATGTAGCTGACGAAGGCGTACAGCACGCCGATCTCGACCGCGCTCATGCTCGCACCCGCGCCGCCTTCGAGCCGCTGGCCGTACACCGCGATCACCGCGCCGAGCATCGCGACGTTCAGGAAATCGAGTGCCGGCCGCAGCAGCCAGGCATTGGCGCGCAGTTCCTGGCGCCGCGACTGGTAGAGCGCCGCATTGGTGGCGTCGAAGCGCGCATTGAACGCGGCCGCCGCACCGGCGGCCTGGATCACCGGCATGCCGGCGATCGACTCGGCGGCCTGCGCATTGATGTCGCTGCGCAGCGCGCGGCTGCGCGTGACCGCCGGTGCCGAGAGGCGCTGGTACAGGAACACGATGCCGAACACCGCCGGTACCAGCGTGGCGACGATCAGCATCAGCCGCCAGTCCAGCAGCGCCATCGTCAGCAGCATGCCGGCCAGCATGATCACGCTGTCGAGCATCACGAACAGCACCTGCACGTACAGTGTCTTCACCGCCTCGGTGTCGTTGGTGACGCGGCTGACGAGCTGGCCGGTGATGGCGCGGTCGAAGAAGCTCATCGGCAGCCGCAGCACATGGCCGTACACCGATTCGCGGATGCGCTGCACCGAGCGCATCGCCAGGCCGGCCAGCCGCACCAGCTGGCCGTAGCGCAGCCAGCTCGCCACGCAGCCGGCCAGCAGTGCGCCGACGAGCAGCCCGGCGATGGCCGGCAGGTCGGCGTCGCGCGGCAGCAGGTAGCGGTCGATGAAGGCCTTGCCCAGCACCGGGCCGATGGCCTCGAGCCCGGCGGCTGCCGTCAGCCACAGCAGTGCGGTCAGCAGCAGCCGCTTCTCGGGCAGCGCCGCACGCAGCAGCAAGGCCAGCGCAGCCCGGCGCTCGCCGCTCACTTTGGGTGTCATGTCATTCGGCTTCAAGCGAAGCCTCCAGCTGCTGCACGCGCCACTGCGTGGCGTACCAGCCGCCCCGTTCGATCAGTTCGCGGTGCGTGCCCTGCTCGGTGAGCTGGCCATGACGCAGCACCAGCGTGAGGTCGGCATCGACCAGGGTCGACAGCCGGTGGCTGACGATGATGACCGTGCGCCCCTGTCGGGCCTGGCGCAGCGAGGCCAGGATGCGTGCCTCGGTCTGGGTGTCGACGGCCGACAGCGCATCGTCCAGCAGCAGCAGCGGTGCGTCGGCCAGCAGCGCGCGTGCGATCGCGACGCGCTGGCGCTGCCCGCCGGACAGCGTGACGCCGCGCTCACCGACCGGCGTGTCGTAGCCCTGCGGCAGCTGCGTGATGTCCTCGTGCACGCTGGCCTCGCGCGCGGCCTGCTCGATCATCTCGCGCGTGGCCTCGGGCCGCGCCAAGGCGATGTTGTCGGCGACGCTGGCCGAGAACAGGAAGGCCTCCTGCGGCACCCACGCGATGCCGGCGCGCAGCGCGGCCAGCGTGTAGTCGGCCAGGGCCACGTCGCCCCAGCGCAGGCTGCCCTGCTGCGCGGCCCATTGGCGCAGCAGCAGCTTGATCAGCGTGCTCTTGCCGGCGCCGGTGGGCCCCACCAGGCCCAGCGTGCGGCCGGCCGGCAGCGTGAAGCTCAGGTCCTTCAGCGCGGGCTGTGTCTGGCCGGGGTAGCTGAAGTGCAGGCCGCGCGCCTCGATCGGGCCGGGCAGCAGCGTGCCGATGCGGCCATGGTCGTCGACCACCAGCGGCGCTTCGAGCACCGGCGCCAGCCGGCCCCAGGCGGCGCGGCCGCGCTCGATCAGTGCCAGCACCCAGCCGGCCGCGAACATCGGCCAGATCAGCTGGCCCAGGTACATGCCGAAGCTGGTGAGCTGGCCCACCGTCATTTCGCCGCGCCACACCAGCCAGCCCCCGAAGCCGAGCGAGAGCACGATGGCCATCGTCAGCGTGAAGCCCACCGCGGGCTCGTAGGTGGCTTCCCAGCGCTGTGCCTGCAGGCTGCTGGCCGCCGCTTCGCCGGCCAGCTCGCCGAAGCGCCGGCTGCTGCGCCCTTCGAGTCCCAGTGCGCGCAGTGTGCGCACGCCGGCCAGCGTTTCCTGCACCTGGTCGTTGAGCCGGCCGAAGGCCGCCAGTGCCTCGCGCGAGGCGTCATGCACATGGCGCGATATCCACCAGAACGACAGCGCCATCGCCGGGAAGGGCAGCAGCACCACCAGCGCCAGGCGCCAGTCGACGCCCAGCGTCATCGTCGCGACCACCAGCACCAGCGTCAGCGTGCCGTCGAAGCCGGCGAGCATCGCTTCACCGGCGGCCATCTCCACCGCATCGACATCGTTGGTGGCCAGTGCCATCAGGTCGCCGGTGCGGCGTGTCTGGTAGAAGCTCGGGCCCTGCAACGCCAGGCGCTGGTACAGCTGCGTGCGCAGTTCCACGCCCATGCGGTAGGCCGCCGAGTACAGCTGCAGTCGCCACGCCACCCGCAAGCCGTAGATCGCCAGGCCCGCGGCCAGCAGCCAGCCGATCTGCCGCCACAGCGCGGGGCCCTGCAGCTGGCGGCCGACGATCCCGTCGACCAGATGGCCCACCTGCCGCGGCAGCCACACGGTGAGCAAGGCGATCGCGGCCAGCATCAGTCCTGACGCGGCATAGGCGCGCCAATGGCGAAGCACGAAGCCACCGATCAGGCGGGACAGGCTCATCGACGCGCGGGAACGCGAAAGCTCAGCTGCGCAGGTCGCCCACCGGCTCGTCGCCGAAGCTGGCGGCATGCAGCCGTGCGAGCAGCTGCTGCGCGCAGGCCTGTGGCGACATCAGCAGCCCTTCGGATTTCAGCTGCATGAAGCGGCCATGGTCCGGGAACTTCGCCGGGTTCATCGCGCGCAGCTCGATCTGCATGTCGGTGTCGATCACGCCCGGCGCCATCGACACGATGCGCGCCGGGTTGCGCTGGGTGGCCTGTTCGAGCGCAATGGCGCGGCTCAGGTGATCCATGCCGGCCTTGGCCGCGCAGTAGGCGGTGCTGCCGGCCATCGCGCGCCGGCCCAGGCCCGACGAGATGTTCATGATCCGGCGCCGACCCGGCCATTCGGCCGTGCGGTCGAGGAAAGCCGCGCACAGCAGCAGGGTGGCCTCGAGACCGACCCGCAGCGCGTTCGACAGCACCTGCAGCTCGATCTGCTCGACCGGCGCGCCGCCACCGATCACACCGGCGTTGTTGATCAGGTTCACGCTGCCGAACAGCGCAGGGTCGAAGGCCGCCAGCCATTGGCGCAGGTCGTGGGCCACCGGCAGCGGATCGCCGAGGTCGCGTGGCCATTGCTCGAGCTGCAGGCCGGCTTCATCGGCCATCGACTGCAGCGCTTCGTTGTGCTGGCGCGCGATGCCGAGCACGACGTGGCCGGGCTTCAGCAGCTGTTGCACCAGGGCTGCGCCGACGCCGCGCGACGAGCCGGTGATGATGTACAGGTGTTGGGAAGTCATGCGCCGCAGCATACGTCACACCAAAGCGGCGAGACCCCCTCAGAACGGCGGAGGGCTGTGCAGCTGCAGGGGGGTGCCGCTGACCGGATGCGTGAGCGACAGCCGGGTGGCATGCAGCAGCAGGCGGGGTGCTGCGCCGGCCACCGCAAGCGGCGCATACAGCGTGTCGCCGACGATCGGATGGCCAATGGCCATCAGGTGCACGCGCAGCTGGTGCGAGCGGCCGGTCACAGGCTGCAGGGCCATGCGGGTGCGTCCTGCCTGTACGTTGCGCGCCAGCACCTGCCAGCGTGTGAGTGAGGGCTTGCCGCTGACCGGGTCGACGATCTGCCGCGGGCGGTTCGGCCAGTCCGCGATCAGGGGCAAGTCGATCTCGCCGGCATCCTCGGGCAGCAGGCCATCGACGATTGCGATGTACTGCTTGTCGACCCGGCGCTCGGCGAACGCGATGCTCAGCGCGCGCTGCATGCTGGCGCCACGCGCCATCAACAGCAGGCCGGAAGTGGCCATGTCGAGGCGGTGGACGATCAACGCATCGGGGTAGTGCGCCTGGACGCGGCTGGCCACGCAGTCGGCATTCGCCGGGCCGCGGCCAGGCACGGCCAGCAGGTCCGCTGGCTTGTCGACGGCCAGCAGCGCGTCGTCGAGGTGGATCAGCGAGGGCAGGGTCACGCGCGGAGGATAGGGGTGAAAAGAAACGATACACGCCGATACCGCGGCGAGAAGACGCCATCGGCGCGGGCCGCGACGATGAGTGCCATCTTCACTTCCCTTTGTACGAGGACCTCATCATGAAACGCTGGATTCGACGCTCGCTGATCGGCCTGCTGGGCGTGGGTGTGCTGTTCGGCGGCCTGGCGGCCTGCAGCCATCAGCGCTATGGCCATGGCGGCTTGAGCAACCTGAGCGAAGCCGACGCCACCAAGCTGCGCGAGCGCCTGATCGACAAGGCCAGCCGCGAGCTGCAACTCGACGACGCGCAACGCACCCGGCTCGGCCAACTGGCCGACGCCCTGAAGGCGCAGCGCGCCGCGCTGATGGCCGGCGCCAACCCTCACACGGAGCTGCAGGCCTTGGTGGCCGGCACGCAGTTCGACCGCGCACGGGCCCAGGCGCTGGTCGATGGCAAGACCGCGGCGCTGCGCGATGGTGCGCCCACGCTGATCACCGCGTTCGGTGACTTCTACGACAGCCTGCGCCCCGAGCAGCAGCAGAAGTTGCGCGACTTCATGGCGCGGGGCCGGGAGGGTCACCGCCACGGCTTCTGGCGCGGGTGAGCGCGATGGCTGCCGCCCGCTGGGTGAGTTTGCGCCCGCCACGGCTGGCGCAGGGACTGGGCCTTGTCGCATTGGCCTTGCACGCGCTGCTGTGGGGCACGGCAGCGCCGTTGGGCCGGTTGCCGGCGCTGGGCACCTTGCTGGCCGCCGCAGGGCTCGGATGGATGCTGTGGGCCGCCTGGCAGTTCCGCCAGGCGCAGACCACGATCTTCCCGACCGCGATGCCTGAGGTGCTGGTGGACGAGGGCCCGTACCGCTTCGGCCGTCATCCGATGTACCTGGGCCTGACCGTGGCGCTGGCCGGTGGCGCGCTGGCCCTGGGCGCGCCGCTGCTCGGGCTGGCGGCGGCGCTGTTCTTCGGCATCGTCGCGCTGGTGCATGTGCCGTTCGAGGAACAACGCCTGCGCAAGCGCTTCGGCGGTTGGTACAGTGACTACGCCGCCAGCGTCCGGCGCTGGCTGTGAATCCACCGCATGCACCGCGTTCTGCTGATCGACGACGACGAGCACCTGGCACCGCCGCTGGCCGCTTACTTGCGGCGTTTTGACCTCGAGCTCGAGTCGGCGCTGCGGCCCAGCCTCGGCCTGCAGCGCCTGGCCGAAGGCGGCATCGACGCGGTGATCCTGGACGTGATGCTGCCCGAGATGGACGGTTTCGAAGTCTGCCGCCGCATCCGCCGCGACAACCAGGTCCCGGTGCTGATGCTCACTGCCCGCGGCGACGTGACCGACCGCATCGTCGGCCTCGAGCTCGGCGCCGACGACTACCTGCCCAAGCCCTTCGAGCCGCGCGAGCTCGCGGTGCGCCTGCAGACCATCCTGCGGCGCGTGCGTCCGGCCGCGGATGCGCCCGCGACCAGCCCGACCCAGCTGCGCTTCGACGGATTGCTGATCGATACCGAACGTCGCGAAGTGCGGCGCGATGGCGCGCCGGTGGAGCTGACCGGCACCGAGTTCGAGCTGCTGCTGCTGCTGGCGCGCGAGCCGAACAAGGTGTGGAGCCGCGACGAGATCCTGAATCGGCTGCGCGGCCGCGATGCCGATCTCTACACGCGCGCGGTCGATATCCTCGTCAGCCGCCTGCGGCGCAAGCTCGAGCCGGTGGCCTGCATCAAGACGCTGCGCAACGCCGGCTACACCTTTGCGCTGGGCCGCGATGCCTGACGCCCGCGAGAGCCCGGGCGAACGGCCGCCTGTTCGGCCCGCGGGTCACGAAGCGTGGCATCGCGACCGCCCTCGGCGCTGGCACAAGCGCTTCCGGCACTCGCTGCGCTGGCGCCTGGTGGCGATGTTCCTGCTGCTGGCACTGGGCACGACGCTGGTGTTCGTCGGCGGCACGAGGGCGGTGTTCAGCACCGGCTGGCGCGAACTGGTGCAGCCGCTGTTCCGCGACTATGTCGACCGGCTGGCGGCCGAGATCGGCAGCCCGCCCGACATCGCCCGGGCGCAGGCCCTGACGCAGCGGCTGCCGATCGCGGTGCGCATCGAGGGGCCGGTCGTCAATTGGTCCTCGCACGTGCGCCTGGGCGGTGGCCGCGAGGGTTTCATGCAGGCCATGCTCAGCCGCAGCACGGCCGATGGGCACGTGATCCGGTTCGGGCTCGGTGACTGGCATGCCGAGCACAGGCCGCAGGGCGTGGTGTGGATCACGCTGGGCACCATGCTGTTCCTGCTGGCGCTGGCCTTCGCGTTCGTGCGCCACCTGTTCCGGCCCCTCGACGACATCCGCGCCGGTGCCCAGCGGTACGGGCGCGGCGACTTCTCGCAGCCGATTCCCATGCGTCGGCATGACGAGCTGGGCGACCTGGCGCAGCAGGTCAACAGCATGGCCAGCGGCCTGCAGCGGCTGCTCGAGGGCCAGCGCGCCCTGCTGCTGGCCATCAGCCATGAACTGCGTTCTCCGCTCACCCGGGCGCGGCTCAATGCCGAGCTGGTGGCCGAGGGGGCATCGCGCGATGCGCTGCTGCGGGATCTGGCGCTGATGCGCGACATGGTCAGCGACCTGCTGGAAAGCGAGCGCCTGGCCGGCGGCCATGCGGTCCTGCAGCGCGAAGACAGCGACTTGCATGCGCTGCTGCAGGAGGTCATTGCGCAGCACTTCAAGGATCAGCCGATCGCCGTGCAGCTCGCCCCGGGGGTCCCGCGACTGGCGCTGGACCGCAGCCGCATGCAGATGCTGATGCGCAACCTGCTGGACAACGCCTTGCGGCATAACGCCGATCAGGAGCGGCCCGTCGAGATCGGCACGACCCTCGAGGGCGACACGGTGAGCTTGCATGTGCGCGACCACGGGCCGGGGGTGGCCGAGGCCGACCTGGCGAAGCTGGCGCAGCCGTTCTACCGGCCCGATGCAGCGCGTACGCGCACGAGCGGCGGCATTGGTCTCGGGCTCTACCTGTGCCGGCTGGTGGCCCAGTCGCACGGGGGCGAACTGCTGTTCCGCAACACGCAGCCCGGGCTGGAGGTGACGCTCAGGCTGCCGAGAGACTGATGTCGCCGTACCACGCGTTGAACAGCTGCTTGGTGGCGTCGCTGTCGGTCAGCACGCCGACGCTGATCAGCGCTCCCGGCGTTTCGCCGAAAGCACGGCGGAAGTCGGCGACGACGTCGCGGTCGTAGTGCAGCCAATGGCCGCAGCGATGCGTACCAGTTTCCGCGGCCAGGTAACGCACCCGGCTGCTTCGATGGTTGTGGACCACCGACTCCGCGGGCAGGCTGCCGTCCCACACGTACATCAGGGTCGCGTAGGGCATGCGGTGCCCCGTGAACAACTCGACCTGGTCGGCGATGAGGCGTTCACGCAGCGAGAGCTTCGACGCGTCGCCCTCGAAAGCCAGGATGATGCGGGCCGGCGAGTCGTCGCTCTCGGCTGCCTCGACGTTGATCGGGCCCGGCAAGGCCTTCGTGCGCCAGCTGAAGCGCAGCCGGGGCTGCGCCAGCGGATCGATCTGCACCGCACATCGCAGGCCGCTGGCCGCGCTGTCGGCGCGCGCATGCAGCACGTGGCGTCGCTCGTCGGCCACCACCGTGTACTGCGTGCTCGGTTTGTCTCGCCGCCAGACGTAAGGCTGCCAGCCCGGTGGCAAGGCGCTGCCGGCTGCCGCGGCCGAGAACGGCACCACCTGGCGCGCGGGGACCGACCCGTCGGCGGGCGCTTCCGACTGGCGCGTGGCGCAGCCAGTGAGCCCTAGTACGCCCAGACCCAGCAGATGCTGCAGTCCGCGACGGCGCGAGGGCGCTTCAACGTGACCGGCGCAACGCCGGTCCTGGAACAAGAGGGCCATACGACATCCTTGCCTCTGTGGGCAGGCCCGGCCGGTGCGAGATGCCCGGCCGTGGCGGATGCGATGTTATCGGCCCTTTGACGCCCTGGCTTCAGGGCTGTACCCCGCAGCAGGGCTTCCTCGCTGCGCGCGTGGGACGCCGTGGTGCCGGCGACGGTCTTACTGTTGCTGCGAGCGGTAGACCGCGGCACGCAGGTCGGCCGCGAAGCCGGGGTCCGTGGCTTCGATGCTGCGCGCCCAGCTCAGCACTTCCTCGGCGGTTTGCGGGCCGGTCTGGGCCTTCTTCAGCTGCCAGGTGTCCATCTTGCGCAGCAGGCCAATCAGCACGGCAGCGCCATTGGCGAAGAAACGGGAACCACGCGGAATGGTCGTGCGGGTAGCGCGACCGAAGGTCATGGATGCAGCAGTCATGGTGTGCTCCGATACTGAAAGAGTTCGAACCCGGTTTGGGTTCGTTGTGCGATGCAGTATAGGGTTAGTACCTATACCCGACAAGCCAGTAATGTCGGGTTAACCCTAGTCTTGAGGACTCGGTCACGCTTCGATGCATGGCCGGTTGCCTGTTGACGGGGGTTTCGTCGCCGGTCACACTCGCGCCCCTGACCCCAATCCGACCGAAGGAGGCTGCCATGACGGACCTTGTGACCCCCCTCTTCGTCGGCCCGCGCTCGCTGATCGTCGCGTAGCGTCGTGGCCGCCGGGCGCGTTCGCCTGGCGGCTGCACCGGGGCTCCGGACTGCTGCGGACCCCGCCGGATCGTTTCGGATCGCTCGCCGCGCGCTTGTCGCGGCGCGTTGCTGACCTCTCTGCCCTTTGTCGCGCCTGCCGCTTGCAGGCGCGCTCCTGGGCCGCACCCGTTCCCCCGGGGCGGCCGCGCAGACACGGAACGGATCGATCCGAACATGTTGGAATCTCTCGACTTCGAGGCGCTGCACGGCATCGGGCTGGCAGCGCCCTTGCTTCAACAACTGGCATCGGTCGCGCCCGATGCCGACACCCATCTGCTGCGTGTGGTGGAGGTTCAGCGCGAGCACCTGCTGCTGCACGACGGAAGGGCCGAGTGCCGCGCCCGCATTAGTCCGGCGCTGTTGGCCCAGCTGCAGGCCGACGACGATGCGCTGGCCGTCGGCGACTGGGTGCTGGCACGGCCGGACCCGCAGGGCGATTGGTGGATCGGCACGCGGCTGGCACCGCTGACGCAGCTGGCACGTCGTGTCAACGACGGGCGGGGCAGCCCGCGCCGACAGGTACTGGTCAGCAACGTGGACACCGCAGTGCTGGTGATGGGTCTGGACCACGACTTCAACCTGCGGCGCCTGGAGCGCTACCTGGCACTGGTCAAGCTGGCCGGAGTCGATGCGGTGCTGGTGCTGACCAAGGCTGACACGGTCGAACCGGCCACGCTGGCACGTCGCGTTGAGCAGGCCCGCGAAACGCTGCCGCCGTCGACCTGCCTGCTGGCGCTGGATGCCCGTGATGCGAGCCAGGTGGCGGCCCTGGCCCCCTGGGCCCGGGCCGGACAAACGCTGGTGCTGCTGGGTTCCAGCGGCGCCGGCAAGAGCACACTCACCAATACGCTGACCGGCCTCGAGGCCCAGTCCACTGGGGCGGTCCGGGCCGACGACAGCCGGGGCCGCCATACCACCACCGTGCGCACCCTGCGGCGCACCCCGGCGGGCGCCTGCATCATCGACACGCCGGGCCTGCGCGCGCTGCGGCTGGATGTCGGCGACGAAGACCAACTCGGCGCCGTGTTCGACGACGTGGCCCGCTGGGCCGCGCAGTGCCGCTTTCGCGACTGCCACCACGAGGCGGAGCCAGGCTGCGCGGTGCGCGAAGCCGTGGCGCCCGAGCGCTTGCGCAACTTTCACAAGCTGCAGCGCGAGGCCCGGCGCGACACGATGACGGCCCTGGAGCGACGCGAACAGGTGGCCGCGTGGAAGGCGCGTGGCCGGAACGCCGCCGTGCGCGTGCGGGCCAAGCGGGAGGGCTGACGGCATGGCGGCTTGTGCGCCGGCGGCGGCATACTGCCACGTCGACCGCACTCGCCATGACGCTGCACATCCCGACCCTGATGCTGGCCCTGTTGCTGGGGTTCCTGCTGCTGGCCCTGGAACTTGGCGTGGCACAGCGGCGGATGACGAGCCGGCCCGCGTTGCACACCTGGACGCTGGGGTGCTGGGCCTTGCTGGGCGGCTTCCTGATGCTGGCCGCGCGCCTCGCCGTGCCGCTGTGGCTGTCGGTGTTGCTCGGCAATGCCTTGCTTTGCCTGGGCTTGGCGCTGTACACGAGGGCGCTGTATCGGCTGTTGCTCGACGAATGGCCGCCGGCCTGGCTGAACAGCGTGCTGGCCATCTCGGTGGCCGGAACCGCCTTGATGCTGTCTTGGCCGTTGCACCAGCGGACCGCCGTTCTGTCGCTGTTCAACGTGGCGCTGATCCTGCCCGGCGTGTGGGTCATCGTGCGGCATGGCTGGCGCGCAGAGCGCTCGCTGCGCACGGTGGCCGTCACGCTGGGTCTGGCCGCATTGGCCTTGACAGTCCGTGCGGGGCATGCCTGGACCCATCCCGACGACTACACCGATCTGATGCAGGCCAGCCTGGGACAGGGCCTCACGTTCCTGATGGCTTTCATGTCGATGCTCGGGGCGGGCTTCGGTTTCGTGCTGGCGGTGTTCGAGCGGGTCGCGGTGCAGATGGAGAAGCTGGCGACGCACGACGGCCTCACCGGCTGCCTCAATCGCAGCACCACCGACACGATGCTGCAGCACGCGCTGGAGCGTGGACGACGCGAGCAGCAGCCGGTGGCCTTCGTGCTGCTGGACCTCGACCATTTCAAGCAGATCAACGATCTGCACGGGCACCGCGCCGGCGACGAAGTCCTGCGCAGCTTTGCTCGCACCGTGCGCGAGCGGCTGCGCGCCTCGGACGTCTTCGGCCGCACCGGCGGCGAGGAGTTCGGCCTGGTCCTGCCGCGCACCGACCTGGCCGGCGCACGCCGCCTGATGGAGCAGGTGCGCCGTGCGGTCGAGGCCATGCAGGCGCACGATGCCCACGGCCACGCCTTGCGTGTCACCGTGTCGGCCGGCATTGCGGTGGCGCCACCCGACGCGCCGATCGAAGGCGATCGGCTCTACGGCCGGGCTGACCGCGCACTGTATGAAGCCAAGCACGCGGGTCGCAACCGCGTCGAGCACTACGTGGCCGGCGCGGAGTCGGGCTTCTTCACGCTCGAGAAGCAGACCCAGTAGGGCTCAATAGTTGAGGCCCATCGCCTCGCGCACATCCTTCATCGTCTGGCGCGCCACGGTACGGGCTCGCTCCGTGCCCATCTCGACGATCCAGTGCACCTGCTTCGGATTGGCGAGGTAGGCCTCGGCCCGATCGCGCCAGGGCTGCTGCTCCTTCAAGACCGCGTCGATGACCGGCTGCTTGCAGTCGAGGCAGCCGATGCCCGCACTGGTGCAGCCCTTGACCACCCAGTCGCGCGTGCTGTCGTCCGAGTACACCTTGTGGAACTGCCACACCGGGCAGTTCTCAGGGTTGCCCGGATCGGTGCGGCGCACGCGCGCCGGGTCGGTGGGCATGCGCTCGATCTTCTGCCGCACCTGGGCCGGGTCCTCGCGCATGCCGATGGCGTTGCCATAGCTCTTGCTCATCTTGCTGCCGTCCAGCCCGGGCAGCTTGGTGACCTCGGTGTGCAGCGCCTGCGGTTCCGTGAGGATGCTGCGGCCGGAGCCCTTCAGGTGGCCCAGCAGCAGTTCGGTGTCCTGCTCGGACAGCGCTGCGCGTCGCACGACGGCTTCGCCCTTGGCCTGCGCCTCGGGCGAACCGGTCTCGCCGAAGGCCTTGCGCTGCTTCTCGAAGTAGCGCCCGTCGTCCTTGCCCAGCAGGGCCAGCGCGGCGCTGACCCGCGCTTCGAAATCGGCGCTGCGGCCATAGAGGTGGTTGAAGCGCCTGGCCACTTCGCGCGTGAGCTCGACATGCGAGGCCTGGTCTTCACCCACCGGCACGTAGCTGGCCTTGTAGATCAGGATGTCGGCGGCCTGCAGCAGCGGGTAGCCGAGAAAGCCGTAGGTCGCGAGGTCGCGGTCCTTCAGCTTCTCGATCTGGTCCTTGTAGGTCGGCACGCGTTCGAGCCAGCCCAGCGGCGTGCCCATGGCCAGCAGCGTGAACAGCTCGGCATGCTCGGGCAGGCGACTCTGGATGAAGATCGTCGATTTCTCGGGGTCCAGGCCGGCGGCGATCCAGTCGATCACCATGTCGTAGACGAAGCGCTCCATCACGTCACGCTCTTCGTAGTGCGTGGTCAGCGCGTGCCAGTCGGCCACGAAGTAGAAGCAGTCGTAGTCCTGCTGCAGCTTGACCCAGTTCTTCAGGGCGCCGTGGTAGTGGCCAAGGTGCAGCGCGCCGGTGGGGCGCATGCCGGAAAGTACGCGGGGTCGCATGGCGTGAGGCTTCGACTCAGGGAAAGCCGCGATTCTCGCAGACCGTACACTCGCGCCCTCGAGCAAACGCCATGAAGCGCATCGTCATCCTGATCTCCGGCCGCGGCTCCAACATGGAAGCCATCGTGCAACGCTGTGCGGCCGAGGGCTGGCCGGCCCAGGTCGTGGCGGTGATCGCGAACAAGGCGGAAGCTCAAGGTCTGGCCTTCGCCGCGGCGCACGGCATTGCCACGGCCGTGGTCGACCATCGCCAGCAGCCTTCCCGCGAGGCCTTCGACGCGGCGCTGGCGCAGGCCATCGATGGCTTCGCGCCGGACCTGGTGGTCCTGGCGGGCTTCATGCGGATCCTGGGGGAGTCTTTCGTCCGCCGCTACCAGGGGCGACTGATGAACATCCATCCATCGCTGCTGCCGGCTTTTCCGGGCCTTCACACCCATCGCCGGGCGATCGAGGCGGGCTGCAAGCTGGCCGGCGCAACGGTCCACTTCGTCACGCCGCAGCTGGATCACGGGCCGATCGTGATGCAGGCCATGGTGCCGGTGCGGGCGCAAGACGACGAGAACGCTCTCGCGGCGCGCGTGCTGGCCACCGAGCACGTGATCTATCCGCAATCGGTGCGTTGGTTCGTCGAGGGCGCCTTGCACATCGATGCGCAGGGCCGTGTGCACCATCGCGAAGGCGTTTCGCAACTCTTGATCGGCTGAGCGCGGAGGCCGACGGCTGACCGGGGCGACGCGGATAATCCGCCGATGCACCCTTCTGCCCTGCTGGACCTGTGTACCGAACTGTTGAAGTCGGTGCTGAAACTCGACATGCCGGCCGACGCACTCGTCTCGGCTTTCTTCCGCAAGCACCGGGCCCTGGGCGCGCGCGAGCGCCACACGCTCGCGGAAACGACCTACCAGGTGCTGCGGCGGCGCACCTTGCTGCAACACCTGGCGCAAAGCGGCAGTGGCGCGCTGGAACGGCGGCTGGCGATCCTGGCCTGGCAGGGCAACGACGCAGCCCTTCGCGGTGCGTTGGGGCCGCACGAATTGCAGTGGCGCCAGCAGGTGCAATCGGTCGATCCGGCCGGCTTCTCGGAAAAGTTGCGTCACAACCTGCCCGACTGGTTGTCCGGCCCGTTGCGCGCCGAACTGGGCGACACCGAGTTCTGGGCGCTGGTCTCCGCGCTGGAACAGTCGGCGCCGCTGGATCTGCGCGTCAACACGATGAAGGGCCGACGCGAGGACCTGCAGCGCACGCTGACCGAAGCCGGTATCGAGGCCGCGCCGACGCCGTTCTCGCCCTGGGGCCTGCGGGTGCATGGCAAGCCGGCGTTGAACAAGCTGGACGCCTACCTGCATGGCGCGATCGAGGTGCAGGACGAAGGCAGCCAGTTGCTGGCCCTGCTGACCGACCCCAAGCGGGGCGAGATGGTGGTGGACTTCTGCGCCGGCGCCGGCGGCAAGACGCTCGCGCTGGGTGCAGCCATGCGCAGCACCGGCCGGCTGTATGCCTTCGATGTCTCGGGCCACCGGCTGGAGGCCTTGAAGCCGCGGCTGCGCCGCAGTGGCCTGTCGAATGTCCACCCGGCACAGATCGCACACGAGCGCGATGATCGGATCAAGCGCCTGGCCGGCAAGATCGACCGCGTTCTCGTCGATGCGCCGTGCTCCGGCCTGGGCACCCTGCGACGCAATCCGGATCTGAAGTGGCGGCAGTCGCCGCAGGCCGTGCACGAGCTGCAGGCGAAGCAGCGGGCGATCCTGGCCAGCGCGGCACGCTTGGTGAAGCCGGGCGGCCGGCTGGTCTACGCCACCTGCAGCCTGCTGCGCGCCGAGAACGAGGACATCGCCGCCGAGTTTGGCGCGGCCCATCCCGACTTCAACTTGCTGCCCGCCGCGGAACTGCTGACACAGGCGCATGTCGATCGCGCCGAAACCCTGGTGAACGACCTGGGCCATTTGCGCTTGTGGCCACATCGCCATGCCACCGACGGCTTCTTCGCCGCTGCGTGGCAGCGGCGCTGACCGGGCAACGGGCTTGCGATAGCGCAAGCCGGCCCGAGATGGTGTGGAAAGCCGTGGTTTGGACGGCCTTTGCTAGGCAGTTTCCACAGCTTTGCGGCAAAGGGCTGCGCCTACAATGCGGCGACCGCCAGTCCGGCTGTGGTTGGAAAGAGGAATGATGAGTGTGATGACGACGTTGTGGGATGCGCTGACGACTTGGCTGGCCTACGGCCTGTGGTCCGGCGCCAGCTGGTGGCAGGTTGTGCTGTTCACGCTGGTGATGACTCACGTCACGATTGCGTCGGTCACGATCTTCCTGCACCGCTCCCAGGCGCACCGTGCGCTTGAGCTGCACGCCATTCCGTCGCACTTCTTCCGGCTCTGGCTTTGGCTGACCACCGGCATGGTCACGAAGGAGTGGGTCGCGATCCACCGCAAGCACCACGCCAAGTGCGAGACGGTCGACGATCCTCACAGCCCGGTGACCAAGGGCATCAAGACCGTGCTGCTCACGGGCAGCGAGCTCTACCGCAACGAGGCCAAGAATCAGGAAACGCTGCGCAAGTTCGGCCACAACACGCCGGACGACTGGCTTGAGCGCAATCTGTATTCGCGCTACAGCTGGCAGGGCGTGGGTCTGATGCTGATCCTGGACCTGGCGATGTTCGGTGCCATCGGTGCCACCGTCTGGGCGGTCCAGATGCTCTGGATCCCGATCACGGCGGCCGGCATCATCAACGGCATCGGCCACTACTGGGGCTACCGCAATTTCGAGGCGGCCGACGCGTCGACCAACGTGCTGCCGTGGGGCATCATCATCGGCGGCGAAGAGCTGCACAACAACCACCACACCTATCCGACCTCGGCCAAGCTTTCCGTGAAGCCCTTCGAGTTCGACATCGCCTGGGGCTACATCCGGGCGCTGGAGATCATGGGCCTGGCCAAGGTGCGCAAGACCGCGCCGCAGCTGCAGTTGGGGCCGATCAAGCCGCAGGCCGATGCGAAGACGCTGGAAGCCATCATCGCCAACCGGTACGAGGTGATGGCCAAGTACGCGAAGGACCTGCGTGCCGCCTGTTCATCCGAACTGCAACATCTGAAGGAGCAGGGCGCGAAGAATTCGGCGCGACTGTCGGATCTGCGCCTGGCCAAGCGCTGGCTGCACCGCGACGACGAAAAGATTCCCAGCACCGTGAAGGCGCAACTCGTCAGTGCCCTGAACGACAGTCCCAAGCTTGCCAAGCTCGTGGCGATGCGCGAGGAATTGCGGCAGCTCTGGACGCGCACCAACGTATCGGCCGAGCAGTTGGTGGCTGACTTGCAGGCCTGGTGCAAGAAGGCCGAGGCCAGCGGCATCGCTTCGCTGGAAGAGTTCTCCTTGAAGCTGCGGGCGGCGCGCGCCATCTGATCCGCTTTCCGGCAGGTCGCGCAGACAGCAAAAAGCCCGCTCGAAGCGGGCTTTCTCTTTAGCTGACCGCGGAGTCCGGACGCTCAGGTCCGGCACAGCGAATCACTTCAGCTTGGTTTCCTTGTACAGCACGTGCTTGCGCGCCTTCGGATCGAACTTCATGAATTCGAGCTTCTCGGGCGTGGTCTTCTTGTTCTTGGCCGTGGTGTAGAAATGGCCGGTACCCGCGGTGGATTCCAGCTTGATCTTTTCGCGTCCGCCTTTGGCTGCCATGGTCTGCTCCTGATGGGCTGCGGGTGATTACAGCGCGTTCTTCGCGCGCAGGTCGGCGACCACCTGGTCGATGCCCACCTTGTCGATCCGGCGCAGCGCGGCGCTGGTGACACGCAGACGAACCCAGCGGTTCTCGCTCTCGACCCAGAACCGGCGGTACTGCAGGTTGGGCAACCAGCGGCGCTTGGTCTTGTTGTTGGCGTGGGAGACATTGTTTCCCACCATCGGGCGCTTGCCCGTGACTTGACAGACGCGTGCCATGACGCTTCTCCAGACTCTTGACTGTTGCAGGCACGGCAGCCAGAGCAGGGGGCTGGAATCGGTGATCCGCCGCCTGGTGGCTGCCCTTCGAAGTTTCAACAGGCTCGGCTTGAAGAGCTGAGCCCGCTTTCGGCAAAGACCGCGATTATAGCCAGAACTTTTGCCGCTAGGGTGCTCAGCCCTGCTGTTCCAGGAAGCGCTGTGCGTCCAGCGCCGCCATGCAGCCGGTGCCGGCCGAGGTGATCGCCTGGCGATACACGTGATCCTGCACATCGCCGGCCGCGAACACGCCTGGCACGCTCGTCATCGTCGCGAAGCCGTTGAGGCCCGAACGGGTGACGATGTAGCCGTCCTTCATTTCCAGCTGGCCCTTGAAGATGTCGGTGTTCGGCTGGTGGCCAATCGCGATGAAGCACCCCTTGACGGTCAGCTCGCGCGTGCTGCCGGTCTGGGCGTGCCTGAGCCGGATACCGGTGACGCCGCTGGCATCGCCCAGCACTTCGTCGAGCGTCTCGTAGAGCTCGAGCACCATCTTGCCGGCCTTGACCTTCTCGTGCAGCTTGTCGACCAGGATGGGCTCGGCGCGGAACTTGTCGCGGCGGTGGATCAGGTGCACCTTGGCGGCGATGTTCGACAGGTACAGCGCTTCCTCGACCGCGGTGTTGCCGCCGCCCACCACCGCCACCGTCTCGTTGCGGTAGAAGAAGCCGTCGCAGGTGGCACAGCCGCTGACGCCGCGGCCCATGAACGATTGTTCCGAGGGCAGGCCCAGGTACTTGGCGCTGGCGCCGGTGGCGATGACCAGCGCATCGCAGGTGTATTCCCCGCTGTCGCCCTTGAGCCGGAACGGTCGCTTCGACAGGTCGACCTCGTTGATGTGGTCGAACACCATCTGGGTCTGGAAACGCTCGGCGTGCTCCTGGAAGCGCTGCATCAGCTCCGGACCTTGGACGCCCATCACGTCGGCAGGCCAGTTGTCGACGTCGGTGGTGGTCATCAGCTGGCCGCCTTGGGCAATGCCGGTCACCAGCACCGGCTTCAGGTTGGCCCGTGCGGCGTAGATGGCGGCGGTGTAGCCGGCAGGGCCGGAACCGAGGATCAGGACCTGGGCGTGCAGGGGCGTATGGCTCATGGTGTGGTGCAAGTGATTGCGGCGCGAGATGTCGCGCCGCGGTGACGGGAGATTGTCACATGGGGGTCGTTGGGTATACCGGCAACCCTGTCAATCGGCACAATAGAGAAATTGATCAGAAATGCGGCAACTTGCCCACACGGCGCCAGGCGGGCCAGCTGGCGCTCGAGACAAACAGGCTGAAGTAAAGGGGATCCCACGATGTCGATGCTGACGAATCTTGACCTGATTCGCCGTGTACCGCTGTTCTCGATGCTCACCAACGAGCAGGCCCAGTCGATTGCCGACAGCGTGGTCAAGCGCCGCTTCCGCCGGGGCGAACTGGTGGTCGAGCAAGGTCGCAAGAGCAACGCGCTGTTCATCCTGCTCAATGGCCGCGCCCGTGTGCTGACCTCCGACTCGCGTGGCCGCGAAGTGATCCTCGCCGTGCTGGAGTCGGGTGACTATGTCGGCGAGATGAGCCTGATCGACAACGAAGCGCATTCGGCCACTGTGCGCTGCGAGATCCAGACCGACATGCTGATCCTGGGCCGTGCCGAATTCGCCCGTTGCCTGCCGGAGAACTCGACGCTTTCCTATGCCATCCTGCGCGGCCTGGTGCGCCGGCTGCGGCATGCCGACCGGCAGATCGAGTCGCTGGCGCTGCTGGATGTCTATGGGCGCGTGGCGCGCACGCTGCTGGAGATGGCCGAGGACGTCAATGGCGTCAAGCTGATCCGCGGCAAGGTCTCGCGCCAGGACATGGCCAAGGTCGTGGGCGCCTCGCGCGAGATGGTCAGCCGCGTGATGAAGGACCTGGAAGAGCGCGGCGTCATCGAGACACAGGAAAACGGCTCGGTGATCATCAAGGAGCGTTCGCAGCCGGAGTGAGACCGCCGTGAGCGGCCGTGGCCCCTGACGGCCCAACGCAGCGGCCATGCCCCACAATGGCTGGCATGCAAGACTCCCTGCACACTTCGTTCGCTCCTCCAGTGGGAGGGCCAGTGGCCTGCGGGCGGCCGGGTGGGCACCGATGACGTTCCCGCTCGGATCTCTTGGCGCCGGTGGCGCTGCCGGCATGGCGGGTCAGCACCGCGTCGGCCCGGCCGGCAGTGCCTGGCGCTGGCCGCGACAGGTGGTGCTGGCGGCGGCCGCTGTCTTGTGGCTGCTGCTGCTGTTGGCGCTGCTCACGCACAGCGCCGCTGACCCTGGCTTCTCGACCTCCGGCAGCGGCGCGCCACTGGTCAACCGTGCCGGGCTGCTTGGCGCCTGGTGCTCCGACCTGTTGCTGTTCGCCTTCGGCTACTCCGCCTGGTGGCTGATGCTGGTGGCCTTGCGCGCCTGGCTG
This sequence comes from uncultured Bordetella sp., assembly GCA_964641795.1. Lineage (GTDB taxonomy): Bacteria > Pseudomonadota > Gammaproteobacteria > Burkholderiales > Burkholderiaceae_C > Pseudaquabacterium. Next base: position 5,039 of record CAZXLI010000023.1, on the reverse strand, counting down.
TCGGCCTTGGCGCACGCACTGCGCGGCACGCCGCCCGATGCCGATCTGCCGCCTCGCTGGGTGTTCTGGTTTGGCCTTGTGCTGCTGATGGTGGCCAGTTGCACGCTCGAGTGGACGCGGCTGTATCGCTTCGATGCGGGTCTGCCGGGCGGCGAGGCCGGCGGCGTGTTGGGCCATGTGCTCGGCACGCTGTCGATGAAGTGGCTGGGTTTTGCGGGCTCGGGCGTGCTGTGGATTGCCGGGCTGGTGCTGGGCCTCTCGCTGGCGCTGCGCTTTTCGTGGGTGCGCGCGGCTGAAAATCTGGGCGCCTGGATCGAAGGATTCGGCCAGCGTCGCAGCGCGGCGCTCGAGCGCATGGAAGACGAGCGCATCGGCGAACAGGCGATGCGGGAACGCGAACACGTGGTCGAGGTGGAGCGAGAGGTGGTGGAGGACCATGCGCCGATCGTCATCGAGCCACCGATGATGGAGGTTCCGAAGTCGACACGCGTCGCGAAGGAGCGGCAGAAGCCGCTGTTCGTCGAACTCAGCGACACCAAGCTGCCGCAGGTCGACCTGCTCGATGCAGCGCCCGGCCGTATCGAGACGGTGACGCCGGAATCGCTGGAGATGACCTCGCGGCTGATCGAGAAGAAGCTCAAGGACTTCGGCGTCGAGGTGCGCGTGGTGGCGGCCTCGCCCGGTCCGGTGATCACGCGTTACGAGATCGAGCCGGCCACGGGCGTCAAGGGCGCTCAGGTGGTGAACCTGGCCAAGGATCTGGCGCGATCGCTCTCCTTGGTGTCGATCCGCGTGGTCGAGACGATCCCCGGCAAGACGACGATGGCGCTGGAACTGCCCAATGCCAAGCGGCAGATGATCCGGCTGGCCGAGATCCTCGGGTCTCAGGTGTATGCCGATGCCGCTTCACAGCTGACGATGGGGCTTGGCAAGGACATCATCGGCGCACCGGTGGTGGCTGACCTGGCGAAGATGCCGCACTGCCTGGTGGCCGGCACCACCGGCTCGGGCAAGTCGGTCGGCATCAACGCCATGATCCTGAGTGTCTTGTACAAGGCCGAGGCACGCGATGTCCGACTGATCCTCATCGATCCAAAGATGCTCGAGATGAGCGTCTACGAAGGCATCCCGCACCTGCTGTGCCCGGTGGTCACCGACATGAAGCAGGCCGCCAACGCGCTGAACTGGTGTGTTGGCGAGATGGAGCGGCGCTACAAGCTGATGAGCAAGCTGGGCGTGCGCAACCTGGCCGGCTACAACAAGAAGATCGCCGATGCGGCCGAGAAGGGCGAGAAGCTGCCGAACCCCTTCAGCTTGACGCCCGAGGCACCCGAGCCGCTGGATCGGCTGCCCTTCATCGTGGTGGTGATCGACGAACTGGCCGACCTGATGATGGTGGTCGGCAAGAAGATCGAGGAGCTGATCGCTCGCCTGGCGCAGAAGGCGCGCGCCGCCGGCATCCACCTGGTATTGGCGACGCAGCGGCCCAGCGTCGACGTGATCACCGGCCTGATCAAGGCCAACATCCCGACTCGGCTGAGCTTCCAGGTGTCCAGCAAGATCGACAGCCGCACCATCCTCGACCAGATGGGCGCGGAGGCGCTGCTCGGCCAGGGCGACATGCTGTACCTCACGCCCGGCGGCGGCATCCCGGTGCGGGTGCATGGCGCCTTCGTGTCCGACGAGGAGGTGCACCGCGTCGTCGAGTACCTCAAGTCGCAAGGCGAGCCGAACTACATCGAGGGCATTCTCGAGGGAGGCACACTCGATGGCGACAGCGAAGGCGGTGTGCCGGGTGCCGGCGGCGGCGGCGACGGCGAAGCCGACCCGATGTACGACCAGGCAGTGGCCATCGTTCTGCAGCACAAGAAGGCCTCGATCTCGCTGGTGCAGCGCCACCTGCGCATTGGTTACAACCGCGCCGCGCGATTGCTGGAACAAATGGAGAAGTCCGGCCTCGTATCGGCCATGGCCACCAATGGCAACCGCGACCTGCTGGTACCGCGGCGCGACGAATGAAAAGCATCCCGATCGCCGCAATGCTTGTGGCAGCAGCGCTCTCGGCTCACGCCGATGCGGTGGACACGTTGCGCGAGTTCGCTCGCGACGTGAAGACCGGTCGGGCAGCCTTCACGCAGACCGTCACCTCGCCCGACGGCGCGAAGAAGAAGGTGTCGAACGGCAGTTTCGAGTTCGCGCGACCCGAACGCTTCCGCTTCAGCTACGCCAAGCCCTTCGAGCAGACCATCGTGTCGGACGGCCGCAAGGTCTGGCTGCATGACGTGGATCTGAACCAGGTGTCGGTGCGCTCGGCAGCGCAGGCGCTGGGCGCGACACCGGCAGCGCTGCTGGCCGGCAGCGAGATCGACAAGGACTTCGAGCTGAAGGCGCAGCCCGCTCGCGATGGGATCGAGTGGGTGCAGGCCACGCCGCGCAAGGCGCCGGCAGCCGGTGAAAGCACCGTCAAGCAGGTGCTGATCGGTTTTCGCGGCAAGACGCTGGCCGCGTTGGAGATCGTCGACGCCTTCGGCACCCGTTCGGTGCTGCAGTTCAAGGACGTGGTGGTGAACCCGAAGCTCGCGGACGACGAGTTCAAGTTCTCGCCGCCCAAGGGCGCCGACGTGATCGAGCAGTGACCGCGCACGCGCGCGGTCGGGTCGTCAGTGGACAGCGACGTCCATCAAGCCCATCTCTTCGCTGCTCATCATCTGCTCGATGTCCATCAGGATCAGCATGCGTTCGTCGTCGCCGGACTTCACGGTGCCCAGGCCGGTGATGTAGGCCGAGTCGATCTGGCCGTTGAATTCTGGCGCCGGCTTGATCTGGTCGACGCGCAGTTCCAGCACGTCGCTGACCGAATCGACCACGATGCCCACCGTGCGGCCGGTCACGTTCAGGATGATGACCACCGTGAAGGCGTCGTACTTCACGTCCTCGAGCGCGAAGCGGACCCGCATGTCGACGATCGGCACGATCACGCCGCGCAGGTTGACCACGCCCTTCATGAAGCCGGGCGCATTGGCGATGCGGGTGGGCTGCTCGTAGCCGCGGATCTCCTGGACCTTCAGGATGTCGATACCGTATTCCTCGGCACCGAGCTTGAAGGACAACACTTCGCGCGGCGTGCCGTGCACGGCGCCCGCGACGGCTGGGTTCAGGGCCGATGAGGGTTCATTCGTCGTGGGCGTGGCGTTCATGGCGTGTCTCGAAAAGGGGCTGTCGACCGTGACAGCGCGGCCAGTGTCGGTCCGCTGCGCCATGGCCGATCGCGCAAATAGCACCGCGCCACGGCCGCAATTCGGATGGGCGATTGCCGCGCTGAGACAATCCTTGGATGCCTGCCCAGGATTCGCTGTTCGACGCTGACGACGAATCGGCCACCGCTGCACCGCTGCCCGACACACCGGCACCCGATGCGCCGCTGGCCGAGCGCCTGCGGCCGCGCACGCTCGACGACGTGATCGGCCAGACCCATCTGCTCGGGGCGGGCAAGCCACTGCGCGTGGCCTTCGAGACGGGCCGGCTGCATTCGATGATCCTGTGGGGGCCGCCCGGTGTCGGCAAGACCACGCTGGCGCGGCTGGTGGCCGGTGCGGTGAAGTCGCGCTTCATCGTGCTGTCGGCGGTGCTGGCGGGCGTCAAGGACATCCGCGAGGCGGTCGACCAGGCCAAGGCCGAGCGTCGCGCGGGCCGTGGCACCGTGGTGTTCGTCGACGAGGTGCACCGCTTCAACAAGGCGCAGCAGGATGCCTTCCTGCCGCATGTCGAATCGGGACTCTTCACCTTCATCGGCGCCACCACCGAGAACCCGTCGTTCGAGGTCAACTCGGCGCTCCTGTCGCGGGCGGCCGTGCATGTGCTGAAGCCGCTGGACGAGGCCGAACTGAGGCAGCTCATCGAGCGCGCACAAGCCGCGCTCTCGGCGGCGCCGCTGACCGAAGCCGCACGCGATCGCCTGATCGGCTATGCCGACGGCGATGCGCGGCGCTTGCTCAATGCCTACGAGACGCTGGCCGAGCTGGCCGGGCCGTCGCGCCACGGGCCGATGGACGAACCGCTGCTGGAGCAGGCGCTGGGCGAGATGCTGCGCCGCTACGACAAGGGCGGCGAGCAGTTCTACGACGCGATCTCGGCGCTGCACAAGTCCGTGCGCGGCTCGGACCCCGATGCGGCGCTGTACTGGCTGGCGCGCATGCTCGATGGCGGCGTGGATCCGCGCTACGTTGCGCGCCGCGTGATCCGCATGGCCAGCGAGGACATCGGCCTGGCCGACCCGCGCGGCCAGCAGCTGGCGCTGCAGGCGGCGGAGGTCTACGAGCGCCTGGGTTCGCCCGAGGGCGAACTGGCCTTGGCACAGGCCGTCGTCTACCTGGCGGTGGCGCCGAAGTCCAACGCGGTCTACAAGGCATGGGGCGCGGTGCGCGAGTTCGTCAAGGCCGATGGCACGCGGCCCGTGCCGCTGCACCTGCGCAATGCGCCGACCAGGCTGATGAAGAACCTGGGTTACGGCGCCGGCTACCGCTATGCGCACGACGAGGCGGGCGGCTTCGCGGCCGGTGAGTCGTACTGGCCCGAGGGCATGGCCGCCCAGGCCTTCTACCAGCCCAGCGGGCGCGGCCTGGAACAGCGCATCAGCGACCGCCTGACCGAGTTGCGGCGGCTCAACGCCGGGGCCGCCGAGGCGCCTGATCCGGCGGCAGACCCGGCGCCATAGTCCGACAGGCTCGCCGGTCATCGGCCCGCACGCCAGCGGGAATCTCCCCCCCTGGGGGCCCGCAGACCCCCTCCTACAATCGCGCGCAGCCTGGAGCGGCCGGGTTCTTGCTACCAGCCTGCAGAAGCGCCGCCCGCTGGGCGGCGACGGACGGAGACCGATTGATGGATATTTTTCTGCAGCAGATCATCAATGGTCTGGTGCTGGGCAGCATGTACGCGCTCGTGGCACTGGGTTACACGATGGTCTACGGGATCATCAACCTGATCAACTTCGCCCACGGCGAAGTGCTGATGGTGGGCGCGCTGACCAGCTGGACCGTCGT
>CAZXLI010000022.1:0-44592 GCA_964641795.1 uncultured Bordetella sp. | reverse complement strand
GGCCTCGCATGGACTGCGTGTCGGCCAGTCGGTGTTCCACAACAAGTTCGGCGAAGGCGTGGTGCTGACGCTCGAAGGCAGCGGCACCGATGCGCGGGCGCAGGTGCACTTCAACCGCCATGGCGCGAAGTGGCTGGCGCTGTCGGTGGCCAAGCTGACCCCCGTTTAGCCGAGGCCGCTGAGCTGAGGCCGGAGGACTGATCGGCGTCGGGCCGCGCTACAGCTTGTTCGAGCGCTTGATCTCGACATAACGGCTGACCAGCTCGGCCGCCAGCCGCTGCGGCTCGACATCGATCAGCAGGCCGTCGCGGCCGGCCAGGCGGCGGAAGGCGTCGCGCCGCTGCTGCTCGAACCAGTGCGCGCCGGCAATGCTGACGGCGGCCTCGGCACTGGCCAGCGGCTGCTGCTGCAGCGCGACGAGCGCGCGTTCGCGCAGGCTAGCCACCAGCACCAGGTGGCGCGTGCGCAGCAGCTTCAGCGCGGGTTCGAGCTCGGCCGCGTCCTCGCCGCGGAAGTTGGTCAGCATCACCACCAGCGAGCGGCGTGGCACCGCCACCATCAGCTCGCGCGCGGCGGCCTGGAAGTCGGGCTGGGTCAGGCCAGGCTGGACGTCGTGCAGCCGCGCCACCAGCGCATCCAGCGTGGTCAGGCCCTTGCGCGGCGCAAAGCGGCGGGCTTCCTCGGGCGGCGTGCCGAAGGTCATCGCCCCCACCGCGTCACCGGCCTTCAGTGCGACGTAGGCCAGCAGCATCAGCGCGTTCAGCGCCTGGTCGAAGTGGCTGCCTTCGGCCTCGAGCACGCCTTCGTCGGCGCGCATGCGACGGCCGCAATCGAGCAGGAACAGCACGTTCTGGTCGCGCTCGTCCTGGTACTCGCGCACGATGGGCCGGCCATGCCGCAGCGTGGCCTTCCAGTCGACGCGCTTGACCTCGTCGCCGGGCTGGTAGTCGGCCAGCTGCTTGAAGTCGGTGCCTTCGCCGCGGCGCACGCTGGTCTTGATGCCGATCTCGTTGAGCCGGCGGTCGCCCGCCAGCCAGGCATAGCGCGACACCGCCGCGAAGTTGGGGTACACCGGCAGCGCCTGCGCGGGGCCGACAAAGCGGCGCAGCTCGCACAGCCGCCACAGGCTGCGCAGCCGCAGCTCGGCCGGCGCCAGCCGTGCGGTGCCGCGCTGGCGCGGCGTGACCTGGCTCGGCAGCTCGGCCTGTTGCGCCGGCCCCAGCCGCAGCGTGCGCGGCCAGCCGGCATGGTCCCAGCCGGGGTCCAGGTGCTCGTGCAGACGCAGCTGCCAGGCGCGCGGGCCGGGGTTGTGCAGCAGCGTCGTCAACTGCTGCGGCACGCCCAGCGCCAGCGCCTGCGGCAGCCGCCGCGTCAGCGTGATCGGCGCGGCGCGCCAGGCCCGCAGCGTGCGCCAGCCGTCGAGCACGGCAGCGGCCAGCAGAAGCGCCAGCAAGCCGAGCGTCACGCCGGCCACCAGGGCCAGCGGGAGTCCGGCTGTCTGCAGCAGCAGCGCCAGCACCGCCAGCGCGGCCACCGCGCTGACGGCCAAAGTGCTCGGCAGCGCCGGCAGCACGGTTTTCACAGCCGCGGCGCGTCCACGCTGTCGGCCAGCGCCTGCAGCAGCGGGTCGATGCGCCGGCCTTCGAGCTGCGCATCCGGCGAAAGCCAGACGCGGTGGCGCAGGGTCGGCAGCGCCCAGCGCTTGATGTCGTCGGGCGTGACGAAGTCGCGCCCGTCCAGCAGCGCCGCGGCACGGCCCGCGCGCACCAGCGCGATGGCGGCGCGCGTGCCGGCGCCGATGGCCAGCCCGGGCGCGTCGCGGGTGGCGCGCACCAGGCGCACCGCGTAGTCGCTGACACGCTCGTCCACCCGCAGCGCGACGACCAGGCGCTGCAGCGCCTGCAGCGCCGCGCCGTCGAACACCGGCTGCACGGCCTCGAGCGGCAGCTTGTCGCCCACGCGTTCGGCGGTGGCATGGCGCACCACCGCGGCCTCGTCGCCGGCCTCGGGGTAGTCGATCGTGATCTTGAACAGGAAGCGGTCGAGCTGCGCCTCCGGCAGCGCGTAGGTGCCCTCGGTGTCCAGCGGGTTCTGCGTCGCCATCACCAGGAAGGGCTGCGGCAGCGGCAAGGTGCGGCCTTCGAGCGTGACCTGGCCCTCCTGCATCACCTCCAGCAAGGCGCTCTGGGTCTTGGCCGGCGCGCGGTTGATCTCGTCGGCCACCAGCAGGTTGGTGAACACCGGGCCGGGGCGCACGCGCAGGCTGCCGACGCCCTGCGCGCCCTGCGGATCGAGCACCACGTGGCCGATGATGTCGCCGGGCATCAGGTCGGGCGTGAACTGGATGCGCGCCTGCTTGACCGACAGCGCCTGCGCCAGGGCACGCGCCATCAGCGTCTTGCCCAGGCCCGGCACGCCCTCGATCAGCACATGGCCGCTGGCCAGCAGCGCGACCAGCAGCTGATCCAGCACCGCCTGCTGGCCGAGCAGGGCCTTGCCGACTTCGGCGCGCAGCGCGTCGAGTTGCCGGCGGGCGGTGGCGAGGTCTTCAGCGGCGATCGGCATGGCGGGTTTCCGGGTGAGAGGCAGGGGAGGCCACGCCCTCCAGCAGGCGGCGGCGGGCGGTTTCGAGCAATTGCAGGTCGGTGGCCAGCGCCCGCGCGCCTGCGGCGGGCCCGCAGGCCTGGGCGAGCGCCGCGGCGTCGAGTCCGGTGTGTCGGGCCAGCAGGTGGGCACGGGCGGGCGCATCAAGCATCTGATAACCTGCAAGACGAGCGGCCGCGGCTTCGTGCAGCGCCCGCTGCTGCGCGGCGCGCAGCGCTGCGCCGCCATGGCGGGCCAGGTAGGAGGCCGTGCCTTTCACCTGCTCGGTCACGGCGCGGCGCGTGGCCGGCGCGGCGGCCACCAGCGGCCCGAAGCGCAGGCCGGCGCGCCACAGCGCGAGGCCCAGCGCCAACAGGGCCAGTGGCAGCGCCACCTGTGCGTGCTGCCACAGCCAGAGCAGCAGCGGCGGCCGCCTTTCCTCGATCACCAGCCACAGCGTACGACCGGCGCGCAGGTTGAGCGCGGCGCTCGTCACCAGGCCGTGGTCGCCGTCGAGCAGGCTGCGGTTGTCGTAGGGTGTGTGCCCGGCGATGGCGGTGACGCGGCCCTGGCCGACCTGCACGGTGACTGCGAAAGGGCCGGCCGGGCCGACGATCGACCACAGGCGCTGGCCGCTCACTTGGAAGTACAGGCCGTCGTGATCGCAGACCTGGTAGCCGCGCGGCGCGCCATAGGCGCCGGGCCGATCGGGCGGTTCAGTGTAGGCGCGGCACAGCGCCGTGGTCTCGCCCGCCGGCCGCTTGTCGCGCAGCTTGGCGACCTCGGCGCTGTCCTTCTCGTTGAAGGCACGACGCAGCGGCAGCCAGCGCAGGCTGGCGTCGTCGGGCGCCGACGGCCGGCGCACCGGCGCGGCGGCGGGTGCGTCCTTGTCGTCCTCCTCACGACCCTTCGACCCCGATTCCCCCGGCACCAGCCAGGTGGTCAGCACCAGATGGCCGCCGCCTTCCACCCAGCGCCGCAGCGCGGTGGCGCGGCCGGGGAACAGCGCCCAGTGCGTGCTGGCCATCAACAGCGTGGCGTCGGGTGGCGGCAGCGTGTCGAACTGTTCGCGACGCTGCACCTGGACGCCCTGGGCCCGGGCCAGGCGTTGCACCGAATACCAGCGGTCGGTGGCGGCCTCGCCGCGCAGCGGCAGCGGTACGACATCTTCGTGCCATTCGGTGGCCTGCCACCACCAGCCCGCGCCCAGCAACAAGGCCAGGCCGATCAGCCACGTCATCCAGCGATCCGACTTCATCGCGCCGGCTCCTGCGCGGCAGGCGGCGCCGGCAACTGCCCCGCGAAGGCTTCGCACAGTGCCAGCACTTCGGGGCCTGCCGGCCGCTGACCGGCATAGATCGTGCGCTGCCAAAGCTCGACCAGCTGCGCGACGTAAGCCGCCGGGGCTGGTGCGAGTCGCGGACGGGCCAGTGCCAGGCATTCGCCCTCGGTGCTGGCCGCACGGATCGGCACGCGATGCACGTGCACGAGACGCGACAGCGCGCCACGGTAGAGCAGGGACAGCGCTGCCGTGGTCTCGCCACGTTGCCACAGCGCCGCGGCGGCGGCGCCGATGTCCTCCGGCAGGCTTGCGGGCCGGATGTCGAGCGCGCGCACGTGGGTGGGCGCCTCGGGCAGCGGGGTCAGCGCGCCGTTCGCGCCGCCAAAGTAGCGCCACCAGCACGGCCAGCAGCGCGGCCGCGGCAAAGAAGCCCAGCCAGACCAGCCAGCGGCTGCCATCGGCCAGCCACTGCATGAACTCGTCGAAGCCATCGCGGCGCGGGGCATCAGGCCGTCGATCCGGGACGCCGTCGGGCTTGAAGCGCCGCGTGCGCCGCCGTTCGGTGCCGCCGAGCAGCGGGTCGGATTGCAACTGCTGCATCGCAGCCTCCACCTTCTCGGGCTGCAGCGGCGGCGGCTCGTCCGCAGCCGCACACGCGCCGGGCGGCCACTGCAGCGCCAGCAGCAGCGCGAGCATGGCCAGCGACCGCTTACTCGGCGAAGGCATGGCGCAGCGCCTGCTCCACATCCCAGGCCTCCAGCTCGGTGCGGCGGTTCAGGTACATCGCGAACCCGGCCGCCACGTAGAACGGCTCGAGCAGCGCCACCGCCAGCGCATACGACAGGGTGACGAACCACGCCGAGTCCGGGCTGTTGAAGAGCCAGGTCATCAGGTCGGCGCCCTGGCCGCGCGGCTGCAGCCACAGCAGCAGGGTCGGCGGTGCCATGGCCAGCGCCAGCTCGGCCTGCGAGAAGGCCAGCTGCATCATCGACGCCGCACCGCGTTGCCCGCGCAGCAGCAGTGCCCGCCGCTCGCGCATCGCCTTGCCGCGCTGCCCTTCAAGCTGGCGGATCGGCTGCGTGAAGGCGCGCCACGGCGAAAGGCGACGCAGGGTCCAGGTGGACCACCACTGGCCGAAGAGCACCTGGCGTCGCGCGGCCCACAGCGTCGGCCAGTCCGCCCGCTCGCCGAACACTGCGCGGGCATAGACGAACAACAGGACCCGGTCGACCCACGGCTTGGCGCAGAACAGCAGCAGCGGCGGCAGCCACGACTGCGAGCCGGGGAAGCTGAGCGCCGCCGCGGTGAAGGCGGCCCACAGCGGCAGGAACAGCGACCACGCCGTGCGTGCATGGACCTGGGCCAGGCGCAGGCCCAGGTCGGCCGCGTCGTGCTGGTCGCGCAGGCGAAGGTTGACGCTCAGGCCCTGGACACGCATGTCAGCGGTGCCAGCGCATGTCGCGCCCGGCCCTCAGCAGGTAGCCCAGCACCAGCAGCCAGCACAGCGCGCCGACGCCGAACTTTACGGACGGCGGCAGCCAGCCGGCGGAAGACCAGAAGGCCTCGAAGGCGGCCGCGATCACCAGCATCACGATAACGCCGTAGATCAGCGGCAGCGTTTCGGCTGCCGCCCGACGCAGTGCTTCGGAGCGGCGCAGCCGGCCCGGCATCAGCCAGGACTGGCCCAGCCGCAGGCCTGCCGCACCGGCCAGCACGATGGCGGTGAGCTCGAAAGCGGCATGGGTGACCACGAAGGACCAGAACGACAGGCCATGACCGCGCTGGGTGAGAAAGCCGCCGACCGCGCCGCCCAGCGCGCCGTTGAAGGCCAGGTACAACAGGCTGCCGACGCCGGCCAGCAGGCCACTGGCGAAGCACTGGAAGGCGACGCGGATGTTGTTGAAGATGTAGAAGCCGAACATCGTCCAGTCGGTGTCGGCGCGGCGCAGCGCGCCGACGCCGCCGGGCCGGTGCTGGTCGTACATCTGCTCGAAGCTCTGCACCTCGTTGGCGTCCAGCAGCAGCAGGATCGCGCCCGGATCGGCGTAGCACCAGAACCCCAGCGCCAGGGTCGGCAGCAGGAACACCGCCATGGCCAGCAGCACCACGCGCCGCTGCGCCCGCACCGCGCGCGGGAAGTCGAGCAGCCAGCGGCGCCATGCGCTGGCGGCCGGCCAGGCCGGCTGGCGGTAGATGTGCTGGTGCGCCAGGTGCGTCAGTGCATCGAGGCGGTCGATGAGGTGCAGCGGGTAGCTGCGCTCGCGCGCCAGGGCCAGGTGCTCGCAGCAGCGGCGGTACAGCAGCGCGACCTGCGCGGCGTCGGCCGGGGCCGGCGCATCGGCGGGCGCCGCGCCGCGACGGCGGGGGGGCGGTTCCAGTGCCCGGGCCAGCGCATCCCAGTCGGGCCCATGCAGGGTCTCGAACTGCAGCGGGGTCATCGGCGTCCCATCAGCCACGCGGCAATCGCCTGCAGCCGCTGCGCCGGCTGGGCATCGGCCGCCTGGCCACCCCAGGCCGGACTGGCCAGTGCCGCGAGTTCATCGGCCCGCTCGGGCGTGAGCCGTGGCGCGCGCGCGGCCCAGGCCAGCACCACGGTCTGCTGGCGCCGGTTCAGGGGCCGGGCCGGCGCGACGGCGTTGACTTCGGGCTGGCGTACCGCCGGCGCCGGTATGGCCCGGTGGACCACCAGCGTGCCGGCGGCCACGTCGCCCAGGCGCTTGAAGTCGCGCCGCAGCAGCAGCGTCAGCAGGCCCAGCGCATAGCCGGAGGGCAGGAAGTCGGCCGCGCGCAGCAGGTTGCGCAGCACCGAGGCACCGGCCGTGACCGGCAGGCCGTTGTCCATCGTCACCTGCAGCCCGAGCAGGCGCTTGCCGGGCGTGGCACTGCCGGGCAGCAATTCGAACAGGACGGGGTAGAACCACTCCAGCAGAAAGACGCTGACCAGCAGCAGCATCGAGCCCAGCCCGCCGACGCGGCCCAGCAGCGTGGCCAACATGACCAGCAGCAGCAGCCGGATCAGCGCATCGACCAGGAAGGCCAGCACGCGGGCCGACAGCCCCGCGGGTCGCAGCTGCAACGCGATGCCCTCGGGCGCTTCGGCGATGAGCAGCGTGTCGAGCACGGCGCTTCAGGCGCGGATCACGATGGTGTCGGCGATCCAGTCGTGGATGCAGCGGCGCTGGCGGCCGAAGATCAGCAGCGCATCGAGCAGCGGGTAGAACATGCCCACCGCGGGGATGGCGCTGATCAGGAAGCCCGCACCATAGCGCAGGCCGATCAGGCGGCCGATCCCCACCGCCTGGCCATCGGGCCGCACGACGCGCAGCCCCAGCAGCCGCTTGCCGATGGTCTGCCCGTGTCGCACCAGCAGGTAGCCGTGCAGCACGATGAACAGCACGAGGCCGACACCCTGCATCGCGAACATGCCGCCGACACCGGACGAGGCCAGCACGAAGGGGTTCCAAGGTGACACGCGGGCCAGCAGGAAGATCGCACCGAACTGCAGCAGGCCGTCGATCAGCGCGGCGCCGAGCCGGCCGCCGCGCGAGCCGGGGCGCTGCTCGGTATCGGGCGCCTCGGCCACGCGGGCCTGCGGCGGTGCAAAGCGCTGGGCTTCGATTGGCAGCTGGGTGTCGCTCATCATCCCTCCCGCAGGCTCGAGGGCCTGGTTTTGGCGGGGATGATAGTTCAGGCCTGTGCGGCGGCCTCGTCCGGCGCGAAGGTGTCGATGAACATGAACCACAGCGAAGCGTAGAACGCCGCGCTCAGCGCCAGCATGATCAGCAGGCCCGGCAGCAGCGCCAGCGCGCCGCCGCCGGCCGCCGCGAGCAGCGCGCTCAGCAGGCCGGCGAGCAGGCTGCCCAGCAGCGTGCAGCCAATCCACGACAGCCCGTACATCAGCACCGCGCCGCGGGTCCGCCACAGCGCGACGGTGCTGGAGAACAGCGCCTGGAACGCACCCTGGCCGCCCCAGCGCACCAGCGCCAGCGCGTGCCAGTACGGCACCGAGACCAGGGCGACCAGCAGCGTGATGGTGTTGGCCAGCCGCGCCACCGCGGCACTGCCGAACACCTCCATCATGTCCTGCGCGGTCGACTGGGCCTTGGCCAGCGGCTTGAAGGCCTGCTTCAGCTCTTCGCCGCCGTTCCAGAACGCGAACGCGACGATCGCGCTGACCACCAGGCCGTAGGCGGCGCACAGCAGCAGCAGCGTGCGCAGGCGGCGCGGCGGCTCGCGCCACAGCGCGAACCAATGCGCCAGGCTGACCGGTCGGCCCTGCTGCACGTCCTGCGTCGCCACCATGAACACCAGCGACAGCAGCGGCAGCAGGCTGGTGGCCAGCCAAGGCCCGAGCAGTGGCATCGAGCCCAGCACCGCGCTCGTGAGCAGGAACGCGAAGAACAGCACCCCGTAGCCCAGCGGGTGGCGGAAGTAGGCGCGAAACCCTTCGCGCAGCCAGGCCTGGCCTCGTGAGGCAGCCACCGGACGCAGACGCAAGCCCATGTCGTCAGTTGTTCATTCGTTGGGGTCAGCGCGGCGGATGCCAGGGCGATTCGAGCCGCGCGCGCAGCACGCGCTCGAAGTGCTGCGGGTCCTTCGGATTCAGCAACGCCGCCTCGCGCGGCAGGTGCCAGTCGCCCAGTCGCGAGAGCCAGAAGCGCAGCGCCGCGGCACGCAGCAGCGCGGGCATCAGCCGCACTTCGGCGGTGGACAGCGGCCGCTCGCGCTCGTAGGCCTGCACCAGCGCGGCGGCCAGCGGTTCGTCGAGCCGGCCGGACTCATCGTCGACGCACCAGTCGTTCAGGCACACCGCGAGGTCGTAGCCGAAGCTGTCGGTGCCGGCGAAGTAGAAGTCGAAGCAGGCGGTGAGCTTCTCGTGGCCGGGCAGGCCGTCGAACAGCACGTTGTCGCGGAACAGGTCGGCATGCACCGCGCCGCGTGGCAGCGCCCGGCAGGCGGCCGAGGCGGCGAGCTGCTGCTGGAACGCGAGTTCCTCGGCCAGCAGCGTGCGCTGCGGGTCGCTCAGGTAGGGCTCGAGCTGCGGTGCGATCTGCAGCCACCAGTCGAGCCCGCGCAGGTTGGGCTGCTGCAGCGGGAAGTCGGCCACCGCCAGGTGCATGCGCGCGAGCATCGCGCCGAGCTGCGCGCAGTGGTGCAGGTCCGGCGCGAGCTGGTGATGGCCGGGCAGCGCATTGACCAGCGCGGCGGGCTTGCCGGCCAGGCGGTGCACGATCTCGCCGGCCGCATCGGCACGCGGCTCGGGCACCGGCAGGCCATGCCGCGCCAGGTGCTGCATCAGCCGCAGGTAGAACGGCAGCTGGTCGAAGCCCAGGCGTTCGAACACCGTCAGCACCCAGCGGCCGCGGGTCGAATCGACGAAGTAGTTGGTGTTCTCGATGCCCGCGCCGATGCCTTGCATCGCGACGAGCTCGCCCGCATCCAGGCGCACCAGCAAGTCGGCGGCATCCGCCTCGGGAATCGATGTGAAGACGGCCATGAAACCGGGCTTCAGGAACGGGAAACGGCGGGCCACCTCATCGGCGCGATTCTACGCAGCGGGTGCGCGACCTTGCCTGCTTGCACAATCTGCCGATGAACTCCAACGTGCACGTGCCGACGCTGCTGCTGGTCGACGGCTCCAGCTACCTCTACCGCGCCTACCACGCACTGCCCGACCTGCGCGGCCCGGACGGCTTTCCCACCGGCGCGATCCACGGCCTGGTGGCGATGATGAAGAAGCTGCGCGAGCAGGTCGGCGCCGGCCATGCCTGCTGCGTGTTCGATGCGCCGGGCAAGACCTTCCGCGACGAGTGGTACCCCGAGTACAAGGCCCATCGCGCGCCGATGCCGGACGACCTGCGGCTGCAGATCGAACCGATCCACGAGGTCGTCAAGCTGCTCGGCTGGCCGGTGCTGCAGGTGCCGGGGATCGAGGCCGACGACGCGATCGGCACGCTGGCGCGCGCCGGTGCGGCCAGCGGGCACCGCGTGGTGATCTCCACCGGCGACAAGGACCTGGCGCAATTGGTGAACGAGCAGGTCACGCTGATCAACACCATGAGCAACGAACGCCTGGACATCGAGGGCGTGAAGGCCAAGTTCGGCGTGCCGCCCGATCGCATCATCGACTACCTGACCCTGATCGGCGACGCGGTGGACAACGTGCCCGGCGTGGACAAGGTCGGCCCGAAGACCGCTGCGAAGTGGATCGCCGAGCATGGTTCGCTCGACGGCGTCATCGCCGCGGCGCCGGCCATCAAGGGTGCGGCCGGCGAGAACCTGCGCAAGGCGCTCGACTGGCTGCCGCAAGGCCGGCGCCTGATCACCGTGGTGACCGATTGCGACCTGGGCGGCCATCTGCCCGGCTGGCCCTCGATCGAGCAACTGGCGCTCAAGGAGGTCGACAAGCCCGGGCTGCTCGATTTCTACCAGCGCTTCGGCTTCCGCGCCTGGCGCAAGGAGCTCGAATCCGAGCTCGGCGTGGCGCCGGCGCCGGTGGCCGCCACGGTCGGCACCGTGAGTGCCGGCGACGATCCGCCGCCGCCGCCCCCTGATAACACCGGATTGAAGCGGCACTACGAGACCGTGCTGACGATGGAGCGGCTGCAGCACTGGATCGGCGAACTGCAGCGCGCCGAGCTGGCCGGGCTGGACACCGAGACCGATTCGCTGGACCCGATGCGTGCGCGCATCGTCGGCATCTCGTTCGCGGTGACGCCGGGCGAGGCCGCCTATGTGCCGCTGCGCCACGACTACCCCGGCGCCCCCGACCAGCTGCCGCTGGACGAGGTGCTGGCCGCCTTGCGCCCCTGGCTGGAGGACGAGCGCGCCGCCAAGGTCGGCCAGAACACCAAGTACGACACCCATGTGCTGGCCAACCACGGCATCACGGTGCGCGGCTGGCGCTTCGACACCTTGCTCGAGAGCTATGTCTTCGAGGCCCACCTGGCGCACAGCCTCGAGAAGCTGGCGCAGCGCCACCTGAACCGCCAGGGCCTGAGCTACGAGGACCTGTGCGGCAAGGGCGCGAACCAGATCCCGTTCTCGCAGGTGGACATTGAGCGCGCCACCGAATACAGCGGCGAGGACAGCGAGATGACCCTGCAGGTGCACCAGGTGCTGTACCCGCGCATCGCCGCCCAGCCCGGGCTGCTGAAGGTCTATGGCGAGATCGAGATGCCGGTGTCGGCGCTGCTGGCGCGCATCGAGCGCCATGGCGTGCTGATCGACAGTGCCTTGCTCGCGCAGCAGAGCCGCGAACTGGCCGAGCGCATGGTGCAGCGGGATCAGCAGGCCTACGAGATTGCCTGCCAGCCGTTCAACCTGGGCTCGCCCAAGCAGATCGGCGAGATCCTCTTCGGCCGCCTTGGCCTGCCGGTGAAGAAGAAGACCGCCTCCGGCGCGCCGAGCACCGACGAAGACGTGCTGCAGGAACTGGCGGCGGACTTTCCGCTGCCTGCGCGCATCCTGGAGCACCGCAGCCTGGCCAAGCTGAAGGGCACCTACACCGACAAGCTGCCGCAGATGGTGAACCCGGCCACCGGCCGCGTGCACACCAACTACGCGCAGGCGGTGGCGGTGACCGGGCGCCTGTCGAGCAACGACCCGAACCTGCAGAACATCCCGATCCGCACGCCCGAAGGCCGCCGCGTGCGCGAGGCCTTCATCGCGCCGCCGGGCCATGTGGTGGCCTCGGCCGACTACTCGCAGATCGAGCTGCGCATCATGGCCCACATCAGCGGCGACCCCGGGCTGACGCGGGCCTTCGCCGAAGGCATGGACGTGCACCGCGCCACCGCGTCGGAGGTGTTCAACGTGGCACCCGAGGCGGTCACCAGCGAGCAGCGGCGCTATGCCAAGACCATCAACTTCGGTCTGATCTACGGCATGGGCGCGTTCGGGCTGGCGCAGTCGCTGGGCATCGAGCAGAAGGCGGCGCGCGACTACATCGACCGCTACTTCTCGCGCTTTGCCGGCGTCAAGCGCTACATGGACGAGACCAAGGCGCAGGCCGCGGCGCGCGGCTACGTCGAAACGCTGTTCGGCCGCCGCATCGAGCTGCCGGACATCCGCGGCGGCAACGGCCCGCGCCGTTCCGGTGCCGAGCGGCAGGCGATCAACGCGCCGATGCAGGGCACCGCGGCCGACCTGATCAAGCTGGCGATGATCGCGGTGCAGGCCGCGCTCGATGCGCAGCAGCGCCGCACCGCGATCGTGATGCAGGTGCACGACGAGCTGGTGTTCGAGGTGCCCGAGGACGAGCTCGACTGGGTGCGCACCGAGGTGCCGCGCCTGATGGCCGGCGTCGCGCAGCTGAGCGTGCCCTTGCTGGCGGAGATCGGCATCGGTCCCAACTGGGACAAGGCCCATTGAGTGTTGGCCCCGGCCGCCTGGCGGCCGCCCCCGAGGGGCTGACCAAACCCGACCGGGAAACTCGGATCGGGTTTGGCGGCTCCAACGACCAGCCCGCGCCCCTGGCCGCTGCGCGGCCTGTCTCCTGCCGGGGGGACTAGCGCTCGGCCGCTGACTTCGCGAGGTAGCGCTGCAGCTCGTCGAAGCTGATGCTGCCGCTGCGCTGAGTGTCGATGCGGTCGAAATGCTGGCTGACGAAGCCGAGGCCGGCGCGCTCGGCCTGGGTGCGGGTGATCGCGCCGTAGCCGCGCGGGTCGGCCGCGTCGAAGCGGCGGCGCAGCTTGTCGATCACCTGGGCCTGCAGCGCGGGGCCTGCGGTGGGGGCATCGGCGCTGCGGATGCGCGCGGCCGGCGGCACCCAGGGGTCGGCGCGGCGGGCCATCGGCTCGTCTGCGGCGTGCAACGCGGCCGGCAGCAGCAACAGGCCGAGCCAGATCAGGCGGGCGGCGTTCATGGCGTGCTCCTGAGGAGAGCCGGCTCTGCCGGGCTCCTCAGACCCCCTTGGGGGGCGGGTCGGGCCACTGGGCTGACCCTGGGGGTGCTGCTCAGGCTGCGGTAGAAGTCGCCCAGCGCCGCGCGCTGGGCGCGGCGGCCCGCATCGTCGAGGTAGGTCATGTGCCCGCCCCCGACGTGGTGGAAGGCAATGCGCGATTGCGCCGGCAGCCGTCGCAGGTCGATGCGGGTCTGCTGGAACGGCGTGGCCAGGTCGTGCTGGCCGTTGAGCGACAGCACGCGCAGCCGCGGGTTCAAGGTCATCGCGGAGGCCAGGTCGGGCACGGCGTCGGGCAGCGGCTTGCCGTCATGCGTGAAGCGCCAGAAGTTGATCGCGTTGCTGAAATCGCTGTAGGTGGATGGCGAGGTATAGGCCAGGTCCTGCGCCAGGTAGCTGCGCGTGGCCTGGATGTAGGCCGACTGGATCACCGTCAGCGAGGGGTCGCCATCCGCGGCCAGCGGCCCGTTGGCGGCCCCGGCGACACGGGCGTCGTAGCGGCCCAGCAACTGGCCCGGCAGCAGCTCGGAACGGAACACGTCGGGCGACAGGTTCAGCCGTGCCTGCCATTGCGCCCCGGGCAGGCCCGTGATCGCCGCCAGGTCGGTGATCAGCTGTGGCGCCGGCAGCGTGTGGCTGACCAGATAGGCCGACAGCGCAGGGCCGTAGCGCTCGTCGGCAAAGCTCATCGCCTGCAGCACGAAGGCCGTGACATCGGCCGGCGCCGGCTGGACGCGGTTGAACCAGGCGCCGGTGGCTGCGTAACTTGGCAGGTAGCCCCCGCAGGAGCTGCCGGCGTCGTCGACGACGCCGCAGTTGCTGTTGTAGTCCAGCACCGAGGACAGCAGCACCACGCCGTCGACGCCGATGCCGGCAGCTTCGAGCTCCTCGGCCAGCACCGCCGAGCGCGTGGTGCCGTAGGACTCACCGAAGATCACCCGCGGCGAGGCGCTGCGGCCATTGACGGCCAGGTAGCGTGCGATGAAGTCGCGGAACACCTTGGCATCGGCATCCACGCCCCAGAAGCTGCGGTTGGTGGCCGGCGCGATGGCTTGCGAGAAGCCGGTGCCCACCGCGTCGACGAACACCAGGTCGCTGGCATCGAGCAGCGTCTCGGCGTTGTCGACCAGCGCGAACGAACTGGCGATCTGATTGCTCGGCATGCGCGTGTCCAGCCGCTTCGGGCCAAAGGAACCCATGTGCAGCCACAGCGAGGCCGAGCCCGGACCGCCGTTGTAGAAGAAGGTGACCGGCCGCGTGGCCGGGTTGGCGCCATTGAGCGTGTAGGCGACGTAGAAGAACGAGGCCTGCGGCGTGCCGCTGCCGACCTCGTTGGCCGTCAGGTGGCCCGCGGTGGCGGTGTAGTCGAGCGCGCCGCCGGCCAGCACCAGCCGATGCTGCGTGATCGAGCGGGCCTCGCTGGGCGTGGCGAGCGAGGCGTTCGCGTCGGTGGCGTAGACCGTCGGATCGGTGAAGCCGGAAGCAACCGGCGGCGGCGCCGCGGTACCGCCGCCATCGCCGCCGCCGCCGCAGCCGGGCAGCTGCGCCAGGCAGGCAAGGGCCAGCAGGGCAGCCAGGCGCGGCCTCCGAGCCTGTGACAGGAGCAAGTCAGGCACTGTCATGAGGGTTCTCCACGCGCGATGATCGCAGCATGGCAGCGCCGGACCAAGACAGGGAAACACCGCTCTCGCAGGCTGTGGCCGCCGTGCCGCAGGTGCGCGGCGGCCATGTCACAGACTTGTCGCACGAGCGTCATATGCTGTCTGCGATGACGTCCTCCAGCCCCGAGCAGCCGGGCCTGCCGCCGCTGTTGAACCGCGAGCAGGCCATCCTGGAATTCAACCGCCGCGTGCTGGCCCAGGCCAGCCGGGCGGACGTGCCGCTGCTGGAGCGGCTGCGCTACATCACCATCGTCTCGTCCAACCTCGACGAGTTCTTCGAGGTGCGTTTCGCCGATGCGCTGGAAGCGATGCGCGAGGCGCCCGGCGGCGGGCCGCAGCGCGATGCGTTGCGCGCCGTGGCGGCCGACGCCCACGCGATGATCGACCAGCAGTACGCGCTGTTCAACGACGAGGTGATGCCCGCACTGCAGCGCGAAGGCATCGTGATCCTCAACCATGCCGAGCGCAATGCCGCCCAGCGCGACTGGGTCGCTCGGTTCTTCGAGTCGCAGGTGCGGCCGCTGCTCGTGCCGGTGGGTCTGGATCCGGCGCACCCGTTCCCGCAGGTGGCCAACAAGTCGCTGAACTTCATCGTCCACCTGGGCGGCAAGGACGCCTTCGGGCGCGAGAACCCGATTGCCATCGTCAAGGTGCCGCGCGTGTTGCCCCGCGTGATCGCGCTGCCGCGCGAGCTGTGCCCGGCCGGCACGCAGGGCTTCGTGCTGCTGACCAGCGTGATCCGTGCCCACCTCGAGACGCTGTTCGGCGGCCGGCCGGTGGATGCGTTCTCGCAGTTCCGCGTGACGCGCGACTCGGACCTCGACGTCGACGAGCAGGATGTGGCCAACCTGCGCCAGGCGCTGCGCACCGGGCTGACCACGCGGCACTTCGGCCAGGCCATCCGCATCGAGGTGGTGAAGAGCTGCCCCGAAGCGCTGTGGCGCTTCCTGCTCGACCAGTACGCGCTGCCCGAGGCCGCGCTGTACCGCGTCAACGGCCCGGTGAACCTGGTGCGGCTGAACCAGCTGATCGACCAGGTCGACGCACCGCACCTGCGCTTCCCGCCCTTCGAGCCGGCCTGGCCTTCGCAGCAGCTGCCGCCGGGCGAATCGATCCTGGCGCGACTGCGCGAGCGCGACGTGCTGCTGCACCATCCGTTCGAGAGCTTCGAGCCGGTGGTGCAGTTCCTGCGCGAGGCGGTGCAGGACCCCGACGTGCTGGCGATAAAGCAGACCATCTACCGCACCGGCAACCGCTCGGTGCTGATGGAACTGCTGATCGATGCCGCGCGCCGCGGCAAGGAAGTGATCGCGGTGGTGGAGCTCAAGGCCCGCTTCGACGAAGAAGCCAACATCAACTGGGCCGAGCGGCTGGAGGCGGTGGGCGCGCAGGTGGTCTACGGCATCGTCGGGTTCAAGACCCATGCCAAGCTGCTGCTGGTGACGCGGCGCGAGTCGGGCGCACGCGGTGCGACGGTCTTGCGGCGCTACGTGCACCTGTCCACCGGCAACTACAACCCGTCGACGGCGAAGCTGTACACCGATGTCGGCATGCTGACGGCCGACCCGCACCTGACGGCCGATGCCGATGCGGTGTTCCACCAGCTCACCAGCCTGACGCGGGTGCGCTGGCAGCGCCATCTGCTGACCGCGCCCTTCGTGCTGCACCGCCGCCTGATGGCGCACCTGGCCGAGGTGGCGAAGGCCGCGCGCGCGGGCCGGCCGGCGCGGGTGGTGCTGAAGATCAACGCGCTGACCGACCCGGCGCTGATCGGGGCCCTGGTGCATGCCGCGCAGGCGGGGGCGGAGGTCGACCTGATCGTGCGCGGTGCCTGCATGCTGCCGGCGGGCGTGCCCGGCGCCACCGACCGGGTGCGGGTGCGCTCGGTGGTCGGCCGCTTCCTCGAGCACACGCGGGTGCTGTACTTCCGCTGGGGCGCCAGCGAGGACGAGGAAGTGCTGTACCTCTCCAGCGCCGACTGGATGGGCCGCAACATGTTCCGGCGCATCGAGCTGGCCTGGGCGGTGCGCGACTCGCAACTGCGCCAGCGGGTGATCGACGAATGCCTGGTGCCCTATCTGCACGACGAGCGCGATGCCTGGCTGCAGTCGCCCGACGGCAGCTACCGGCGCGTGGCCGACAGCGGCAAGAGCGCCCAGGCCGCGCTGATGGCGCGTTATCACGCTGGCTGACCCCGACCCGCGATGGACCTGATCCTCTGGCGCCATGCCGAAGCCCGTGACGCCACCGAGGGCGAGGACGACCTGCAGCGGCCGCTGACGATGCGCGGTCAGAAGCAGGCGCAACGCATGGCCGAATGGCTCAACCGCTTCCTGCCCGAGAGCACCAAGGTGCTGGTCAGTCCGGCGCTGCGCACGCGGCAGACGGCCGATGCGCTGGGCCGCAAGTACCGGCTGATCGACAGCCTGGCGCCGGGCGCGGGCGCGAGCCAGTTGCTGGCCGCCGCGCGCTGGCCGGACAGCCGCGAACCGGTGCTGATCGTCGGCCACCAGCCGACGCTCGGCCAGACGGCGGCTTACCTGATGGCGGGGGCCGATGCGCTGCAGTGTCCTGCCTGGGGCGTCAAGAAGGGCGCCGCGTGGTGGTTGCGCCACCGGGTGCGCGACGGCCAGGCCGAGGTGGTGCTGGTGTCCGTGCGCTCGCCGGACAAGCTGTAGCCTGCGCTGCGTCAGCCGCCGACCTGCAGCTGCAGGCGCGGCGCTTCGTGGCGGCTCCAGGCCTCGACTTCCTCGCGCAGCTGGTGCAGCGTGCGCGGATGGGCTTCGGCCCAGGCGGCATCGCAGCGCAGCAGCGCATGGCGGCCGCTGCGCGCGAGCCGCAGCGCGTCGGGTTCGAGATCGCCGCGCGCATGGCAGGCGATAACGCCTAAACGCAGCGCCATCACCTGCCAGGCGAAACGCTCGCTGCACAGCTGGGCCTCGAGCTTGCGCAGCCCGCCGCGCTGGCCCAGCACCAGTTCGGCCATGCGGCGCTGCTGGCTTTGCGAGAAGCCGGCGGCATCGGCGTGCGACAGCAGGTAGGCGCTGTGGCGGTGGTGGTCGTGGTGCGAGACCATCAGTCCGATCTCGTGCAGCTCGCAGGCCCAGCCCAGCTCGCGCTGCGCTTCGTCGTCGACCTGCGGCAGCGCCTGCTCGAACAGGCTGGTGGCCACCGCACGCACGCGCGCGGCCTGCTCCACATCGACATCGAAGCGCTGCTGCAGTTCGGCGATGGTGTGGTCGCGCACGTCGCCGCCGCCGCTGCCGCGCTGCGTGGCGTGGCGCTCGTGCAGGTCGACGATCACGCCCTGGCGCAGCGCGCCCTTGGCCGGATGCAGTGCCTCGATGCCGAAGTGCGTCAACAGCGTGTACAGCAGCGACAGGCCGCCGCCGATGATCGGCTTGCGGTCCTCGCTCAGCGAGGGCAGCTTCAGCCGGTCGACATGGCCCGCGGCCAGGCACTGGGCGATGCACCAGCGCAGGCCGTCGGGGGTGATGCGGCCATCGGTCAGGCCGGCCGCCTGCAACACCTGCGACACGGCGCCGGCGGTGCCCGAAGAGCCGAGCGCCTGCTGCCAGTGCCGCGGCGCGAAGGGCTCGAGCGCTTCCTCGAGCTCGGCACCGGCGGCCACCTGGGCGTCCCGGAACATCTGTTCGGTGAAGCGGCCGTCGGGAAACCAGCGCATCGACAGGCTCACGCTGCCGGTCTTGAACGATTCGGCCACCACGGGCACGCGGCCGCGGCCGAGGATCATCTCGGTGCTGCGGCCGCCGATGTCGATCACCAGGCGCGAGGCTTCGCTGGGCTGCAGGTGGGCCACGCCGGCATAGATCAGGCGCGCTTCCTCGCGGCCAGATATCACCTCGATCGGATGGCCCAGCGTTGATTCGGCGCGCACCAGGAAGGCATCTCGGTTGCGGGCTTCGCGCAGGGTCTGCGTGGCCACCGCGCGCACCTGCGCGGGGTCGAAGCCATGCAGGCGCTGTGCGAACTTGGCCAGGCACTGCAGCCCGCGCTGCGCCGCCTCTTCGGTGAGGTAGCCGTTCTCGTCGAGGCCGGCGCCCAGCCGCACGGTCTCCTTCAGGTAGGCGATGCGTCGGTAGCGACCATGCTGGAGTTGACCGATCTCGAGGCGAAAGCTGTTCGACCCCATGTCGATCGCGGCAAGGGGCGCATTGGCCCGCGGCAGGCGAGAAGGCATGGGGCGAGATGCTAGCGGCTATTCCTGTCGCGCCCGTGATGCATCAGGGGCCGTCTCTAGAATCGGTGCCCCCACAGGGAGATCTGCTTCATGCTGCAACAGGACCTCGATAGCCTCGTGCCGGCGCGCGACTTCAGCCGCCGCCGCTTCGTGCGCGGCAGCCTGGGCACCGGCTTCGCGGCCGCGGTGCTGCCGGTGACGGCGCAGAGCGTCGTGAAGACCGATGCAGAAGGCCTGCTGGTCGGCGAGGTGACGATCCCGGTCGGGGACTTCAAGATGCCGGCCTACCGTGCGGCGCCCGCCGGCAGGGCCCATGCGCCGGTGGTGCTGCTGGTCAGCGAGATCTTCGGCGTGCACGAGCACATTGCCGACGTTGCGCGGCGCTTTGCCAAGCGGGGTTACTTCACCGTGGCGCCCGAGTTGTTCGTGCGGCAGGGCGATGCCGGTTCGTATGGCGAGGTCTCGAAGCTGCTGGCCGAAGTGGTCGACAAGGTGCCGGATGCGCAGGCGATGGGCGACCTGGACGCCGCGGCGACCTGGGCCCAGGCCCAGGGCGCCGATGCGTCGAAGCTGGCGGTCACCGGCTTCTGCTGGGGCGGGCGCATCACCTGGCTGTATGCGAGCCACAGCCCCCGCGTGAAGGCGGCCGTGGCCTGGTACGGGCGGCTCGTGGGCACGAGCAACGGCCTGATGCCCAGGCACCCGATCGACCTGGCCGGCGAGCTGAAGGCGCCCGTGCTCGGCCTGTACGGCGGGCAGGACGGCGGCATTCCGGTGGCCACGGTCGATCGCATGAAGGCCGCGCTGGCGACCGGCAGCGCCGCGGCCCGACGATCCGAGATCGTCGTCTACCCCGACGCGCCGCATGCCTTCCATGCCGACTACCGGCCCAGCTATCGCCAGGCCGCGGCCGAGGACGGCTGGCAGCGCTGCCTGGCCTGGTTCAAGGCCCAGGGCGTGGCCTGACGCCGCGATGACGCTGTTCTACATCGTCCTGGCCACCACGGCCGGCGGGCTCCTCTCGGTGGTGATCGCGGCCTCGCTGACCTTGAGCCTGCTCGGGCGCCTGGTGCGGCACCTGGTCAGCCTGTCGGTCGGCGTGCTGCTGGGTACCGCGCTGCTGCACGTGTTGCCGGAAGCCTTCGAGTCCACGGTCAGCCCGCACCGCCTGTTCGTCACGCTGCTGGCCGGGCTGCTGTTCTTCTTCCTGCTCGAGAAGGCCGAGCTGTACCGCCACGGGCATCACCACGAAGGTGACGGCCACGAGCACCACCACCACTTCGATGCCGAGCAGGCCGGTCGCGGCGGCTGGAGCGTGCTGGTGGGCGACAGCATCCACAACTTCTGCGACGGCATCATCATTGCGGCCGCCTTCCTGGCGGATGCGAGGCTGGGGCTGGTGACCTCGCTGGCGATCATCGCGCACGAGATTCCGCAGGAGGTGGGCGACTACATCGTGCTGCTCAACGCCGGCTTCAGCCGCGGCAAGGCGCTGCTGTACAACGCGCTGTCGGGCCTGTCGTCGGTGGTCGGCGGCGTGCTGGGCTACTTCATCGTCGGGCCCTGGGAGGCGTTGTTTCCGTACCTGCTGGTGGCGGCGAGCAGCAGCTTCGTCTATGTGGCGGTGGCCGATCTGCTGCCCCAGTTGCAGCGGCGCCTGCCGTGGCGCTCGACGGCCGCCCAGCTGGCCTGGATCGGCGCCGGGCTTGCCATCGTGGTGCTGGCGCGCAGCCTGTTGCACGAACCCTGACGACGCGCGACAAGCGCTGACATTTCGGCGCTCAAGCATGCCTTTCGGCGGCCGATATACGAGGCAGATGCATTCCGATTGCCCTGCCCCGCGATGAAGCTGCTGCCGCTCGCCGAGCTGAAGGACGCGCTGGCCCCCGGCCTGCCGCTGCCCTGGGGCGTGCGCGACCAGCGCGGCAACCTGCTGCTGGGCAAGGGCCATGTGGTGGGCAGCGACGAGATGCTGCAGGCGCTGCTGGACCGCGGCGTGTTCGTCGATGCGCAGGAGGCGGCAAGCGCCGCCCCGGCGCCGGCGGCCGCCCCGGCTGCGGCGCCGCCGCTCCGGGGCACGCCGTTCGAGCGCTGGGACCGCTTGTGCGAGAACCTGGCGGCAGTGCTGTCCAGCCCGCGGGAGCAGCACTTCCTCAAGCGGGTGCGCGAGGCTGCCGGCCATGTGCATGCGCTCAGCGAGATCAATACCGACCTGCTGCTGTTCCTGATCCTGCGCCAGGACCATGGTCAGTTCCAGCACTACGGCACCACGCATGCGCTGCACGTGGCATGCGTCTGCAGCCTGCTTGCACGGCGCCTGGGCTGGGACGAAGGCGACCGTCAGCGCGCCATCGGTGCGGCGCTGACGATGAACCTCGCGATCATCGAACTGCAAGGGCGCCTGGCGGTGCAGGCCACGCCGCCGACGCGTCGGCAGCGCGAACAGATTGCCGACCATCCGGCGCAGGCATCGATGATGCTGCGCGCGGCAGGTCTCGACGACGAGCCCTGGCTGACGGCGGTCGAAGACCACCACGAGCGAACCGGGGGTGGCGGTTATCCGACCGGTCGGGTCGAGCCGGGAACCCTGTCGCAACTGCTGCGACTGACCGACCAGTTCACGGCCAAGCACAGTGCCCGTGCGACGCGGCCGGCGCTGCCAGCGCAGCTGGCGGCGCAGCAGTTGTTCATCGAGAACCCTGGCGATCCGCTGGCGGCCATGCTGATCAAGGAATTTGGCATCTACCCGCCTGGTTGCCTGGTGCGGCTGGCCAGTGGCGAGCTCGGCATCGTGGTGCGCCGGGGCGCAAGCGCCAACACCCCGATCGTTGCAACGCTGACCGATGCGCGTGGCCGCGCGGTGGCAGCACCGGCGCAACGGGATACGTCACGCCCGGCCCATGCCATTGCCTGCAGCGTGCCGGAACCGGCGCAGCGTCTGCGCATCGCCGCGCAGGCGCTGTACCCGGAAGCGTTGGCGCTCGAAGAAGCTGCCGCTACTTGACGATCAGCACCGGCAGCGGGCTGTGCGTCAGCACGCGGCTGGTTTCGCTGCCCAGCAGCAGTGCAGCCATGCCGCGCCGGCCGTGCGAGGCCATCACGATCAGGTCGCACCCCTGCTGCTTGGCCTGGTCGAGGATCGCTTCCCAGGGGTGCAGCGCCTCGACCGTGAAGCCCTCGCAGGCCATGCCCGCTCCCTTCGCAGCCTCGACCACGGCGCGCACGCGCTCGGCGGCAATGCGCTCCTGCGCGTCGTAGAACTCCTGGGGCGGTACCGGCTGCATCTCGGAAATCGCGCTGTAGGGGAAGGGCTCCTTGACACTGATCGTCGACAACTGCGCGCCGGTGACCTTGGCCAGGTCGATCGCGGTCTGTACCGCCTTGCCGGTGATGTCGGAACCATCGGTGGGGACGAGGATGCGCTTGAACATGCTGACCTCCTGAGTGGGATGGCGTCCGGGCTGGACGCCCGGCATGACTGGCAGTGTGCGCCGGCAATCGCCGTGCCGATTGAGCGGCGTCAAGCCTTCAGGATTCTGCCGTCGGCGAGCCGGCTTGCGGTGCCGACTCGTTGCGCAAGGCGGTGGCGGCGACACCGGCAAGGATGATGGTCACCATGCCGGCCAGGGCCAGCCCGGTGATCGGGTCCTTGAACAGCCAGACGCCATAGCCGAACGAGAACACGATGCCCATGTATTGCAGGCTGGCGTTCACCAATGGCCGGCCGATCGCGTAGGCGCGGGTCATCAACAGTTGCGCCACCGTGGCCAGCAGGCCGGTGGCCAGCAGCAGCGCCGCGCCGGCGGACGTGTGGGCATGGGGCCCCTCGATCAGCGCGATCACGGCGCCGACGATCATGCCGCCCAGCGAGAAGTAGAAGACCACCCGCACCTCGGGCTCGCCGGCGCGCCCGAGCGCGGTGACCTGGAGATAGGCTGTGGCGGAGAGGATGCCGGACAGCAGGCCGGTCAGGCCGTGCCAGAGCTGGTTCTGCTCGATCGTCGGCCGCAGGATCATGGCGACCCCGGCAAAGCCGAGCAGCACGGTCAGGACCAGGCGGCCATCGACCCGGTTGGCACCCATCAGCACCGCGCCGCCCAACAGGAAGAGCGCCATCCACACCGAGGACATGTAGTTCAGCGTCACCGCGGTGGCCAGCGGCAGATTGCCAATCGCGTAGAACCACAGGGTGAGTGCGCTGACGCCGCTGAAGCCGCGCCAGAAGTGCATGGCCGGCACCGGCGTGCGCAGCGGAATGCCGCGATGGCGCGCCAGCAGCGCCATCAGGCTGGCGCCGACCAGCCCGCGGTAGAAGACGATCTCACCGGTCCCGTAATGGGCAGAGGCGAGCTTGACCGTCACGCCCATGGTGGCGAACAACAGCGTGGAAAGCAGCATCAGCAAGGCAGCGGGCATGGGGCGCATTGTCGCCATGCTTCGAATTCTTCTTGCTCTGCGTTGCAAAGGCCTTCCGAGCCATGCTATAGTCCAAGACTCGCTTGAACAGCCGCGGAGTGGTAGTTCAGTTGGTTAGAATACCGGCCTGTCACGCCGGGGGTCGCGGGTTCGAGTCCCGTCCACTCCGCCAAAAAAATCAACGGGTTAGCGCTGAAAGGTGCTAACCCGTTTTTCTTTCTGCGCCGTCAGGGGTAAACCAAGGGGTAAACCGTTGGGCCGCTGTGCGCGGTGCTCCGCGAACGGCCACGAACGACGGGTCTTCGCGGTCTCGGTTGTCGTGCGCGGTGCGCGGGTCATGTGGATGCCGACCCGATCGCGATCGGTCATGCGCACGGAAGACTGTGTGACACAGGGTCTGAAGTCGGGGACCGTGCACGGTGCAGCGTGCTCTCCCGTGCTGTCAGCCACGACAGCGTGCGTGTTTGGCCAACCATCAAATAGGTGCGAGCGCGCCGAGGGGCCCGATGCAGAGCACCAGCAAGATCCCGACAAGAACAGCACTTGCGAAACTCATAGCGATCGGATGCATCGCCTCGCGCCGACATACGCACAGGCACCCGGGCGTCTGCCGCAAACTTGCATCGCAACAGAAAGGCTGAACAACTCGGCGGTCACTCGCGCGGCTGCGTCACCGCTTCATTGTGCAAAGTGCCGCGCTCGCGCGTGGTGGAAGCGTCAATGCGAACCATGAACACGCAGTGATCGCTGTGACTTCCGCGACGAAGTTTCGGTCGCGTCGGAAAGTCCCTGAAGGATGCCGCAATCCTTCGATACGTTCGCTTCCTGACACTGCAAGCGAAGCGTCTTCAGGTTCTTCTCGAGCAACTTCAGTTCTCGGATGCGGTCGGCCACGTGGCCGATGTGCACGTCGAGCAGCGCATTGACCTCACCACAGTTCTCGGTCGGTGCTTCCCTGAATCGAAGCAGCGCCCGTATCTCGTTGAGGGTCATGTCGAGGTTGCGGCAGTTGCGGATGAACCCCAGACGCTCGGCGTGGTCTTGGCCGTAGATTCTGTAGTTGCCGTCGGTGCGTTTCGCCTGCGGCAGCAGACCTTCGCGCTCGTAGAAGCGAATCGTCTCGACCAGTGAGCCGGTCGCCTTTGCCAGTTCACCGATCTTCATCTGCAGGCTCCTGGTTGCCCGGCAACATGAGGCAATCGCCGACTCCTTGACTCTACACCTACTACAGGGTTTCCAATGCGTGCATGGATATCAAGATCAAGCCCATCGAAGGCGCCACCGCTTGCGACGGCGCCGCCTGCTGCGATCACGCCGAGAGCGTTGCTGCCGGTCCGACCAAAGACCGTTCCGTGTTTCGGATCGCTACGATGGACTGCGCCTCGGAAGAAGGCGAAATCCGCCGCGCGCTGGAGCCGCTGCCCGGCATCCGCAGTTTGAGCTTCCAACTCGGTGCCCGCACGCTGGCGATCGACGCCGATGCCCGGCACCTGCCACAGGCCCTTGAAGCGATCCGAAAAGTCGGCTTCGACCCACAGCCGCTGGCGACGGCGCGGGACCCCAAGGGACGCAGCGGAGAGGCGCACGAGCGCAACCACGCTCACGATGAGCACGACCATGACCACGACGACGGGCATGCGCATGGCGCTGAGTCGGGCATCAAGCGACTCGGTTCGGCCCTCGTGCTGGCCGTCGCGGCCGAAGCCTTGTCGTACTTCGCGCCAGCGTTGCTGACCTGGCAACTGGCCGGCATGGCCGTCGCGGGTATCGCCATCTGGCTGGCCGGACTGGACACGTACAAAAAGGGGCTGAATGCGCTGCGCCGCGGGAGCCTCAACATCAACGCGCTGATGAGCGTGGCCGTCACAGGCGCGTTCATCCTCGGCCAGTGGCCGGAAGCGGCGATGGTGATGGCGCTCTACGCGATAGCCGAACTCATCGAGGCGCGCTCGGTCGATCGGGCGCGCAATGCGATCAAGGGCTTGATGGCACTGGCACCAGAAGCAGCCGAGGCGCGCCAAGCGGACGGAACCTGGGTCAGCGTGCCGACCAGCGGCATCGCCGTCGGCAGCGTCGTTCGGATCAAGCCCGGCGAGCGAGTGCCGCTCGATGGTGTCGTGACCGCAGGCAACAGCGCGATCGACCAGGCCCCGGTGACCGGCGAGAGCATTCCCGTCGACAAGACGGTGAATGATCCGGTGTTCGGAGGCACGATCAACCAGACCGGTGCCCTCGAAATCCGCGTCACGGCCGCCGCGAGCGAGTCGACGCTGGCCCGCATCATCCACGCGGTCGAGCAGGCGCAAGGCTCGCGCGCACCGACGCAGCGATTCGTGGACCGCTTCGCGGCCATCTACACGCCAGCCGTTTTCGGGATCGCGGTGGCGGTGGCGCTGCTGCTGCCTTTGCTCGGCGGCGTGCCGTGGCTGCAAGCGGCCTACAAGGCGCTGGTGCTGCTGGTGATCGCCTGCCCGTGCGCGCTGGTCATTTCGACACCGGTCACGATCGTTAGCGGCCTAGCGGCTGCGGCGCGAAAGGGCATCCTCATCAAGGGCGGCACCTACCTGGAGCAGGCCCGGCTCATCAAGGCCGTCGCGCTCGACAAGACCGGCACCATCACGGAAGGCAAGCCGCGCCTCGTGCGCTGGGAAGCGCTGTCCAACTCCGACCCGGCGGCCATCGGCGCGAGCCTCGCGGCCCGATCCGACCACCCGGTCTCCAAAGCCATCGCCGAGGGGCTGCCGGGCCAGCGCCTGGACGTGGCCGACTTCGAAGCCCTGGTCGGGCGTGGTGTCCAGGGCCGCGTGGACGGTACGGCCTACACCTTGGGCAATCACCGGTTGATTCACGATCGTGGGTCGTGCAGCACCGAACTGGAGGCCAAGCTCGCCGAGCACGAGACAGCAGGGCGCACGGTGACGCTGCTTGCTTCAGACGGCCATGTCCTCGCGCTGTTCGCGGTCGCCGACACGCTGAAGGCCTCATCGACCCAGGCCGTCGCCGCACTCAAAGCGCTTGGCGTGACGCCGGTGATGCTGACTGGCGACAACGCCAGCACCGCGCGCGCCATCGCCACGCAAGCGGGTATCGAGGACGCGCGAGGTGACCTGTTGCCGCAGGACAAGCAGGCGGCGATTCAGGACTCGCAGCGCACGCTCGGCATGACGGCGATGGTGGGTGACGGCATCAACGACGCGCCGTCGCTGGCGCAGTCCGACATCGGCTTCGCCATGGGCGGTGCCGGTACCGATGTGGCGATGGAAGCGGCGGACGTGGTCATCATGACGGACGACCTGCGCCGCGTGGCCACGACGATCCGCCTGTCGCGCGAGACGCACGCGGTGCTGTGGCAGAACATTGCCCTCGCGCTGGGCATCAAGGCCGTGTTCCTGGTGCTCGCGGTGTTCGGCAGCGCGACCATGTGGATGGCGGTGTTTGCCGACATGGGCGCCAGCCTGTTGGTCGTGGCCAACGGCCTGCGGCTGCTGCGCCGATGAGAGTGCCGGCGGATTGCCGTGGCGCCGAGGCCGGCGGCGCATGAACGCTTCGCACATCGCAGTGCTCGGCTGGTCCAGGGCGTTGCCGAACTGCTACCGCTATCGAGTTCGGCTCACGTCATCCTGAGAAGCTGATGGGCCTGGACCCCAGGCCCCCGACCCCAAAGGTTGGCCCGCGCACGCAATAGAAATTAGAATCATTCGTATTGAATATGTTCGGGCTCTTGTCATGGCTTCATCGCGTCGCCACCTGCGGTTGATCGCTCTCGCCTTTGCGGCGCTCCTCGGCTTCGTCTCCGCGGGCCACGCGGCGGAGGCCGGCGTGGACGCCAAGTCCAAGCAGGTCTGGCAGTTGCTCGACTACGTTGCCGTGGACTACGGTGGCGCCGTGGCGAACGGAGTGATCCTGAAGGCGTCGGAATATGCCGAGATGCAAGAGTTCTCTGCGGCGGCCGAACGACAGATGGGCGAATTGCCGCGCGGGGATGCCAGCGCCAACCTGCAAAAGCAGGCGGCTCAACTGAGGCAGGCGGTGGCCGACAAGGCCGACCCGACAGTCGTGGCGCAACTTGCACATGGCCTGGCCGGCGAGGTGCTGAAGGCCTACCCGTTCCCGATCGCGCCTGCGCAAGCTCCCGATCTTCGTCGCGGTGCGCAGCTGTTCCAGGCGCAATGCGCCGCCTGTCACGGCCCGCAGGGGCATGGTGATGGCCCGACGGCGGCCAGCCTCGACCCCAAGCCCACGGCCTTGTCGGAGCACCTGCGGGCGCGCGAACGCTCGCTTTTCGCGCTGCACCAGGTCATCAGCAATGGCGTGAACGGCACCGCGATGGCCAGCTTCGGCGCCTTGCCGGAAGAAGACCGCTGGGCGCTGGCGTTCTTCGTCGGCACCTTGCCCTACGCCGCAGCCGACACGTCGGCGGGCGCAACGCTCTGGCAGAACAGCGCTAAGGCACGCGAGGCGATGAGCGGCCTGGATGCATTGACGCAGACCTCCGAACACGCGCTGGCCGACCGGCTTGACGCCGTGTCAGCCAGGTCGTTGACGGCCTACCTGCGCGCCAATCCGCAGGCCTTGGCCGCGAACAAGCCGGGCGGTACTTCGGTCGCCAAGGCCAAGCTCGCGGAAAGTGTCGCTGCTGCACGCGCCGGTGATCGCGCGACGGCGACCAAACTGGCCTTGTCGGCCTACCTCGACGGGTTCGAGCCGGTCGAACCGGCGCTGGCGACGCGTGATCGCCCGCTGTTTGAGAAGATTGAGGCCGGCATGGTGGCTTTCCGAGCCAAGGTGGCGAGCGGCACCGTCGAAGACGTGCAGGCGTCGGCGCTGGCATTGCAGGGCTTGCTGAACGACGCAGAGAAGGCCTTGGCGCCATCGGACAATGATGCAGCCGCCGCGTTCATCGGTGCATTGACCATCCTCCTGCGCGAAGGACTGGAAGCGTTGCTGGTGGTCGTGGCCATGGTGGCCTTCCTCAAGAAAGCCGAGCGGCAGGATGTGCTGGTCTACGTGCACGCCGGCTGGATCGCTGCGCTGGCCGCAGGCGGCGTGACCTGGGCCGTGGCGACCTATCTGGTCAGCGTCAGCGGAGCGAGCCGGGAACTGACCGAAGGATTCTCATCGCTGTTTGCCGCCGTCGTGCTGCTGGGCGTTGGCATGTGGATGCATCAGAAGAGCGTGGCCGGCCGCTGGCAGGTTTACCTCAAAGAAAAGATGTCGTCGGCGCTAACCAAGCGCGCCGCCTGGTTCCTGTTCTCGCTGGCCTTCATCGCCGTCTACCGCGAGGTGTTCGAGACAGTGCTGTTCTATGCCGCGCTCTGGACCGAGGGCAACGGCTGGCCGCTGCTCGCCGGTCTCGGGGCGGGCATGGCCGTGCTGGGCGTCGTGGCCGCGGTCTTGTTGCGCACCAGCGCGAGGTTGCCGATCGGCAAGTTCTTCGCGGCCAGTTCCCTGCTGGTGGCGGTGCTTGCTGTGGTGCTCGCCGGCAAGGGCATCGCCGGGCTGCAGGAAGCCGGCTGGATACACTCGAGCCCGGTTGCCTTCCCGCGCATCGACATCCTGGGCATCCGGCCCACGTGGCAGACGCTGCTGGCACAGCTGACCGTTTTGCTCGTGGTTGTCGTCGCCTTTGCGTCCAACACACGATCCGCAACGCTTCCACCGGCAAAGGGCGCCTGACGCCGGTTCTAGCTGCGGGTCCTACCCCCGCGCCATGTCGAATCCAATCGTGGTCCTGCCGTTGTTGCAGCGGGCATAGGGCTGCCCACCATGCATGCGAGCGATGGCCGCGACGATTGACAGCCCCAGCCCGTGGTTCGCAGCGCCATGTTCGCGTGCCGGATCGGCTCGGTAGAAGCGGTCGAACAGGCGCGGCAGATGAGCTGCGTCGATCTCGGCGCCGAGGTTGCTGACCGACACGTCCACCTTACCGACTGACCTAATCGCGATCGCAATTTCGATGGTCGAGCCGCCCGTGGCGAACCGGGTCGCATTCGCGAGCAGATTCGACAAGGACTGTCGCAGCAAGGGTGCATCGAAATTGCCTTCGGCGTCACCCGTGACCACAACTTCGACACCCGATTCCTGGAGCGGTGCGTCGTGAAACTCGATCACCTCGGCGGCCAGCGCCGCCAGGCTCGGGACAGGCACCCTGCGCGCGACGGCTCCGCGGGCGGCCTGGGACAGGAACAGCATGGTATTCACGACCGCCGACAGACGGTGCAGTTCCTCCAGGTTGGAACCTAACACTTCGCGCAGCGCTCCGAGCGCGGCATCTTCGTTCAGCGCCAGCTCGCATTCACCGATCAAGGTCGCCAGAGGCGTCCTGAGTTCATGCGCAACGTCCGCGTTGAATCCCTCCATTTGTTCGTACGCCTGTTCCAGGCGCCCCAGGAGGGCGTTGAATTGCTGCACAAGAGGCTGCAGTTCGTCGGCCTGCGCCGACCCATCCAGGCGTTGGCTGAGTCGTGCCGCGCCCAGACTCTGTGTCTGAAGCGCCAATTCCCTCACCGGAACCATCGCGCGGCGCACCAGCCAGAAGCCGCCGGCCGAGACAACGAGCGCGCCGGCCATGGCGCATGCCAACAGCGTCCACGCGAGTTGCTTCAGGACCTGCGCATCTGCGTCCGTGTTCATTTTCAACTCCGCCCGGAGGACGCCGCCCGCGGCCAGAGGCGATGCCATCTCGAAGCGCGACCACCGGGTCGTGCTTGGACCTTCTGGCTCGGGGGCGCTCGCGTAGAGGGGCGCGCCCTCGGCGGTCCGCAGTGTCAGCCGGAGGTCTCTATGGCCGACGAAGAAGTCGTCGAGCTTGTGTTTCAGGCTGACCAGATCGCCGCCGCGCGTTGCTTCCGCCATCAGATGGCGAACGACTTCCTCCTGCTGAGCGAGTTCATCACGCTGGCGCGCTGCCAGGCTGAGGCCCGTCACCAAGTACACGATGACGCACACGACGCCCAGACCGACGAAGGTCTGGCCGGCCAGCCACCATGAGAGCCAGCGCCCCAAGGAGCGAGGCGGCGCGCGCCTCACGTGTCACGGCTTTCGAGCACGTAGCCCATGCCCCGAACGGTGTGAAGCAGCTTTCTTTGGAAGGGATCGTCGAGCTTGCCGCGCAGGCGCCGTACTGCCACTTCCACGATGTTGGTGCCGCCGTCGAAATTCATATCCCAGACCTGCTCAGCCAGCTGCGTGCGTGACAGCACATGCCCGCGCCTTCGCAGCAGCAGCGTCAGCAACAGAAACTCCTTGGCGGTCAGGTCGAGCCGTTGCCCACCGCGATGGGCTTTGCGCCGTGCGAGGTCCACTTCGAGGTCTTCGATTTTCAGGATAACGAGCTCCTGTGCGTCGCGGGCCGGGTTGCCACGTCGGAGCAGCGCCTCGATTCGAGCGAGGAGTTCGGAAAACGCAAAGGGCTTAACCAGATAGTCGTCGGCACCATCTCGAAGGCCCTTGACCCGATCCTCGACCTTGTCCCGCGCCGTGAGCATCAGCACCGGGGTGCGCTTGGCCTGTCGCAGGTCGCTCAGCACTCCGAATCCGTCGATCCCAGGAAGCATCACATCCAGCAACACGAGATCGTAGTCACCCTCCAGCGCCAGGTGCCGCCCGTCGATGCCGTCACTCGCCACGTCGACGACGTAGCCGCTCTGCGTCAGTCCTCGGCGCAGATACTCGGCAAGCTTGGGTTCATCTTCGATCACGAGCAGTCGCATCTGGCAATTGTCCTCAGCAGTCGAACCTCGAACATGACGATTTCGTAATCTGAATGGGCGGCTTCTGGCGTGGAGCTCTTCCTAGAGTGACGTTCGTGATGCAGCCGATGCGTCACCCACCGGGCGAAAGCGCTCGGTGGCCCGTCAACCCAAATGATAGGAAGACCCCATGCGCTCGCAAAATATCATCCCGACCGCCTTTGCCGCCACGCTGGCCATGACCGCCGGCATTGCGTTCGCCGCAGGCGACACCTTGATGAACGGCAAGTCCCGCTTTGGGCAGCCGGTCGCAGAAGCGCAAGGGGCGCGCGTGTTCGACGCAACCACCGCCAAGTCCCTGAACGTGCGCTGCGGCGACACCGTGACCTTCGTCAACGGCGTCAAGAAGTTCTCCTGGAAGTTCGACACCACGAACCACGGCGCCGTGCCGCTGGCGAAGATCGCTCCCGCCGACTTCGGCGCTGTCGCGTCGACCGTCTATGTGAGCCGGAACGACTCCGAGCGCGGCGGTTGATGGCCGGGCCGCCCAGGTACTGGCCCGCCCTGGGCCTGGTTTGCTGACCTGACACACACGCCTGATACCATCTGCCACCGTGCGCCGCGCCCTCGTCATCTTTATGCTTATGCTGCTGCCGTTCCAGCTTGTCTGGGGCGCTGCTGCGAGCTATTGCCAGCATGAGCAAGGTGCCGGCGGCGGGCATTTCGGTCATCACGTTCACAAGCATCAGGGCAAGGTGCTGAAAGCTTCCGGCGAAGTCTCGCCCGACAGCAAGAGTTTTGTCGGTGACGATGATCCCGACTGCGCCAGTTGCCACTTAACGTGCGTGTCGCCGGTGATGAATGCCGTCGTGGGATTCGTCTCCGATCTCGGTGAACCGCTGCGAGCGGCGCTCACCTACGGGCACCCACGGCACGTCCCGTACTCCATCGAACGCCCCAACTGGACTCTCGCCGCTTGATTCGGCGAGACCGTCCCTCACGCACCCACCCCATCGCGTAGCGCCGGCCTCTCGCCGAATTCTTCCGGTCTGTTGTTTTCCACAACGAGGAGAGTTCGATGCGATCGAAGACGCTGGCATACGCCATCGGGATGGCGTATGCCACCTGGGCCGCCGGTTCCACGGTGTTTATGCCCACTGCGGCATGGGCACAAGCGACGGGCACGGCCCAGGTTCCGGTCCAGGCCGGTTCGTCCGATACGGGTGCGGCTGCCACGCAGCGACTGACGCTGACGGAGGCCTTGAGCCTTGCCGAGTCGGCCAATCCGACCCTGCGCGCCAAACAGGCGCAGCTGGTCGCTGCCGAGGGCGTGCGGACAGACGCAAATGCATTGCTGTTCAACAACCCGCAACTCTCCACTGACCTGACGCGCCGCTCCGTGCCGCAGGCAGGCCAGAGCAGCGAACGCCGTCAGGAGTGGAGCGCCGGGCTGTCGCAGACGTTGGAGATCGCCGGCCAGCGCGGCTATCGACGTGACGCGGCCGACGCGGCCCTCGCTGCCTTGCGCGCCGAGATCGCCGATGCCCTGCGGACCGCTCGGGCCGCGGCGGCCGGACGGTTCTACAAGGTGCTGGCACTGCAGCAACGCGTCGCGCTTGAAGGGCAGGCGCTGAAGCTGTTCGAAGGAACCGCCGCCGCCATCCAGAAGCGCCGCGCAGCGGGCGAAGACACCAAGCTCGACGCCAACATCGCGGCGGTGGAGGCTGAGCGGGCGCGCAACCAACTCGCCATCGCACAGGAGCAGTTGCTTGCCGCGCGATCCGACCTATCCGCGACGATCCAGTTGCCGCCGAGCAGCCTCCCGGAAGTTGTCGGCGAGCTAACGATGACGCCCCGGCGCTTTTCGCTCGCCGACTTGCTCGCGGCAGTGGACACGCAGCCGCGCCTGCGCGCGTTGGTCGAGCGCGAGAACAGCGCCACCTCCAGACTCAAGCTCGAACAGGCTAGCACCTATCCCGACGTGACGGTCGGCGTGAATGTCGGCCGCGAGGGGCCGGGCAGTGCCCGCGAACGCTTGACGACGCTCACCTTGTCGGTGCCGTTGCCGCTGTTCAAGCGCAATGCGACGGGCATAGGCCAGGCTCGCTCCGATTTGAGCCAGGTTCAGATCGAGCGACAAACCACCCTTCGCGACGCGCGCGCCAACGTGAGCGCGTTGTGGTTGCGACTCGACAGCCTGGAGGCTCGCGTGCGTCGTCTGCAGGAGTCGATGCTGCCGGCGCTCGCCGACAACCAGCAGCTCTCGGTCAAGTCGCAGCAGGCCGGGCAGATCGGCTTGCTGGAGCTGATCGTCGTGAACCGGCAGGCCCTCGATGCCCGGCGCGACCTCAACGACGCGCTCTCGGAATATCACGCCACCCGACTCGAACTCGAACTCGCCGCTGGCTGGTCACAGGAGGCAACCCAACCATGACCCACATGAATACAACGATGCCCGGCGCGCGTACGCGCGTTCTGCTCTTGCTCACTGCCCTGGCCATCGGGGGCACGCTGGTGGCCTGCGGCAAGGGCGAAACCGGTGCGCAGGCCAAAGCCGCTTCATCCGCCGCTACAGGCGAGAAGGGCGAGGCCAAGAAGGAAGAGGGCAAGGAAGGCGGCGGCTTGAAGCTGTCGGCCGAGGAGGCACAGCGTGCGGGCATCAAGGTAGAAGCGCTGGCCTCGCAGGCCTTTGCCGACTCGATCACTGTCACCGCCACCATCCGTCCGAATCAGGACCGCATTGCCCGCGTGGCGCCTCGAGTGGAGGGGCGCATCATTTCCGTGAGCGCCAAGCTGGGCGACACCGTGCGCGCGGGTCAGCCGCTTGCCGTGCTCGACAGCCTGGCCATCGGCGAAGCTCAGTCCGCGCTGCGGCAGGCGCAGTCGAACCATCGTGTGGCGCAGTCGGACTTCAAGCGCGCCGAGTCGCTGAACGCCGACGAGATCATTGCACAGCGCGAATTTCTGAAGGCCCGATCCGAGCTTGAAAAGACCTCCTCGGAGTTGCGCGCTGCCCAGGACAAGTTGCAGCTTCTCGGCGGCTCGGCTCAAGGCTCGGTCTCGACATTTGCGTTGAGCGCGCCGCTGGCCGGAACGATTGTTCAGAAGTCGGCGATTGTCGGCGAGTTGGGCACGCCGGCAGCGCCGCTGTTCACGGTGGCAGACCTGTCGCGGGTGTGGATCGAAGCCAACCTCACCGAAGATGCCTTGGCCAAGGTTCATGTCGGCGCGGATGCCACCGTGAAGGTGGCCGCTTATCCGGCTGAGCAGTTCAAGGGTCGTGTGACCTATGTTGCCAGCCTGCTCGACAAGGACAGCCGCACGGTTCCGGCGCGCATCGAGGTGGACAACAAGGATGGGCGCCTCAAGCCCGAGATGTTCGCCACGGCCACCATCGACACCAATGGGGCCAAGCGAGAGGCGCTCACGGTGCCAAACGGCGCGATCCTGCTGTTGCAGGGGCAGCCCACGATCTTCGTCGCCAAGGGCGAAGGTTACGAGTCCCGCGCCATCGAGCCGGGAGACAAGCTCTCGGGTCGCACCGTCATCAAGTCCGGCGTCGCCGCCGGTGAGAAGGTCGTGACCGCGGGGGCCTACGCCCTGAAGGCACGCCTGCTCAAGTCGCAAATCGGCGACGAGCATTGAGGAAGCAGCACCATGCTCAATGCCATCGTTGCCGCTTCATTGCGCTACAAAGTTCTTGTTCTCGTCGCCTTCGCGGTCGTGATCGGCCTCGGCATCCAGGCGTTCCGCCAGGTGCCCGTGGACGCCTTCCCCGACGTGACGCCGATCCAGGTCAGCATCTACACCGAGTCGCCGGGTCTTGCGGCGGAGGATGTCGAGAAGCTGCTCAGCACCCCCATCGAAGGCGGCATGGCCGGCCTCCCCGGGGTCGAGGAAGTTCGCTCCGTCTCGCTGTTCGGCCTGTCCTACGTGGCGGTCTACTTCAAGGACAACGTCGACATCTATTTCGCGCGTCGGCTCGTCGGCGAGAAGCTGCAGGACGTGAAAGGCAGACTGCCGCAGGGGTACGGTGAGCCGGTCCTCGGGCCGAACAGCTCCGGCCTCGGCCAGGTCTTCTGGTACACGATCGAGTCCGCCGACAAGAAGCTGTCCGCGATGGACCTGCGCACTCTCCACGACTGGACGGTGCGACTGATCCTGCGCACCGCACCCGGCGTCGATGACGTGGTCTCCTGGGGTGGCGAGCAGAAGCAGTACCAGGTGCAGATCGATCCGCGCCAGCTCATCAAATACGGACTGTCGTTCAAGCAGGTGATGGAGCGGCTCACTGCCAACAACAAGCAGGTAGGCGGCCAGTCCATCAATCTGGGGTCCGAGCAATACCTCGTGCGCGGGCTGGGGCTGGTCAGCAGCACCAAGGACATCGCTGGCATCGTCGTCGCCGAACGCAACGGGGCGCCGATCTACGTGCGCGATGTCGCTCAGGTCAACGAGGCGCCCGCACCGCGCTTTGGGGCGGTCACCAAGGACGGCCAGGAAGCCGTGCTCGGCATCGCCTTGGCCCGCGTCAACGAGAACGCGCAGGCAGTCGTCGACGCCGTGAAAGAAAAGCTCAAGGTGGCGCAGGCAGCGTTGCCGAAGGGCGTGACGCTGGTGCCCAACTACGACCGGGCCGAGCTGGTCCAGAAGGCACTGAAGACGGCGGAGAGTTCGCTGGTGGAGGGCGCCATCCTGGTGGCCGTCATCCTGTTCCTGTTCCTCGGTGAGTTCCGTTCGGCCATCGTCGTGATCGTGACCTTGCCGCTGGCGATGCTGATCGCATTCATTCTGATGCAGCAGTTCGGTGTCTCGGCCAACCTGATGTCGCTGGCCGGTCTGGCAATCGGCACTGGGATGATGGTGGACGGCGCCGTGGTGCTCGTCGAAAACGCGTTCCGGCTGCTGTCGCATGCCCGGGAGTCGGGCAAGCCGATCAACAAGACGCACCTGATCCTGGAAGCGGCGCGCGAGGTGATCAACCCGATCGCGTTCGCGATCCTGATCATCATCGTGGTCTTCCTGCCGCTCTTCTCGTTGACCGGTCTCGAAGGCAAGCTGTTCAAGCCGATGGCGTTGACCATCACCTTCGCGATGGCAGGGTCGCTGCTGCTCTCGATGACGCTGGTGCCGGTGCTCGCTGCACTGATCCTCAAGCCCAAGGAGGAAAAGGACACCTTCGTCGTGCGCTGGGCCAAGCGCGCCTATCTGCCGCTGCTGGATTGGGCGCTGGAGCGCAAGAAGCTCGTCATCGGCGCGGCCCTGGTGCTGCTGGCCGCGTCGCTGGCGCTGTTTCCGTTCCTCGGCAAGGAGTTCATGCCGACACTGCAGGAAGGGACGATCCAGTTTCGGGTGACGAACATTCCGTCGGCGTCGCTCGACGAGTCGATCCGGGTGTCGAAGGTCGTGAGCGACGAGCTGCGCAAACAGTTTCCGCAAGTCACCTCAGTGCTCGCCACCATCGGCCGTGCCGAAGGCGGCGAAACGACGGACGTGAACTACATGGAGATCAACCTCGCGACCAAGCCGCAGTCGGAATGGCCCGAGAAGATGGCCTACACGAAGCTCGCATCGGAGATGCAGGAAGCGATGGAGAAGGCCGTACCGACCGCCGTGTTCGGCGCGACGCAGCCGATCCAGTCGCGCGTCGAAGAGCTGATCTCGGGGGTTCGCGCCACGCTGGCGTTGAAGCTGTACGGCGAGGACCTGGAGACACTGGACCGCCTGACGGCCCAAATGAAGGGCGTGCTGGACAAGGTGCCCGGGGTGGCCGACCTGTCGGCAGAGGCGAACAAGGGCAAGCCCCAGCTGATCATCAAGGTCAACCGCGACGCGGCTTCGCGCTACGGCATCAATGCGGACGAGATTCTCGAGGTCGTACAGGCCGGCATCGGCGGCAGTTCGGTGTCCACCTTGATAGAGGGCACGAAGCGCTTCGATATCGCGGTGCGGCTCTCTGATGAATTCCGCATGGACCCGGCCACCATCGGCGCCATCCCGATCCGCAGTGCCGAAGGCGCGCTCGTGCCTTTCTCGCAGGTGGCGACTATCGAGGTGGACGAGGGCTATTCCTTCGTGCGCCGGGAGTCGCTGCGGCGCTATTCCGTGCTGCAGATGGATGTCAAAGGGCGTGACGTGGACGGGTTCGTGAAGGAGGCGGACGCGCTGCTCAAGCAGGAAGTGCAACTGCCAGCGGGCTACTACCTGGAGTGGGGCGGTGCGTTCGAGAACCAGCAGCGTGCGATGGCTCGTTTGGCCGTGATCGTGCCACTGACGATCGGGCTGATCTTCATGCTGCTCTACACCGCATTCAACTCGGTGCGGCACGCCACGATCATCATCGCCAACGTGCCGTTCGCCGTCATCGGTGGCATCGTCGGTCTGTTCGTCAGCGGTCAGTACCTGTCGGTGCCGTCGGCGATCGGATTCATCGCGGTGTTCGGCGTCGCAATGCTCAACGGCATCGTGATGGTCGAGTTTCTCAACGACCAGCGAAGACAAGGCATGTCGGTACGCGACGCGGTGAGACGAGGCGCGGCCTTGCGTTTGAGACCCGTGCTGATGACTGCGTCGGTCGCCATCCTCGGTTTGATTCCGATGCTGTTGTCCACCGGCGTGGGGGCAGAGACGCAGCGCCCGTTGGCCACCGTGGTGGTGGGCGGGCTGTTCACCTCGACGGCGCTGACGCTGCTGCTGCTGCCGCTGATCTACGAGTGGTCGGAGCTTCGCGCAGAAAGACGCCGCCAATCCCCCGTTGTTGTTGAAGGAGCCACGACATGAAAGAGATCAAGGCCTACGTGCACAGCAATCGCATTGCCGACGTGATCTCCGCCTTGAAGGAATCGTCCGCCTGGAGTGCCAGCGGCAGCGGTGACCACAACTTGACCGTCTACATGGTCAAGGGCTCATTGGTGCCGCTGGACGATGCGGAGAAGCGCTACTCGGTGGAACTCGGCGAAGAGATGGTCAACGAGTACAAGCTGGAGTTGCATTGCAGCGACGACTTTGCCGACGAACTGGTGCAAGTCATCAGCCGTGTTGCCCGCACCGGGCAAGTGACGGCCGGATGGATTTACGTGATCGACATCGCGCAGGCCGTCCGGGTCGGCTGATGAGCCGGGGGGCGCTGGCGCGAACCAAGGCCTTTGCGCGAACCCGTTTGCTCTGCGCCCACGGAGGCCCGAATGTTTACGGAACCGATGCATGGGCCGGTCGCCGCCGCGATCTTCTGGATTTGGCTAGGCATTGTCGGCGTCGCGGTGCTCGGCTATTGGCTGTTGCGCCCGTGGCTGAACAGGCCGAAGAAGAAGCCGCCGCCACCTCTGAAGTACGCGGAACAACTCCGGCAACGGCTCCGAAAGGTGCCGTCGAAGACTGGAGCAGTCCCGCCCGGCGGCACGGACGGCAAACGCAAGCAGCCATCAACCAGCAAGTGAGACGTTCATCATGAGTACCGCCGAAAAACTTCGCCTCGACCTCCCCCTGGTGCTGCCCGGCGTTGACGACGCCGAGGATCGGTGCGTGGCGCGCCTCACGGAGGCTCTGTCGGGCCGGCCCGGGATCGAGGAAGCACACGTTGTAGGGGCAGACGGCGACTCGCCCCAGCTTTGCGTTCACTACGACCCCAACGAGATCACGTTC
This sequence comes from uncultured Bordetella sp., assembly GCA_964641795.1. Lineage (GTDB taxonomy): Bacteria > Pseudomonadota > Gammaproteobacteria > Burkholderiales > Burkholderiaceae_C > Pseudaquabacterium. Next base: position 6,215 of record CAZXLI010000022.1, on the reverse strand, counting down.
GGCCGCGTGCGCGAACTCGTCCAGTCGGTGGGCGCACAGCTTGCGACCCGCTATGCGCATCTGGTGTTTCGATCCAATGGCCCGTTGCATGCCAGGTCGGCGCGACGTGTGGCGGATGGACTGCGCAGCGTGCCGGGGGTGCTGGAGGCCGATGTCGCTGCCTCGGGCGCCTTGCGCATCGAATACGACCGCTCGACGGTCTCGGAGCAGACCTTGCTCCACATCGCCACCTCCTTGGGCCTCGCCGGCCATGCCACGCTGGCGCCGCCGGCCGCGCGTAAGACAGCCGCCGCATTCGAAGTCGGGAAGCGGGCACCTGACCAGGCACACGCCCGGCCCGAGGCGCACACTGATGGCAATGCCGGGCACGATCATGACCACGACCACGACCACGACCACGACCACAAAAAGCGTGAAGTCGAAGCCGTTGACGGCGCAGCAAAGGAACACGCCGGCCACAAGCACGCCGAGGGCGAGGCTGATCACGCTGGCCATGACCACGCCCACGGCGGACTGTTCGGCGAGAAGTCGGAGCTGATCTTCGCGCTGCTGGCCGGCGCCCTCGTTCTGATCGGTTGGCTGATCGGTCGCGGCGGGTTCGCGCCGACGTGGGTTCCGACGGCCTGCTATGTCGCGGCGTATGTCTTTGGAGGCTACTTCACCGTCAATGAGGCGATCGAGAACCTGCGCGCGCGCCGCTTCGAGATCGACACCCTGATGCTCGTCGCGGCTGCCGGTGCGGCGGCGCTCGGGCAGTGGGCGGAGGGCGCGTTGCTGCTGTTCCTGTTCAGCCTGGGGCATTCGCTCGAACATTACGCGATGGGCCGGGCGCGCCGGGCCATCGAGGCGCTGGCCAAACTGGCGCCGGAGACGGCCACGCTGCGACGCGACGGCCGTACCGAGGAAGTGGCGCTCAACGTGCTAAAGGTCGGCGACGTGGTGGTGGTGCGGCCCAACGAACGACTCCCCGCCGACGGCGTGGTGGTGGTCGGCACCTCCAGCATCAACCAGGCGCCGGTCACAGGCGAGAGCGTGCCGGTGGACAAGCGGCCGATCGACGATGCGAAAGGGGGAATCGCCAACTTCGACCGCGTGGCGGCCGAGCATCGCGTGTTCGCCGGCACCATCAACGGCGCCGGGGCCATCGACGTGATGGTGGCCCGCCAGGCCGACCAGTCGACGATGGCGCGGGTTGTCAAGATGGTCACCGAGGCGGAGGCGCAGCGCTCGCCGACGCAGCAGTTCACCGAGCGCTTCGAGCGCACCTTCGTCCCGGCCGTGCTGGCTCTGGTCGGCGTCCTGATGTTCGCTTGGGTGGTGATCGACGAGCCGTTCGCGACGAGCTTCTACCGGGCGATGGCCGTGTTGGTGGCGGCCAGCCCTTGCGCGCTGGCGATCTCGGTGCCCAGCGCGGTGTTGAGCGGAGTGGCGCGCGCGGCGCGTGGCGGCGTGCTCGTCAAGGGCGGCGGCCCGTTGGAGAACCTGGGAACGCTGACCTCGATCGCCTTCGACAAGACGGGCACGCTGACCGAGGGCAAGCCGAAGCTGACCGATGTGGCACCTGCCGACGGCGCGACCGAGGACGAGTTGCTGTCGGTGGCGCTGGCTGTCGAGGAACACAGCGACCACCCGCTTGCATCGGCGATCGTCTCGGGCGCGCGCGAACGCCTGGGCGACCGTGTGCGGGCCGTGACCGCATCGGACGTGAAGAGCATCACCGGGCGTGGTGTCCAGGCGCTGGTCGACAGCGAGGAGGTGCACATCGGCAAACCCGTCCTGTTCACGGAACTCGCCGGCACAGCCATGTCCGTGGAAGTAGACAGCACGAACCAGCGGCTCATCGCCGCTGGCAGAACCACGATGGTGGTTCGCAAGGGCGGACGCTTCCTCGGTGTGCTCGGCGTCATGGACACGCCACGACCGGTCGCCGCTCAGGTCATGGCCGAGTTGCGCAAGCTCGGCATCGAGCGCTTGATCATGATCTCCGGCGACAACCAGCAGGTCGCAGAGGCCGTGGCCAAGTCCGTCGGGCTGACCGAGGCGCGTGGCGATCTGATGCCGGAGCAAAAGGTCGCAGCGATCAAGGACTTGCGCAAGACCCACGGCAAGGTCGCGATGGTGGGTGATGGTGTCAACGATGCGCCGGCGATGGCCAACTCGACGGTCGGCATCGCCATGGGTGCGGCTGGCTCGGACGTGGCGCTGGAGACGGCCGACGTTGCGTTGATGGCCGATGACCTGGCGCAACTGCCGTTTGCCGTCGGACTGTCGCGCAGCACCAGCCGCGTCATCAAGCAGAACCTGTGGGTGAGCCTCGGTGTCGTCGCGGTGCTGATCCCCGCCACGATCTTCGGTTTGAACATCGGAACAGCGGTGTTGTTCCACGAGGGCTCCACCTTGCTGGTCGTCGTGAACGCGCTGCGTCTGCTCGCCTACCAAGGCGCGGCGCCGAAGATCAGTCAGCAACCCGCCAGTCCTGTGGGACAGCCAGCCAGAGCCGCGGACCTCTAGGCGTGAGTCATCCGGCTCAAGAACAGTCGAACGTCCTTCCATCAAAGCCCCCGAGGAACCACCATGCAATGTCCCGTCTGCGCAGAAACCCAACTCTTGATGACCACCCGTCAGGACATCGAGATCGACTACTGCCCCAAGTGCCGCGGGGTTTGGCTCGATCGCGGTGAACTCGACAAGATCATCGAGCGCAGCCAGCGAGAAGAGACCGTGGCGCAAGCGTCACCGGTGCAGACCGCTCAGTCTGTGACGCCAACCAACCGGGATGACTATCGCGGCGACCATGGTCACGGTGGTGGTCACCACCGTTCCGGTCATGGCAGCGGAAAGCACGGTGGCTTTCTTAAGCGCCTGTTCGACTGACCCACGCGTTTCAGACGGAGAGAGACCGTCGAACGAGTGGCGCCCAGTAGGGCCGGCAATGTGTCAACTCCAGAGGAGACTTGGATGCGAACTTCGTCTGATCTGAAAGTCGAGTTGTCCAACGGCGAGTCCACCGCGACCGTTTCGCCGGCAAGGGCGTCGGCGCGGCCGTCTCGGTTCGGTCTGGGGATATTCGTCCTGGTATCTGCAGCATGTTGATTTCCATCCAGAAGTGACCCACTGACCCCGCTGATTTCCATTTAAAACTGACCCACGCAAGAACCCTAACCTGCTGCTTTAAGTGGCAGGGAGCAGTAGGAGTGATTGACGTGGCGACACTGAGTGTCATCAGGCGGTGGGCCCTGCGCGAGCAGCTGTCCATCCGCGAGATAGCCCGACGCACCGGCCTGTCTCGCAACACCATCAGAAGATACCTTCGGGCCGGCACGGTCGAGCCCCGGTACGGCAAGCGCATCAGCCCGAGCAAGCTCGACCCGTACGCAGACAAGCTCTCGGCCTGGCTCAAGACCGAGGCGAACAAGTCGCGCAAGCAGCGACGCACGCTGAAGCAGATGCACGCCGACCTCGTCGCGCTCGGCTACGACGGTTCCTACAACCGCGTGGCCGCCTTCGCCCGCGCGTGGACCGCGCATCGGCACGAGGCCGAGCAGACCACCGGCCGCGGCACCTTCGTGCCCCTGACCTTCGGCGCCGGCGAGGCCTTCCAGTTCGACTGGAGCGAAGACTGGGCCGTCATCGCCGGCGAGCGCACCAAGCTGCAGGTCGCACACTTCAAGCTCAGCCACAGCCGGGCCTTCCTGCTGCGGGCCTACCCGCTGCAGACCCACGAGATGCTGTTCGACGCCCACAACCACGCCTTCGAGGTCCTGGGCGGTGTGCCGCGCCGCGGCATCTACGACAACATGCGCACCGCCGTCGACAAGGTCCGACCCGGCAAGGAGCGCGACATCAACGCGCGCTTCCAGGCCATGGTCAGCCACTACCTGTTCGAGGCCGAGTTCTGCAACCCGGCCGCCGGCTGGGAGAAGGGCCAGGTCGAGAAGAACGTGCGCGATGCGCGTCACCGGCTGTGGCAACCCGTGCCGGTGTTCCCCACGCTCGATGCCTTGAACGACTGGCTGGAGCAGCGCTGCAAGGCGCTGTGGGCCGAGATCAGCCACGGCAGGCTGCCCGGCACGGTTGCCGATGTGTGGGCGCAGGAGCGGGCCTGGCTGATGCGCATGCCGCGTCCCTTCGACGGCTTCGTCGAGCACACCAAGCGCGTCTCCCCGACCTGCCTGGTGCACTTCGAGCGCAACCGCTACAGCGTGCCCGCGTCGTATGCGAACCGGCCGGTGAGCCTGCGCGTCTACGCCGACCGGCTCGTCGTCGCGGCCGAGGGCCAGATCGTGTGCAAGCACGTGCGCATCATCGACCGGCGCCACGACACGGCTGGCCAGACCGTCTACGACTGGCGCCATTACCTGGCGGTGCTGCAGCGCAAGCCCGGCGCACTCAGGAACGGCGCGCCGTTCACCGAGCTGCCCGAAGGGTTCAAGCGGCTGCAAGCCGTGTTGCTCAGGCAACTCGGCGGTGACCGCGAGATGGTGGAGATCCTGGCGCTGGTGCTGCACCACGACGAGCAGGCCGTGCTCGCGGCCGTGGAGCTGGCACTGGAGGCAGGTGTGCCGACCAAGACGCATGTGCTCAACGTGCTGCACCGGCTGCTCGACGGCAAGCCACCGGCACCGCCCGTGACCGCGCCGCAGGCGCTGCGCCTGGTCAACGAGCCGCAGGCCAACGTGCTGCGCTACGACGCGCTGCGGGGCAAGGCCCAGGCTGCGCACGCTTACGCGGCCAGGGAGAACTGCCATGCGTCATGACCCTGCGAGTGCGGCCATCGTGATCATGTTGCGCGAGTTGAAGATGCACGGCATGGCGCATGCGGTGGCGGAGCTGGCCGAGCAAGGCGCACCGGCCTTCGAGGCGGCACAGCCGGTGCTGTCGCAGCTGCTCAAGGCAGAGACGGCCGAACGCGAGGTGCGCTCAGTGGCCTACCAGCTGAAGGTGGCCCGCTTCCCGGTCTACCGGGACCTGGCCGGCTTCGACTTCGCGCAGAGCGAGGTGAACGAAGCACTGGTGCGTCAGCTGCATCGGTGCGAGTTCATGGAGCAGGCCAACAACGTGGTGCTGGTGGGCGGGCCGGGCACGGGCAAGACGCACTTGGCCACCGCGCTCGGGGTGCAGGCCGTCGAGCATCACCATCGCAGGGTGAGGTTCTTCTCCACGGTCGAGTTGGTCAATGCGCTGGAGGTGGAGAAGGCCACGGGCAAGGCGGGGCAGATTGCGCACCGGCTGGCGTATGCCGACATGGTGATCCTCGATGAACTGGGCTACCTGCCGTTCAGTGCGTCAGGCGGAGCACTGCTGTTCCATCTGCTGTCCAAGCTGTACGAGCGGACCAGCGTGGTGATCACGACCAACCTGAGCTTCAGCGAGTGGGCCAGCGTGTTCGGCGATGCGAAGATGACGACGGCGCTGCTGGACCGGCTCACGCATCATTGCCACATCCTGGAGACCGGCAACGACAGCTACCGCTTCAAGAACAGTTCAGCTCAACCAACCCAGTCCAAGAAGGAGTCCAAGACCAAGAAGTTATCCACAACGTGAGCCCGCGGGGCTCGAATACGGGTGGGTCAATATTGGATGGAAATGGCGGGTCAGGATTGCGTGGAAATCAACAGCCGGGCCAACTGAGAGTTGAGCTCGTTCTCCACGCGACGCATCTTGAGCAGTTCGCGAGCCGGTTCCGCCTGGCGTTCGGCGTCGCTGGTGTCGATGCGGCGCCTGCGGCCTAACATCGCTTCCGTGACCTGCCGCGAAATCACCGGCCCGACCTTGCCCAGGTCTTCCCGGATGGTTTCGACCTTGCGCGCGGCGCGAAGCAGGAACTCCAGGTCTCCCTCCAGGTCGCCAGGGTTGGCTTCCTGCGCGTTGCGGGAGCGCTGGCGGTAGCCCTTGCCGACGAAGTGATAGATGTCGACGCGAGGCTGGCGCTGCCCATGACGGTCGATGCGGCCGTTACGCTGCTCCATGCGGTTCGGGTTCCAAGGGACCTCGATGTGGACCAGCCGACTGCAGTGGTTCTGCAGGTCCAGACCCTCCGAGGCCGAGTCGGTCGCGAGCAATATGCGAACGTCCGATTGCGTGGGCGAGGCCTGGAACGCGTTCTTGACCGCTTCCCGCTCGTCCAGCGGCATTCCGCCATACATCAGCAACACCCTACCTGTTATGTCCGCCGCAATCCGGGAGCTAAGAGCATCTGATGTCCCTGGGTCTTT
>CAZXLI010000021.1:0-44631 GCA_964641795.1 uncultured Bordetella sp. | reverse complement strand
CGGCAACCTCGGGCCGACGCTGATCGAGTGGGTCACCTACCGCGCCGGCGCGCATTCCACCTCCGACGATCCCTCGAAGTACCGCCCCGCCGACGACTGGCAGCGCTTCCCGCTCGGCGACCCGATCGAGCGCCTGAAGACGCATTTGATCGGCCTGGGCGAATGGTCTGCCGCGCAGCACGAGCAGGCGCAGAAGGAACTGGAAGCCGAAGTGGCCGCGGCGCAGAAGGAGGCCGAGTCCTACGGCACGCTGCTGGACGGCCACATCCCGAGCGCGGCGACGATGTTCGAGGACGTCTACCGCGACATGCCGTGGCACTTGCGCGAACAGCGCCAGCAGGTGGGGGTATGACCATGTTGACGCGTACCGAGCAAGCCAGGCTCGCCGCGGCCGAAGCCGGCCCGACCCAGCCGATGACGATGATCCAGGCGCTGCGATCGGCGCTGGACGTGATGATGGCGCGCGACGACAAGGTCGTCGTGTTCGGCGAAGACGTGGGCTACTTCGGCGGCGTGTTCCGCGTCACCGAAGGGCTGCAGCAGAAGTACGGCCGCGCGCGCTGCTTCGACGCACCGATCAACGAAGGCGGCATCGTCGGCGTGGCCATCGGCATGGGCGCCTATGGCCTGCGGCCGGTGGCCGAGATCCAGTTCGCCGACTACTTCTACCCGGCGGCCGACCAGATCATCTCGGAAGCGGCGCGGCTGCGCTTCCGCTCGGCCGGCGACTTCACCGCGCCGATCACCATCCGCATGCCCTGCGGCGGCGGCATCTACGGCGGCCAGACGCACAGCCAGAGCCCCGAGGCGCTGTTCACGCATGTGTGCGGCCTGCGCACGGTGATGCCGAGCAACCCGATCGATGCCAAGGGCCTGCTGATCGCCGCGATCGAATGCGACGACCCGGTGATCTTCCTCGAGCCCAAGCGCCTGTACAACGGCCCCTTCGACGGCCACCACGACCGGCCGGTGGTGCCGTGGTCCAAGCACGAGCTGTGCAATGTGCCCGAAGGCTACTACAGCACGCCGCTGGAATCGGCCGCGATCTTCCGCAGCGGCCAGGCCTTGACGGTGATCACCTACGGCACCATGGTCTGGGTCAGCGCCTGCGCGGCGGCCGAGACCGGCATCGATGCCGAGATCATCGACTTGCGCTCACTTTGGCCGTTGGACATTCAGACCATCGAGGCCTCGGTGAAGAAGACCGGCCGCTGCGTGGTGGTGCACGAGGCCACGCGCACCAGCGGCTTCGGCGCCGAGTTGTGCAGCCTGGTGCAGGAGCGCTGCTTCTACCACCTGGAGGCGCCGATCGAGCGCGTGGCCGGCTGGGACACGCCCTATCCGCATGCGCAGGAGTGGGCCTACTTCCCCGGCCCCGAACGCGTGGGCGCCGCGTTCAAGCGTGCTGTCGAGGCCTGATGCCATGGGTACCTACATCGTGAAGATGCCGGACATCGGCGAAGGCATTGCCGAGGTCGAACTGGTGGCCTGGAACGTGAAGCCGGGCGACGAGGTGACGGAAGACCAGCCGCTGGCCGACGTGATGACCGACAAGGCGACCGTCGAGATCCCGTCGCCGGTGACCGGCACCGTGCTGGCATTGGGTGGCACGGTCGGGCAGACGCTGGCCGTCGGCGCCGAGCTGATCCGGCTGGAGGTGGCCGGCGCGGGCAACGTGAAGGGCGATGCGCCGCCGAAGGCCGCGCAGCCGGCGGCAGCGGCGGCGGCCGCACCGGCCGCGGCGCCGAAAGACACCCCGCCAGCCCCTCCGTCGCGCCCCGCGCCGCAGCAGGCCGAGCCTGCCACCGCCGCAGCGACCGTCCCCGCGCGCGAGCGCCGGCCTGCCGCCGCGCCGCCGCCCTCGCGCGCGCCGGGCGAGAAGCCGATTGCCTCGCCCGCGGTGCGCAACCGCGCCTGGGAGCTGGGCATCGAGCTGCAGTTCGTGCATGGCAGCGGGCCGGCCGGCCGCATCACGCAGCAGGACCTGGATGTCTACCTCGCCTCGCGCGGCCAGCCGATGGCGGCGCAAGGCGGCGGCGCCGGCTATGCCGAGCGGCATGAGGAAGAGCAGGTGCCGGTGATCGGCCTGCGCAAGCGCATTGCGCAGAAGATGCAGGAGGCCAAGCGCCGCATCCCGCACTTCAGCTATGTGGAGGAAGTCGATGTCACCGATCTGGAGGCGCTGCGCGCGCAGCTGAACCAGCGCTACGCGGCCGCGCGCGGCAAGCTCACGCTGCTGCCGCTGATCGCCCGCGCGGTGGTGATCGCGCTGCGCGACTTCCCGCGGCTGAACGCGCGCTTCGACGACGATGCCGGCGTCGTCACGCAGTACGGCGCGGTGCACCTGGGAATTGCCGCGCAGACCGATGCCGGGTTGATGGTGCCGGTGCTGCGCCATGCCGAGGCGCGCGATGTCTGGGGCTTGAGCACCGAGATCACGCGGCTGGCCGATGCCGCGCGCGCCGGCAGCGCCACGCGCGAGGAACTCAGCGGCTCGACCATCACGATCACCAGCCTCGGGCCGCTGGGCGGCATCGTCACCACGCCGGTGATCAACCACCCGGAGGTGGCGATCGTCGGCGTCAACCGCATCGTCGAGCGCCTGGTGCCCAGGAATGGCGCGGCCGTCGTGCGGCAGACGATGAACCTCTCGTCGTCCTTCGACCACCGCGTGATCGACGGCATGGACGCCGCGCGCTTCATCCAGGCGGTGCGGGCGCTGCTGGAAGCCCCGGCGCTGCTGTTCGTCGAATGATGCCCGCCCCCTGAACGGACGCTCACTTCAAACGTCATGCAACGACAACACACCCCCTTGCTGGTGATCGGTGGCGGGCCCGGCGGCTACGTCGCGGCCATCCGTGCCGGGCAGCTGGGCATTCCCACGGTGCTGGTGGAAGGCGCCCAGCTCGGCGGCACCTGCCTGAACATCGGCTGCATCCCGTCGAAGGCGCTGATCCATGCCGCCGACGAGTTCGAGAAGGCGCGCCACTGGGCCAACCACTCCGCGCTCGGCATCCGCGTGGAGCAGCCATCGATCGACGTGGCGCAGACCGTGCGCTGGAAGGACGGCATCGTCACGCGGCTGACCGGCGGCGTCGACGCGCTGCTGAAGAAGGCCGGCGTGCAGGTGCTGCGCGGCTGGGCCACGCTGCGTGACGGCAAGACGGTGGAGGTGAGGGCACCAGGGCAGGGCGGCGAGCCGCGCATCCTGAGCTGCGACCACCTGCTGCTGGCCACCGGCAGCGTGCCGGTGCCGCTGCCGTCGATGGCTTTCGGCCAGGCGGATGGCGCGGTGATCTCGTCGACCGAGGCGCTGTCGCCGGCCACGCTGCCCAAGCGCCTGGTCGTGGTCGGCGCCGGCTACATCGGGCTGGAACTGGGCATTGCGTACCGCAAGCTCGGCGTCGACGTGGCGGTGATCGAGGCCACCGGCCGCGTGCTGCCCAGCTACGACGAGGAACTGACGCGCCCGGTGCTGGCGACCCTCAAGCGCCTGGGCGTGGTGCTGCACCTGAACTGCAGCGTGGAAGGCCTGACCGACGATGGCCGCGCGGTGCGCGTGCGCAGCACGATGGCCGACGAATTCGTGCTGCCGGCCGACCGCGTGCTGGTGGCCGTGGGCCGCCGCCCGCGCACCGAAGGCTTCGGCCTCGAATCGCTATTGCTCGAGATGAGCGGCCGGGCGGTCAAGGTCGACGAGCAATGCCGCACCTCGATGCGCAACGTCTGGGCCATCGGCGACCTGACCGGCGAGCCGATGCTCGCGCACCGCGCGATGGCGCAGGGCGAACTGGTGGCTGAAGTGATCGCCGGGCACAAGCGGCGCTTCGCCCCGGCGGCGATTCCGGCGGTGTGCTTCACCGACCCCGAGGTCGTCGTCGTCGGGCTCGACCCCGGCGAGGCCGAGCGCCGCGGCCTCGACTGCCTTCACGCGCATTTCCCCTTCGCCGGCAATGGCCGCGCGATGAGCCTGGAATCCACCGAAGGCTTCGTGCGCGTCGTCGCCCGACGCGACCAGCACCTGATCGTCGGCTGGCAGGCCGTGGGCCGCGGCGTCAGCGAACTGGCCGCGGCGTTCTCGCAATCGATCGAGATGGGGGCGACGCTGGAGGACATCGCCGGCACGATCCATGCGCATCCCACGTTAGGGGAGGCGGTGCAGGAGGCGGCGATGCGGGCGTTGGGGCGGGCGGTGCATGTGTGAGGGGGGGCGGGCGCGCGACTTGTCGCGCTTGTGAGGGCTGGGCTCGAGATCAGTGCTCGACGACGGTCGGACTGCACGCATCGGCAGTCGACGTATCCAGAGTGATGGAGTTCGTTGTCCTGGCCAGCGGCGTTCCCGCAGCTTGGGCCAGTACGGCTGAGCAGGACAGAAGCCAAGGGACGACGATCCAGGTTGCTTTCATCGGCTGGACCTCAAGTAGCGGGGCTACTTTTGCGGCACGAGCTTGATTTGAAGCTCACAGCCTACCGCCTTGGCATAACGCTTCAAGGTGCTGAGAGACGGGGCATGCTTGCCGGCCGACTCCAGGCGTGAGACGGCGCTTTTTGTCGTCCCCATCCGCTCTGCCACCGCGTCCTGCGTCAGGCCGGCCTTCGTACGAGCCTTCAGCAGCTGACCAATGACCTGGTACTCCAGTTCGAGCGAGGCATAGGCCTCGGTGAACCCCTCACGCTGGCCTGCCTTCGCGAGAAAGGCCTTGTGGTCATGCCTGACAGGCATGTGCTTGAGTTCAGCCATGTTGCAACTCCTTGACCCGCTTTCGGGCGATCTTCAGTTCCTTGTCCGGCGTCTGCTGCGTCTTCTTGACGAAGGCATGGACTACGACGATTCGCTTGCCGACAAGAAAACAGTACATCGCTCTGCCAATGCCAGAGCGGCCTCGTGGTCGCAGTTCGAACAGTCCTTCGCCCATGCTCCGCGAATGCGGCAGGCGGAGACTCGGCCCGTACTCCATGAGCAGCTCAACCAGCCTGGCGTAGTCAGCAAGTACGTCGACGGGCCAACCTTCAATCTCTGAGAGGAGGTTCGGATGGTAGTACTCGACGATGAACGCCATGACGCAATGTTAGCATGCGTGCTAACAGACGCCGCAAGCCCTGCGGTCCCCAACCGGCGCGCCGCGTACGATGGGCGCCCTTCGTTGCCGTGCGCTCCCGCCGATGCCCCATTTGCTCTCCGTTGTTCTTTGCTGTGCCCTCTGCGTTACGGCGGCCCTCGGCGCACACGCCGCCCCCACCGTGTCCGACGACGCAACCGAAGCGGCCTTCAACGCGCTGCTGTCGCTGCCCCAGGGCCTGGGCGAGCAGGACGCCTTCCCGGTGCAGTCTTCCGACGAGCCGCCCACCGACCAGCGCTCGCTGCAGGCCGCACTGCAGAAGGCGCTGGACGAGGGCGCGGACCTCAATGCCTTCCGCCACTTCGGCACCTTGCTGCACCACGCGCTGCGCGCCAACCTGCAGGACACCGCGCTGTGGCTGCTGGCCCATGGCGCCGACCCACGCCTGGAGGTGCGGGCCGACGACGGCAAGACCGGCGATGGCAACGACGCGCTGCAACTGGCCATCGTCTACCGGCGCTGGCGCGTGGTCGATGCGCTGCTGCGCCGCCCGGCGCTGGCGCCGGCCACCGACCTCGACCGGGCCTTTCGCTGGCTGGCCGTGCTCGATGGCCGGGGCGACGCCGCGCCGGCCGACGAGGCCGCGCGCCAGCTCGCAAAGCGGCCGCTGCCGCTGCCGGCGGGCGAGTGGGGCGCGTGCCTGCTGGCCGGCGCGCAGGATTGGGGGCTGCTGCCGATGCTGCTCGCCTCCCGGGCCACGGCGCCGCGGCGTTACCGGCCCGAAGAGATCAAGGCGCTGCGCGGCCGTGAGCAGCGGGTCGCGCTGGCCTGCTCGACCGACGCCATCCTGCGTCGGCTGGATGCCGCGGCAGCGCCGCTGCCGGTCACGCCAGCCGTCGCGGCAGACATCGAGCGTGCCGACGCCCGCCTGGCCGAGCCGGTGCTGCCGATCATCGTGCCGCTGCTGGGGACGCCGGCCGACGTCGCCACCGTCTCGCGCCTGAACCTGCGCCGGCCCTGGGGCGACCGCGGCTTCGTGCGCGCGGTGCTGCGCGCATCACTCGGGCGATCGGTGCCCGAGGCCGTGCGCGTGGCCTTGCTGCGCACGTTGCCGCTCGCGACCACGCCCGGCCTGCTGGACGATGACGAGGCGCTGGGCCTGTGGCACCGCGCCGTCGTCACGATGTCGGTGGCGGACGGCGCCTGGGCCTTGAAGCAGGTGGACGACCCCACCCTCGCGCGCCACGCCGCGGCCGCGCTGCTGGGCTTGGCGAGCCTGCCGTCGCACGCCGGGACGCCGGCTTTTCCCAACCAGCCGGGGCGCCAGGCGCCCGCGGCGACGTGGTCGCAGCTGCTGCAGCGCCTGCCCGCACCGCTGCCGGTCACCGCCGACCATGCGTTGACGCTGGTGGTGCCGGTCGACGCGTGGCCGGCGCTCTTCGCGCGCCGCTACGCGCCCTCGGGCAAGGAGCTGTTCGAGCAGTTCCAGCGCGCGGCGCCGGCCGAGTGGACGGTGCGTTGGCCCCTGCTGCGCGCCAGCGCGGCGCCCGGGGCGGCTGCCGAGGCCGCTGGCCTGGCCCTCGAACCCTGGACCCATGCCTGCAACTACCCGTGGTTCGCACCGCAGCCCGAGCAGGTCGAGAAGCTGAAGCTGATGGCCGATGCCGGCGTGCGGCTGGCCGCGCCGGCCAGCCTGTCCGTGACCTGCGCGCAAGCGGCCAAGCCCGAAGCGCTGAAGCGGTTGCTGGCCACGGGTTTCGCGAAGGCACCCGGGCTGCCTGCCGCGTCAGCGCAGACCGCCGGCGCAGCCGCGCTGCCGCCGAAGGGTGGCTTTGCGCTCGCGCCGCTGGGCTGCACGCCCGTGCCCGACCCCGCGATCGTGCGCGCCATCCTGAAGGGCCGCTTCCTGCTGGCGGACCAGCCGACCGGCACCGAGGGCCAGGGCGGCGACCCGACGCCGGACATGGTGCTGCCGCTTGACGAACCCGGTGCCCGGGCCTGCGCCTGGCTGGTGTCGGGCGGCCATGTCGGCAGCCGCGCCTTCATCGAACAGGAGTCCTTCTACGACGGTTACCAACGCCTGACGCCCTGCCTGGAGGGCACGCTGTACGGCGAGCTCTGGCGCGCTGTCGACGGCCGCGTGCAGGCCGAGGCCGCGGACCGCGGCGCGCTGGAAGGCGCGGTGCAGCTGCGCGAGGCCGGCGGCCCGCGCCGCTACGTGCTGGCCTTGCCGATCAGCGGCTCGACCTGCGATGGCGGCCACCCGGGCCAACTGATGGGCTGGCGCGAGGATGCCAAGGGCCGGCACCTGGTCGTGCTGAACGAGGCCGATGCGTCACGCGTGGCCTTCGAGCAGGCCTGCCCGCTCGCCGACCCGGGCCCGTGCTTCCACCTGCCTTCGCGCAACGACGCGCCGCCGGAGCCGCCGGCAGGCGAGGCGGCGCGCAGCGGGCCCTTCACGGGCGGGTCCACGGACGAATTCCTAACGCGCTTTGCGAGCGACCAGCGCGAGCGCTACGTCAAGGCCTTCCTCGCACTGGACGCCTCGACCCTCAAAGCAGTGGCCGACGAGCGCGTGCTTCCAGCCTGGCGCGCGGTCGCGCTGCAGGCGCTCACCGCGTCGACGATGCCCGTCGACCAGAAGCGCCGCCGCACCGCCTGGATGTTCCGCGACAAGCCCGGCATGGCGCAGAGCTTCGGCGGCGGCGCCGACACCCGCGACGCCGTGGTCGGCCTGGTCGCCTGGCTGCCGCGCGAAGACTGGCGCCCGCTGCTGGTGGCGATCGGGCGCAACGATCCGGTGCTGCAGGCGCTGCGCGAGGCCGCGCAGGCGCGCGGGGATGCGAGGCTGGCGTGCGCCTTCGTACGCGCGGCAGGGCAGGTCTGCGAGGGCGGGACGCGGTAAGTCTGCGTGCCGAGGAACAAGCCTGGCAACAATTGAGGCGCCATGCGCAGGCTCCTGCAGCGCGGCTGAAACCCGGAGCGGGCACACTCGTTGAAGCATCCCGCCTGAGGTCAACGATCAGGTGCCTCAAACTGGCGTGACATATGAATCGACCAGCCCGCCCCGTGCGAGCCCGCCTGCTGCTTGCGCTGGCACTCGCAGGGGCCTGCAGCGCGGTCAGTGCGCAAACCTATGAGTTTCGCAATGGCTACATCTTCGACCAGCGCTACGTCAGGCGAATTTCTGTGAGCGAGGCGGAGAAGATCGCCAACATCACGGGCCTGTTTGAACCCCTCCTGTCGTTCGCGTGGACCAAGGAGAAGGAAGCGATGGCGGATGCGCGAGTCAAGCGCCTGGGCAGCCGCCTGGTCATCGAGTTCAGCGGCAAGGCGCCCCTCTCGTTGAAGAACTATTCAACGAAGCAGGGGGACGGTGAACTGCAGGTGTTCAGGTACATCAAGAGCGTGCCGGGGTATCACATCATCGGGGTCGAGTACGGCCATGACCAACCGCAATTCCTGATGATTCCGGAGTCCGGCAGTCAGATCTACTTTGTCAATACGAATTGACGGCGGAACAGCAAGCGGTACTGATCTGCTCAAAGCAAGGCGTGTCGCCGCGCCACGCGCACCGTCAGCAGATTTCGATCGGCCAGCCGCTCATATCGCCAGTCGCTCGCTGCCCGTCCAATCAGCCGCAATCCCAATCCCCCCGGCCGCGCATCGGCCAATGAGGTCGCCAGTTCCGGTGGCGTGGCGGTCACCGGATCGAATTCAGGCCCACTGTCCTCGAACACCAGCGTGACGTCCGCCGGCTGCACCGTCACCGCAATCGCCACCGGCCTGCGCCGCGCCGCGTCGCCGCCATGGCGGCGGATGTTCGCCAGCCACTCGTCCAGCACCAGCTCGCAGCCGTAGACGGCGCGCGCGTCGACGCCTTCGCGCTGCAGCAGCGCGCTCAGCTCGCGCTGGAGGGCGGCCAGGCCTTCGAGGTCGTGATGCCAGTGCCAGGCCGCCACGGTTTGCGCGGGGCGTTCAGGCCAGCGTCAGCGCGGCCATCGCGGACTCGCGGTCCGGGGCCAGCATGATCAGCTGGTCGAGGCCGGCGTTGTCGAAGGTCTCGGTCACCAGCGGGCCGGCGCCGAACAGCACCAGCTTGCGGCCGCGTTGCTGCAGCGCGCGGGCGGCGCTGATCAGCATGCGGATGCCCATCGACGAGACGAAGCTCACCTGCGCCAGATCGACCAACGCATGGCGGTTGCTCGCAGCGGTCGCCGCATTGAAGCGGACTTCGACCTGGTCGACACCGGGCGTGTCGAGCCGGCCCTGGAGTCCAACGCAGACGATGTCCTGCGCCACTTCTTCGAGATTCAGTTCCATGCCGCTTCCTTCGCTGCTGGGGTCAACGAACAAACGGACAACACTAAGTCAGCCAGGCTACAGGAACGTGACAGCGACGATCGACGCATCGTCCTGCAGCGGCCCGGGCTGCGCGGCCCGCTGCACCGCGGCGAAGAGTTCATGCGGCGGCTGGTCGTGCGGCGCGGCTTCCAGCAGCGTGCGCAGGTCGTCGAAGCCCCAGGCACGGCCATCGCGGCCGATGACCTCGAACAGCCCGTCGCTGAACACATGCAGCCGGGCGCCGGCAGGCACCTCGGCCTCGGCCTGCGCGAAGCGGCGGCCGGTGCCGGCGCCGATCACCGGGTTGCGGGTGCGCAGCGGGCGGCTGGCGGCACCGGCCGGCTCCTGCAGCAGCGCGGCATGGTGGCCGCCGCTGGCATAGGTCAGCTGCCGCGTGGCGGGGGCGAACACGCCGTACCAGATGCTGAAGTACATGCCGGCGTGCGCGTCCATCTGGAACATCGCATTCAGCCGCTCCAGCACCTGCGCGGGCTGGCCCAGGTCGGTGTCGGGCAGCGCATGCTGGCGCAACACGTTCAGGATGCTCACCGAATGCATCGCCGCGCCGGTGCCGTGGCCGCACACGTCCACCAGGTAGACGGCGAAGCGGCCGTCGTTCAGGGGCTGGTAGCCGAAGGCGTCGCCGCCCAGCTGCTGGCAGGGCTGGAACAGCCACTGCACCCGCAGCGGCCCTTCGGCCAGCGGCGGCGGCAGCAGGGATTCGACATAGCGGCGCGCCTTTTCCAGGTCGCGCTGCAGTTCGTCGGCCGCTTCCACTTCGCGCCGCGGCAGGTGGTCGTGGCGCAGCACCTGGCGGCCGAATTGCAGCAGGCTGCCGCGCGGCAGGCGCACGGTGCCGCTGATGCGCTGGCCATCGATGAAGCTGCCGTTGGACGAGCGCTCGTCGGTGACGACCAGCTCGGCCTCGCGCGGATCGCCGCGCACGGTGAGGTGCAGGCCCGAGACTTCGGGGTCGGGCACCAGCCAGCCCACGCCGGGGCGGCGGCCGATGGTCAGTGCCTGCGGGCCGACGACCAGGCGCTGGCCCAGGCCATGGCCTTCGACGACGACCAGGCAATGCACCCAGTCGGGCGGCGCCACCAGCGGGGCTTGGCGGTGGGTGGAGAGGATCAGCGTCGAATCGGACAGCGGCTGATCGGCGGCATCGTCGAGCATGGGGCAGATGGTCGCACAGCCTTCACGCAGGTGTCACGGTCGCGCGGTTCCTGCCGCCCGGTTTTGGCGCCGCTGTTTGCAGGATGCCGGTCAATGACCCGCGTGGCTGATCGGACCAGCCTCGCGTGGCGCTGCCGTTCCGGCGCCCAGCATCCAGACGAGCACAGCGCCGTGCACGGCGCCCACCAGCGCGCCCGCCAGGCCCAGGGCCAGCGCCACGGTGGCGGCGATGGCCAGCGGGCTCGACGCGGTGGCGGCAACGTGGGCCGCGGCAAAGATCACCGGCATGCCGACGGCCCAGGCCAGGCCATTGGCCGGCAGCCAGCACCAGGCGTGGCGCTGCAGTTGCAGGCGCAGCCGGCGCCATTGGAAGTAGCCGAGCACGGGTCCCGTCACCAGCCCCATGCCGGCCGCGCCCAGCCAGCGCAGCCAGGGGCCGATCTCGGGCGGGTGGGCCGATGCGTCGTGCGGGCGCAGGTTCATCACCGTGCTCGGCACCATGCCCAGCAGCCACGCGACGATGGCACCGAGCATCGTGGCGGCCACCCAGCCCTGCAAGGCCGGCAGCCGGCGGCGCAGCACCCTTTGCTGGGCGATGCCGACGATCCAGCCTTCGAAGGCGCCGAGCGCCACGAACAGCAGCGCCAGCAGGATCACGGTGGCCGGTGCCCGCGGCGCGGACGTGAACCGTGCCAGCAGCATGCCGGCACTGGCCACCAGGCCCAGCCCCAGCAGTTCCGACCATGCGTTGGCCAGGACCCAGGCGCCCCACCAGCGCCACTGTGCGAGCCTCTGCGGTGTCATGGTCGGCGCCGGGTCGTGGGGTGAGAAGGGTGCAGCCCGCGGTTCATCGCCGCCAGCAGCTCGCCGTTGTCCTGCGAGTACTCCCACGCGAACACGCCGGCCAGTCCCTGCCGGCGGGCGTAGCGGGCCTTCTCGGTCACCGCGCGCGGGTCGTCGTAGCCGAGCAGTTGGCGTGTTAGAGGATTCCACAGGCTCCAGGCCTGCGTGGTGGGGTCGAAGCGGGCCTCGAATCCCTGCTGGCCGCGGCCTTGCGCATCGAGCCACTGGCCTCGGATCTCGCGGTAGGGGATCGAGCCGTCGGCGCCGGGGAACACGCCTTCGCGCGCGGCGCCGGTGAGGGCGCCGCCTTTTGGCAGGCTGACGCCGGTGAAGCCGCGGCCGTACATCGCCACGCCGGCCACCAGCTTGGCGCGTGGCATGCCGGCGCGCTGCAAGGCGTTCACCGCGCCTTCCAGGCTGTCGTTCCTGCCGGGGCTGCTATCACGCAAAGCGGTGTGGTGGCCGGCCTGCGCGCTCCAGCTGCCGTAGAAGTCATACGTCATCATGAACAGCAGGTCCAGCGCGGAGGCGGCGGCGCGGAAGTTCACCTTGCCGACGATGGCATCGGTGGTGTTCACCGCGCTGGTCACCAGGTAGTGGCGGCCGCGCTCGCGGCCCAGCGCATCGAGGGCATGGCGCAGGTCCTGCATCAGGTCGGCATAGCCCTGGCCGTCCTCGGGCTTGCCGAGCGCCACGCCGTTGGCCGAGCCGTTGCTGGTGGGGTGCTCCCAGTCGATGTCGACGCCGTCGAAGGCCGGGTGCTGGCGCAGGAACTCGACCGCCGAGGCGGCGAACACCGCACGCCGCGCAGCATCGTTGGCCAGGTGGAAGAAGGGGTCCGAGCCGCCCCAGCCACCGACCGACGCCACCACCTTCACCTGGGGCGCACGGCGCTTGAACTGGGCGAAGGCGGCGTCGAAGGTCTGCTCCAGGTCGCCGGTGGCCAGCTGGAAATCGCTGCGGCCCTTGCATGCCGCTTCGTCTTTCGGCAGCTGGCCGGGGCCGCAGAGGCGCAGGAAGGCATACAGCAGGTGCGTGACGCTGCCGGCGGGCAGCTTGTCCAGCAGGGCCGGCGGCGCCCAGTTCGGCACGTAGAGGCCGACCACGGGCCCGGCGGCATGCGCCGGCGCAGCCGCCAGGGCCTGCAGGCACAGCAGCGCCAGTGCGGCGCAGAGGCGTTTCGTTCGCATCCGATTCATCCCCTTCGGCGCAGCCCGCGCATCGCGAAGCCGGCGATGCCGCCGGTCAATGCCGCGATGAAGGCCACCATGATCCAGAAGCCGCGCTTGTCCTCGGCCAGCGGGATGCCGCCGACGTTCATGCCGAACAGGCCCGACACCAGGTTGATCGGCAGCGCCAGCACGGTGACGATGGTCAGCGTGAACAGGCTGCGGTTGTTCTGCTCGTTGACGCGGGCGGCCGATTCGTCCTGCAGCAGCTTGATGCGGTCCTGCAGCGCCGACACGTCGCGCAGCACGACGACGAATTCCTCGCTCGCGCGGTGCAGGTGCTGCCGGTCTTCCTCCGACACCCAGGCCGGCGGGCGCGAGAGCGTGCGCATCAGCGCGCTGGGTTCCGGTGCCAGCAGGCGCTGCAGCCGCACGGTCAGGCGCCGCAGGCGGCCTAACTCCAGATCGAAGCGGCCACCGTGCGCATCGCGGCCGGCGAGCAGCGCGTCCTCGATGTCGTCGATGCGGTCGGTGGTGCTGCGCACGATGCGCTGCAGTTCGTCGGCCTGGTCGTGCAGCAGGTGCACCAGCAGCTCGACGCTGGAGCCGAGCTGTTCGCCGCGCTTCACCGCCACGCGCAGCCGGTCCACCGAGCGCAGCGGGTGGAAGCGCGCCGTCACCACCAGGCCGGGCCGCACCGCCATCCACAGCGTGGCCACGTCGCCGGCGTCGAAGCTGAAGTCGAAGGCCACGTCGTTCATCACCGCGTACAGCGCGTCGCCGTCGCGTTCGATGCGGGTCGAGCGCGAGCCCTGTTCCCAGGTTTCGTAGAAGCCTTCGTCGAGGCCGCTGTGGGCCTTCAGCCAGGGCTCGGCGGCGGCATGGCTCAGGTTCATGTGCAGCCAGACGAAGCCGTCGGCGGGCTGTCGCTGCGGGCCCAGCCGGGCCAGCGCCTCGGCGGCCGAGGTCAGCTGCTCGCCGGGCTGGCCGGGGCGCAGGTGGAAGGCGCAGATCAGGCCATCGGCGTCGGCGCCGTAGCTCTGGCTCGGGGCGGTGGGCAGCGGGGCATTCATCGCGGGGAGTCTTCCGGTGGCGGCCGCGGCATCGTATGTCGGGAATGTGTCACGCGTTCCAGGCGAGTCTCCGGCTCGGCCGGCATCGGCGTCTGCTTGCGCGTGGAGTTCCAGGACGGCGCGCGCTCGGGCAGCACCGGCGTCGTTGCCGCCTGTGGCAGGCCCGTGTGAAGACGCTGCTGATCGACTGTGCGAACGACACCGAGGTCTACCTCATCCGTCCGGTCGACCGGCGCGTCGGCCCCGCTTCGGGCACGCTGAACACGGGGCGCCGGCTCGCGCTGGCGGCGACCGGCTCGCAGGCGACGCTTCATCGCCCGGTCACCGGCGCGCGGCAGCATGCGCGCCGATGGAAACCCTGAGCTGTTTGTCAAACCCCCGTCGCCGCGCGATGCTGGCCTTGCCCGCCTCGCTGGCCCTGAGCCCTGCCATGCTGCCTGCCATCGCCCGGGCGGCCCCGAAAGACGCCGCGCGCGATGCCCCCCGCCTGCGCCTGCTGCAACTGGTGGATGCCGCCGCGACGCAGCAGGAACTGGTGCGCGACTACACCACCGGCTGGCGCCTGGCCTGGGCCACGCGCGGCGCGGCCGGCACCAAGGGCCGCAGCGGCGGCGCGCCCGACCTGGTCACCCGGCCGGTGGACCTGCAGAAGCCCGGTGCGCTGAACGAAGTGGTGGAACTGCTGCGCCAGGACTCCTCGATCGTCGGCCTCGCCGGCAGCGTGGGCGAAGGGCTGGCGGTGGAAGCCATAGCGGCCACCGCGGCGGCACGGCTGCGCATCGCGCACATCGGGCCGTGGATGGCCGATGCGCGCCACGATGCGCAGGACGAGGTGCTGGGCCTGTTCCCGTCGCGCGCCACGCAGCTGCGCCATGCGGTGGCGGCGGTCAAGGGCATGGGCATCGACCAGGTGGCGGTGGTCTACCCGGGCAGGCGCGAGCAGCAGTTGTACGCGGGCCAGATCGACGGCACCGCGCAGGCGCTGGGCCTGCGCGTGAGCACCGTGGCGCTGACCGAGCGCGAGACCTGGCCGCTGCTGGCCGAGCGGGTGGAGAAGCTTGCGCCTTCGCTGCTGCTGTTCGTCGGCGGCACGGCCGAACTGGCGCTGCTGTCGCAGGCGATGGCGGCACGGCGCTTGCGCTGCTTCGTGCTGAGCCTGTCGGACGTCGACCATGCCACGCTGCTGCAGATGCACCCCGGCGCCGGCGTGCCGCTGATCCTGACGCAGGTGGTGCCCAACCCAGGCAGCAGCGTGACACCGCTGGTGATGCGCTACCGCAGCGCGCTGAAGGAGCTGTTCGACGAGCCGCCTTCGCCGCTGAGCCTGGCCGGCTTCGTGGCCGGCGCCTGCGCGCTGGAAGCCTGCCGCCGCGCCGGGCCTGCGCTCGATCGCGCCAGCCTGCTGGCCGAGGTGCAGCGCCGCACGCCGATGGACATCGACGGCTTCCGGCTCGACTTCAACGCCGGCCGCCGCGGCAGCAGTTTTGTCACCCATACTCTGCTGCGCGCCGACGGGTCGCTGGTAGGCTGAGCGAACCAGCTACCGCGCGGGGCGCGGCGAATGACGGAGGAGGCATGCAACAGGCGGTAAAGCGCCGTGGAACGCTGCTGCTGCGCCTGCTGCTAGCGGCCGGCAGCGGCAGCGCGGCGGCGGCGGGCGGACATTTCGAGGTCGACGATGCCACTGTCGTCGGCACCGGCCATTGCCAGCTGGAAGGCTGGGCCTACCGCGGCAAGGCCTTGTGCGAAGAGGGCCAGCACCTGGGCCCGGCCTGCGAGTTCGGCGGCATCGAATGGGGCCTGAACCTCGACCGGCTGCGCCTGCGCGGCAGCGGACCGGTGGACTGGTGGGGGCCCGGCCTGAAGTGGGTGGTCGACCCGGTGGCGCAGCGCCTGAGCCTGGGTCTGGCGCTGGGCGCATCGCGCCGGCTGCACGGCGGCGGTGGCTCGGTGACCACGGCCTATGTGCCGGTCACGATCTGGCCCGCCCCGGGCTTGCAGCTGCATGCCAACCTGGGCACCGACCACGAACCGCAGCTGGGTTCGACGCGTCGCTACGGCCTGGCCGCCGAATGGGCGCCGAACGAGCGCTGGACCTTCATTCTCGAGCGCCGGCTGCAGCTGAGCGACTGGCGCAGCCGCGCCGGCGTGCGCTACAGCTTCACGCCGATGGTGTCGGTGGACCTGAGCGTCGCGCGCGCCGCCGGCCATGCGCTGCTGGCGGCGGGGGTCAACTGGGAGTGGGAGCGCTGAAGCGTGTCAGCCCCGCGCCTGCAGCGCGCCGGCCACCATGCTGCGGAATTCCTGTGCCTGCGCGGCGCCGCAGAGGCGGGCGATGTCTTCGGTGCAGCGCGCGCACCAGTCCAGCAGCGCGGCGCGGGTGCGGATGGCGCTGCCCAGCGCTAACGTGTCATCGGCGCGGCCAGCGAGCATCAGGAAGGCCAGTTCGAGCGCGTAGCAGGTCAGCTCGGACAATGCGCGGGCCTGCGCCTCGGTGCGTGCGTCGGCCCGTGGGGCGGCCCGCCCGGCGCTGTCGCCGGCGGGCGCCGGCCGCACCGGCGTGCCGCGCGGCAGCTCGATCTCGCCGTGGCGCTGCAGCAGGTCGGCGGCGGCCGGGCCCAGGCGCATCGCGCGGGCCAGGCCCTGCATCTCCAGCGTGCTGCAACGGCCATCGACGGCGATCACCAGGCCGCGCTGCGGGCCCGTCTCGCCGCGGGCGGGGGACTTGATGCGGTGCATGGGGTGCCGTCTGCTCTGCCTGTGCAGGGCAGTCTGGCCCCGCGGCATGTCAGGCGCTTGACAGCGAGCCCGCCGCGCAACCCCGCGGCTGCGGCAGTGTCGGCTACGACTTGTTCTTGCCGGGCCGACCGGTCTTGATGGCCGGTACCGCGGCCAGCGCGGCGATCAGCGCATCGTCGGGCAGCGCCGACAGCAGCTTGATGCCAGCCCGCAGCAGCTCGCTCTTCTTCGCCGGCCTGGCCAGTTGCACCAGGCGCTGCTTCAGCGTGTCCAGCACCTGGTATTCGCTGCGCGGGATGGTGAAGCTGTCGCGCACGAGCTTTTGCTTCGGGGCCTTGGCGGCGGCGGCAGCGGTGTCGGCGGCGGGCGTGGCCGGCGCGGCACTGTCGGCCTTCGGCGCTTTGGCGGCCTTGGCAGGCTTGGCGGCGGGCTTCTTCGCCGCGGGCTTCTTGGCCGCAGGCGCGGCACTGGCCTTGGGCGCGCGCTTGCCGGCCGGCTTGGCCGGCGTGGACGCCTTGGCGGCGGCTTCGGTGGCGGCGGGGGTCTTGCTCATTCGGGCGCTCCGATCGAAACGTGATAAACCGTATAAACAGTATACGGGGTATCAGCTGCCTCCCGTCGCGGCGTCGGTACCGGTACCGGTATCGGCATCAGGAGCGGGAGCGGCCAGCGGGCAGCGGGCGACGATGCGCAGCGGTGTGCCGGGCGCGGCTTCGCGGAAAACCGCGATCGCGCGCGCCGGCAGCGGCACCGCCAGCGCCGCGGCAAAGTGCCTGCGGGCGCGCTGCAGCAGCGTGTCGGCTTCGGCCGGGCGCGGATCGGTCAGGCTCAGGTGGAAGCGCCAGTGCGCGAACACATGCGGGTAGCCCCAGCGCTGCAGCAGCGGCTGCAACTCGGCGCGGTCCGCAGGCGGCAAGCCGGCCAGCCGGGCGGCGGCCGCGTCGTCGGCTTCGGGTGCGCGCCACGGGTCGAGTTCGCGCACGCAGGCATCCGCCAGGCGGCGCAGCGGCGCGTCGTCGGGCAGCGGCGCGAGCGGCCGCAGCGCGAGGAAGTCGCCGAGCCAGGCCACCTGCAGCGGCGGCAGCAGGAAGCCGGGGGTGCGGGCCGCCAGCGCCTGCACCGCGGCGACGAAGCCGGCTTCATCGCCCATCGCGCCGCGCAGCGCGATCGGCGCCTTCAAGGTCGCATGGAAACCGTAGCGCCAGGGCGCGCGGGCGAAGGCCGGCGCCTGCCCGGGCGCGTCGGTGGACGGATCGCGGCCGAGCCAGGCGCAGCCGGCCCGCCACAGCGGATGATCGGGCTCCGGCACCCAATAGACGGCAAAGCGAGCGGCCATGGCGGATCAACGCGCGCCGGGCTCGTCGGCGAAGGCTGCGCCGTCGATGCTCAACTGCACCGCGTCGGCGGCGAACAGCGAGCGGCCGGCCTCCACCGGCCGACCCTGGTCATCGACATTCAGGTACTGCACCACCAGCACCGGCTGCGCCGGCGCACGCGCCAGTGCGTCGGCCTCGGCCGGGCTGGGCAGCCGGGTGCTCACGGTGCTGCGGGCGCGCGTGTAGTCGGCGATGCCGCAGCCGGCCAGTGCCGCGCTGATGCTGCGATGGCGCTCGAAGCCCGCCAGCACCGCCGCGCAGCGCGGCAGCGGAAAGGCCGAGGTGGACAGCCCGATCGGCCGGCCGCGCACCACCGCGCGGGTGTGCAGCAGCAGCACCCGGCTGCGGGCGGCCAGGCCCAGCGGTGCGGCCCATTCGCCGGCCGCGGCCTGTTCGTGGCCCAGCAGGTCGCGGCGCGCGCTGGCACCTTCGGCGGCCAGGTTCTCGGTCAATCGGGTGCGGCGCTTCAACGCGTAGTCCAGCACCAGCGCACGCACGTAGGTGCCGCTGCCCTGGCGCACCAGCACATGGCCCTCGTGCGCCAGCGCCTGCATCGCCTGCCGCACCGTGTGGCGATTGACCGCGAAGCGCTGCGCCAGCTGCGACTCGTTCGGCAGCCGGGTGCCGGGCGCGAGCCGGCCGCTGGTGATGTCGGCGCGCAGCTCGGCGGCGATGCCTTGCCAGCGGGTCGAGGCCTCGGGTTCGGCGGCGAGGGCGGGATCGAGATGTTTGGCCATGGGTCGGGCGGCGGTCGTCAAGAAACGGTCACGGGCTTTCCGGATACTGCCGCGATCCTAAAGTCGTCTAGATGACATGGGCATGACTTCCTCGCCCGCGATGGGCAGCGCGCAGCGCCGGCACTGGTTGTCGGTGCTGGTGCATGCGCCGCGTGCGGCGCTCGAGCCGCTGGCCGCACGCTGGCTGGCCGGCCACCGTTTCGAGACGCTGCGCGCACCCGAAAG
Source organism: uncultured Bordetella sp. (assembly GCA_964641795.1). Taxonomy (GTDB): domain Bacteria; phylum Pseudomonadota; class Gammaproteobacteria; order Burkholderiales; family Burkholderiaceae_C; genus Pseudaquabacterium. The sequence goes on along the minus strand of CAZXLI010000021.1, from coordinate 25,889 downwards.
CGGGCTGCTGATGCTGCGCGGGCGCATCGGCGGCGACGGCGATCGCTTCAACGTCGGCGAGGCCACGCTCACGCGCTGCGCCGTGAGGCTGCGCGGGCCGGACGGCGGCGCCACGGTGGGCATTGGCTATCAGTTGGGACGCGACCTGGAGCGCGTGCGCTGGATCGCCGAGTTCGACGCACTGCTGCAGCAGCGTCTGCACCAGGCCGACGTGCTGCGCGCGGTGGTCGCGCCGCTGGCCGCGCTGGTGGCCGAGGCGCATGCGGCCGATGCGCGGCGGGCGGCCGCGACGCGTGTGCGCTTCTTCGAACTGCAGCCCGGAGTGGCGCCATGACCGGCGCCTTGCTCGACCTGGAACCCGGCCTGGCGCAGCCGGTGCAAGACGCGCAGGCAGTGTTCCGCACCGTGCTGCAGGCCATGGCCCGGCCCGGCCGCGTGCAGGACCTGCCCGACCCAGTGCTGCAGGCCGTGGGCCGGCCCGCCGACCGCGAAGGTCGGCCGATCGGCGCCGGCCTGGCCGCGCTGTTGCCGACGCTGCTGGACGCCGACACCCGCATGCGCCCGATCGGCCGCCTGGCCAGCGGCGCGCTACGGGCCTGGTTGCGCTTCCACACCGGCGCGCGCGAGCCGGCACATGACGACGCGCCGGTCGACTTCACGCTGGCCGCAGCCGCCGACCTGCTGCCGACGCAGTGGCAGGCCGTGCCGCTGGGCAGCGACGAATGGCCGCAGCACGGCGGCACCCTGATCGTCGAGGTCGAGGCGCTGGGCGATGCGCCGGAGGGCGGCGCTGCGCAGGGCCTTCTGCTCGAGTTGCGCGGCCCCGGCATCGAGCGGCTGCAGCCCTTGCGCGTGCAGGGCCTGCCGCTGGCCTTCTGGCACTACCGCCAGGCGCTGCAGGGGCAGTTTCCCTGCGGCTTCGAACTGCTGCTGCTGTGCGGCGGCCGCATCGCGGCGCTGCCGCGCAGCACCCACATCGCGTTGAAGGACTGAACAGCCCATGTACATCGCAGTCAAGGGCGGCGAGCAGGCGATCGAGGCCTCGCGCGCGCTGCTCGACGAACGCCGCCGCGGCGACGGCACGCAGCCGCCGCTGCCGGTCGAAGGCCTGGCGCAGCAGCTGCCGCTGGCGCTGGCCCGGGTGATGGCCGAGGGCTCGCTGTACGACCCGACGCTGGCCGCGCTGGCGCTGAAGCAGGCGCTGGGCGACAGCGTGGAGGCCGCCTTCCTGCTGCGTGCCTACCGCACCACGCTGCCGCGCTGGGGCTTCAGCGAGCCGCTGGACACTGCGGCGATGCGCACGCAGCGGCGCGTCTCGTCGGTGTTCAAGGACCTGCCCGGCGGCCAGTTGCTCGGCGCCAGCTTCGACTACACGCAGCGGCTGATCGACTTCGGTCTGCTCGACGACGGGCATGGGCCCGCGGCCACGGTGCCGTCGTCGACAACGGATGACATGAGCGGCCATGCGGTGCCGCCCCCGGCGCTGGCCGCCTTGGCCGAAGAAGGCCTGCTCGAAGCCAGCCCGCGCACGCCCGGCGACCCAACGCCGCCCGACATCACCCGCGACCCGCCGCTGTACCCGCTGCCGCGCGCGGCCCGGCTGCAGATGCTGGCGCGGGCCGACGAAGGCTGGCTGCTGGGCCTGGCCTACAGCACGCAGCGCGGCTATGCCAACAGCCACCCGTTCGCCGGCGAGATCCGCCACGGCAAGGCTTGCGTGATGCTGCAGCCCGACGAACTGGACTTCCCGATCGACATCGGCGAGATCGAAGTCACCGAATGCCAGATGCTGAACCAGTTCGGCGGCAGCGCCGCGCAGCCGCCGCAGTTCACCCGCGGCTACGGGCTGGTCTTCGGCCATGCCGAGCGCAAGGCGATGGCGATGGCCCTGGTCGACCGCGCGCTGCGCGCCGACGAGCTGGGCGAGCTGCGCGAGGCGCCCGCGCAGCAACAGGAGTTCGTGCTGCCGCAGGGCGACAGCGTCGAGGCCTCGGGCTTCGTGCAGCACCTGAAGTTGCCGCATCACGTGACCTTCGAGTCCGAGCTGCAACTGCTGCGAGCGCTGCGTTCGGCCGCCGGGGAGGGCGGGGCATGAACGGCTACAACTTCGCCTACCTGGACGAGCACACCAAGCGCATGATCCGCCGCGCGCTGCTGAAGGCGGTGGCGCTGCCCGGTCACCAGGTGCCCTTCGGCGCGCGCGAGATGCCGCTGGCCCATGGCTGGGGCACCGGTGGCATCCAGGTCACCGCGGCGGTGATCGGGCCCGACGATGTGCTGAAGGTCATCGACCAGGGTTCCGACGACACCACCAACGCGGTGAGCATCCGCCAGTTCTTCCACCGCACGACCGGCGTGCGCTGCACCGATCGCACCGCCGAGGCCACGCTGATCCAGACGCGCCACCGCATCCCCGAGCGGCCGCTGACGGAGCGGCAGATCCTCGTCTACCAGGTGCCGCAGCCCGAGCCGCTGTACCGGCTGGAGCCGCGCCGCGCCGAGACGCTGCAACTGCACGCGGCGCAGGAGTACGGCCTGGTCAACGTCAAGCTGTACGAGGACATTGCGCGTTGGGGCCGCATCGAGACCGCGTACGACCACCCGGTGCGGGTGGCCGGGCACTACGTGATGTCGCCCTCGCCGATACCGGGCTTCGACAACCCGAAGATGCACCGCATGCCGGCGCTGCAGCTGTTCGGCGCCGGGCGCGAGAAGCGGCTGTACGCGATACCGCCGTACACCGATGTGAAGAGCCTGGACTTCGAGGACCGGCCCTTCGAGCCGCCGCCGCAGCACCAGGCCTGCGCGCTGTGCGGCTGCCGCGGCAGCTACCTCGACGAGATGCCGCAGGCCGACGGCACGGCGTTGTGGACCTGCTCGGACACCGACTGGTGCCGCGAGCAGCAGGAGGCACGGGCATGACGGCAGCCGACATGCAGCCCCTGCTGCGCGTGCAGGACCTGAGCCACCGCTATGCCGGCGCGCGCGGCGGCCGGCTCGCGGTGCGCGAGGCCAGCTTCGCGCTCTACCCCGGCGAGGTGATGGCCATCGTCGGCGAGTCCGGCTCGGGCAAGAGCACGCTGCTGGCCTGCCTGGCCGGCCGGCTGCAGCCCTGCGCCGGCCAGGCCAGCTACCGCGATGCGCAAGGCCGCTGGCGCGACATCGCGCTGCTGAGCCCGCGCGAACGGCGCGAACTGGCGCGCACCGAATGGGGTTTCGTCGAGCAGAACCCGGACAATGGCCTGCGCCTGCAGGTGAGCGCCGGCGCCAACATCGGCGAGCGGCTGATGGGCCAGGGCCTGCGCCACTACGGCCGCCTGCGCGAGCGTGCCGCGCACTGGATGGAACAGGTGGAGCTGGCGCCCGAGCGCATCGACGACTCGCCGCGTGCGTTCTCCGGCGGCATGCGGCAGCGGCTGCAGATTGCGCGCAACCTGGTCACCGAGCCGCGCCTGGTGCTGCTGGACGAACCGACCTCGGGCCTCGATGTCTCGGTGCAGGCGCGGCTGCTGGACCTGATCCGCGGGCTGGTGGCGCGGCTGCACCTGTCGGTGCTGATCGTCACGCACGACCTCGGCGTGGCGCGGTTGCTGGCGCAGCGCACGCTGGTGATGCGCGAGGGCGCCATCGTCGAGCAGGGCCTGACCGATCGCGTGCTCGACGACCCGCAGCATCCGTACACGCAGCTGCTGGTGTCCTCGGTGGTGGCGCCATGAAGCAGGCGCCCCTGCTGCGCGTCGAGCGCCTGAGCAAGTCGTTCACGCTGCACCTGCGCCAAGGCCAGGTGCTGCCGGTGCTGCGCGATCTGTCGCTGCACCTGGCGGCCGGCGAATGCGTCGCGCTGGTCGGCGCCTCGGGCCGCGGCAAGAGCACGCTGCTGAGGTGCCTGTACGGCAGCTATGCGATCGATGCCGGCGCGGCGTGGTTCGACAGCGACGAGGGCACGCTCGACCTGGCGCAGGCCACGCCGCAACAGTGGCTGGCGCTGCGCCGGCGCGAGATTGCCTTCGTCAGCCAGTTCCTGCGGGTGCTGCCGCGCATCGGCGCGCTGGACATCGTGGCCGAGCGTCTGCAGCAGGCCGAGTCCGACGCGGGCCTCCCGGCCGACACGCAGCGGGCCCGTGGCCAGGCCGCGCGCGAGCGCGCGGCCGCGCTGCTGGCGCGGCTGAACCTGCCCGAGCCGCTGTGGGCACTGCCGCCGGCCACCTTCTCGGGCGGCGAGCAGCAGCGGGTGAACATCGCCCGCGGGCTGGTGCAGCCGGCGCGGCTGCTGCTGCTGGACGAACCCACCGCCTCGCTCGATGCCGCCAACCGCCGCGTGGTGATCGAGCTGATCCATGAAGCCAAGGCCGCCGGCACGGCGGTGCTGGGCGTGTTCCACGACGAAGAGGTGCGCGACGCGGTGGCCGACCGCTGCGTGGACCTGCAGCCGGAGCCGGTGCGATGAACGAGACCATCCTGAGCGGGGCGCGCATCGTGCTGCCGGACCACGTGCTGCCCAACGGCAGCCTGCTGCTGCGCGACGGCCTGGTGCGTGAAGTGAGCGGCAGCCCGAGCCGCTTGCCGCAGGCCGTGCAGCTGGACGGCGACTGGCTGCTGCCCGGCCTGGTGGAGGTGCACACCGACAACCTCGAGCGCCATGTCACGCCGCGGCCGCGGACCCACTTCCCGATGGCCGCGGCGGTGCCGGCGCACGATGCCGAGATCGCCGCGGCCGGCATCACCACGGTGCTGGATGCGATCGGCGTCGGCGACCCCTACGACGAGGGTTTCAGGGCACGCGACCAGAGCGGGCTGCTGCAGGTGCTGGACGGGCTGGAGGCCGCGGGCGCGTTGCGCGCCGACCACCGCGTGCATGTGCGGGTGGAGCTGCCGGCACCGAACGCGCGGGAGTTGTTCGAGCCCTTCGCCGGCCACCCGCGGCTGGCGCTGATCTCGCTGATGGACCACACGCCGGGCCAGCGCCAGTGGCACGACGTGGAGCAGGCGCGCGTGTTCTACACCGGCCGCAAGGGCTGGAGCGACGCGCGCTTCGACGAGGAGGTGCGCCGCGCGCCCGAGCGCCAGGCGCTGCATGCGCAGCCGAACCGCGCCTGGTTCGCGCAGTTCGCGCGGGCCCATGGCGTGCCGCTGGCCACGCACGACGACACGACCGAGGCGCATGTCGACGAGGCCCATGCCGACGGCGCGACGATGAGCGAGTTCCCGACCACGCTGGCCGCGGCCCGGCGTGCGCGCCAGCTCGGGCTGGCGACCGTGGCCGGCGCGCCGAACGTGGTGCGCGGCGGCTCGCATTCGGGCAACGTGGCGGCGGCCGAGCTGGCGCGCGCCGGCGTGCTGGACGCGCTGTCCAGCGACTACGTGCCCGGCAGCCTGCTGGGCGCCGCCTGGGTGCTGCAGCGCGAGGCCGGCTTCGCGCCGGCCGAGGCCGTGCAATTGGTGAGCCGCGGGCCGGCACTGGCCTGCGGCCTGGCCGACCGCGGCGCGCTGACGCCCGACTTGCGCGGCGACTGCATCCGCGTGCGCGAGGTGCAGGGCCAGCCGGTGGTGCTGGCCGCGTGGCGCGGCGGCCGGCGCGTGGTCTGAGGGCCCGAGAGGAGTCCCGCAGCCCTTCGCGCCGGTCAGCCCGAGCGGCGGCGACGGGCCGCGGTCAGACGATGCGCTTGCGCAGCTGGGCCGAGAGCAGATCGATCACCGAGACCGAGACCGCCAGCATCAGCAGCACGGTGGCGGTCTGCGCGTACTGGAAGCCGCGGATCACGTCCCACAGCACCATGCCGATGCCGCCGGCGCCGACCATGCCCACCACCGAGGCCGAGCGCACGTTCGATTCGAAGCGGTACAGCGCATACGACACCCACAGCGGCAGCACCTGCGGCAGCACGCCGTAGATCACCTCGTGCAGCGCGCTCGCGCCGGTGGCGCGGATGCCTTCCACCGGTTGCGGGTCGATGGCTTCCACCGCCTCGGAGAACAGCTTGCCCAGGATGCCGGTGGTGTGCACCCACAGCGCCAGCACACCGGCGAAGGGCCCGAGGCCGACCGCGACGACGAACAGCAGCGCGAACACCATCTCGTTGATCGAGCGGAACGCGTCGAGCAGCCGCCGCACCGGCTGGTGCACCCATGCCGGCGTCAGGTTGGCCGCGGCCAGCAGCGCCAGCGGCACCGAGCCCAGCACCGCCAGCGCGGTGCCCCACAGCGCGATCTGCAGCGTGACGACCAGCTCCTGCAGGTAGGTGCGCCAGTCGCTGAAGTCGGGCGGGAAGAAGCCGCGCGCGTACTCGGCCATGTTGCCGGCGTCGCGCAGCAGGTCGAGCGGGCGCATGTCCGCGCCGCGCCAACTGGCTGCCAGCAGCGCCAGCAGCAGCCCCCAGCCGGCCAGGCTCAGCCAGGAGGCGCGTGGCGGTTGCGGCATCGGCGGCCGCGGCACGGCTGCCAGCGGCGGCGCTTGCAGGCCCAGGCTCATACGGTGCTCACTGCGTCTGCGCGACGGTGCGGCCGAGCTCGGCGATGCGGCCGTCGATCTCCTTGAGCTTCTTCGCCTTCTCGTCGGCGGCCAGGTTGGGGTCGCTCTCGATCTTGGTGCGTTCGCGCGCCAGGTCGATCTGGCGCACCGGCACCAGCTGCGCGTTGCTCGAGGCGCGGAACGCGCTGTAGCCGATGTTCTGCAGGATCTGCTGCTCGCGCGGCTCGCGGCCGTAGGCGAGCAGGAAGCCGCGCAACTGCTGCTTGACGCCGGCATCGAGGTCCTTGCGCCAGACCATCGGGTCGCTCGGGATCAGCGGCGAGCGCCACACCTCGCGCAACTGGCCGATCTTGTCGGCGTTGGTGATCTTGAAGCGCTCCCAGTTCTCGGTGTTGTTGGTGGCCACGTCCACCTGCTTGTTGAACACCGCGAGCAGGTTGGTCTCGTGGTTCGCGCGAACGGTGCGCTTGAAGTCCTTCAGCGGGTCGACGCCGTTCATGCCGAAGGCGTAGAGCCCCGGTACCGCGGTGCCGCTGGTGGAGTTGGGGTCGCCGAAGCCGAGCGACAGCCCCGCGCGGGCCTTCAGCACGTCGTCCAGCGTCTTCAGCGGGCTCTCGGCACGCACCACCAGCAGCGAGTAGTAGCCCTCGTTGCCGTCCTTGCCGACGACCTTGGCGAAGACCTCGCCTTGCGAGCGGTCCACCGCCTCGATCGCGGACTTGTTGCCCATCCACGCCACCTGCACCTTGTTGAAGCGCATCGCCTCGATGATGCCGGCGTAGTCGGTGGCGAAGAAGGCGTTGACCTTCAGGCCGCTGGCCTTGCTCAGGTCGTCCAGCAGCGGCTGCCAGGCGGTCTTCAGGTTGCTGGACGACTCGGTGCTGATGAAGCCGAAGTTGATCTCGCGCGGCTGGGCCTGCGCGGTGCCGAACACCAGGGCCGCGGTGGCCGCGGCAAGGGACACGAGCGTGCGACGTTGCATGGTCGGGGTCTTTCTTCGTTGGGTGAAAAGCAGGAGGGCCACCTGATCAGGCCGCCTGCAGCGCAGCGGCCAGCGGCAGCGGCGCGGGCGGCGCGGCCTCGGGCGTGTCCGGCGCCAGCAGCGACGAGGCCTCGGCGCCGTACAACTGGTGCAGGCGCTCGGCCGTCAACGCGGCGGAAGGGCCGTCGTACAGCACGCGGCCGGCACGCAAGGCCACGGTGCGCGGGCAGTAGCGCATCGCGTAGTCCACCTGGTGCAGCGAGACGATCACGGTGACGCCGCGGCGCTGGTTCAATTCGGCCAGCAGCGCCATCACGCGCCGGCTCGAGGCCGGGTCGAGCGAGGCGATCGGCTCGTCGGCCAGCACCAGCTCGGCGCCTTGCACCAGCGCGCGTGCAATTGCCGCGCGCTGCTGCTGGCCGCCCGAGAGCGTGGACGCGCGCTGCCAGGCGCAGGCCTCGATGCCCACATCGCACAGCGCGGCCCAGGCGCGCTGGCGCTCGGCGTCGTCGAAGCGGCCGGTGTACGCGCGCCAGGCCGGCATGCGGTGCAGCGCACCGGCCAGCACGTTGGTCATCACCGAGAGGCGATCGACCAGGTTGAATTGCTGGAAGATGGTGGCCACCCGGCTGCGCGTGCTGCGCACGTCGGCGGCCAGGCGGCCGGCGGCCTGCAGCTCGCGGCCCAGCACCTGGATGCGGCTGGACGAGGCGGCATCGGCCACCTGCAGCCCGGCGATGTGCCGCAGCAGCGTGGACTTGCCCGAGCCCGAGGCGCCGAGCAGCGCCACCATCTCGCCGCGCTGCACCGAGAGCGAGACATCGTCCAGCGCGCGGCGACTGCCGAAGCTCTTGCGCAATCCACCGACTTCCACCGCGCCAGACGACATGGCCACCGCTCCTCGCGAACAAACCGCCATGCTGGCCGGTGGCGGTGACGGCATCGTGACGCGCACATCCGAAGCCGGCATGGCAGCCTGCCGCCAGGCTCAGCGACCGGTTTCCTTCAGGTAGGTCGTGCGCGCCGCGACCGCATGGTTGGCGAAGTCGCTGAACACGCCGTCAACGCCGGCGCGGTAGAACGCCAGGTACTCGGCCGCCGGGTCGCCGTTGTAGAGGCCGGCCAGGTACTTCTTCTCGCTGCGGAAGGTGTACACGTGCACGAACAGGCCGGCCTTGTGCGCATCGGCGATCACCGAGGTCGGGGTGACCGAGTTCACGTCGGCCAGCTTGCCGGTGTAGGGCGTGCCGTCGGCGTTCTTGTCCTTCCACGGCGAGACCTTCAGCGCCATCACCTGCGGCTTCCAGGGGCCGATGCCGTCGGCATAGGTCTTGATCTCGGCCAGGCCGGCGGGCGTGAGCATCTCGCCGAAGTAGCGGCCGTCGCCGGCCAGCGTCCAGCTGTAGGGCCGGCCGTCGACGAAGTTGTACTCATCGTCGGTCTTGTAGATCATCGCGCCGGTCTTGTAGTCGACGTCATTGCCGTCGATCAGCTGCACCACGCGCGTGGCCAGGCCGATGGAGCGCATGTACTTCAGGCTCGCCGGATCGAAGGCCTGCACGATGATCGGCGAGGTCTTGGTGTTGTAGCCGTTGTCCTTGATCAGCTTGACGATCGCGTCCTCGAACGGGTGATCGCCGGTGCCGCAGCCGTTGGCCTTGGCCTGCTGGTTGTTCCAGTACGGGTTCTTGGCCTCGGGGTAGACGGTGATGGTGCGGCCGGTGCTGGCGCTCTTGGCCTTGGCGATGTCGATGATTTCCTGCATCGTAAGGATCGGCAGCTTGCCGTTCAGCTCGGTCGGCCGCTCGCTGCGCGCGTCGTAGGTGGTGCCGCCGATCCACTGCTTCAGCTCGGCCACCGTGAAGTCGGTGATCGACCAGTCGCCGGTGTGGTCCTCGCCATCGACGACCAGCGACTTCAGCACCGACTTCGGATCCTTCGGGTCGGTCAGGTCGCTCAGGTATGCGGCCGGGCCGCCATAGGTCGTCAGCGAATACTTCACCGGCACCAGCACGCCTGGCACGGTGCGCTTGCGCGCGGCCACCACGGCGTTGGTCTTGGCCACTTCGGTGATGTTGGTGTTGTCGCTCAGCCAGGGGTTGTGGCGGGCCACCAGCACGCAGTCCTTCGTCAGGTGCAGGTCCTCCTCGAGCGAATCGGCGCCGGCATCGGCCGCGCCTTCGTAGGCGGCCCTGGTTTCCTCGGGGTACAGGCCGGGCAGGCCGCGGTGGCCGATGACCAGCGGCTGCTCGCCGTTCAGCGTGGGTAGCGGGGCGGGGTCGTCGCTGCCGCCGCAGGCGGCGAGGGCGGCGGTGGCGGCCAGGGTCAAGGCGAGCAGGGGGAGTCTCATTGGGGTGCTTCTGATGTCCACGAAAAGCGTGGATGCTGGCGCGCGGTGATGACGGCGGCGTGACGATGCTGTCACCCCAGCGCCGAAGCCTAGTCGACAAAATACGCGGCCATCGAGATGGCACGACAAGGCGCCGTGCTACATTGAATCGACCCATGTCCACCACCATCCGCCACGACCTGTTGCAACCCAGCCTGCAGGGCCAGCCGGCGGGCCGCGCGCCCTACAGCCAGACCACGGGTTTCATCTGCGCCTTCTTCGGTGGACCGATGGCGGCGCTGCTGCTGGCCGGGTTGAATGCCTGGCGGGTCGGCCGCTGGCCGCGCGACCTGGTCTTCCTGCTGCCGGCGGCGCTGCTGTGGGTGGGCTTGCTGTGGGCGCTGATGCACACGCCGGCCGGCACGGCGGTGGCCCGCACCGTCACCGACCTGGCTGGCCAGCGCGGGCCGGAACTGCTGTTCCGGGCCCTGGGCCTGGCCTATTTCGCGTTCACCGCGCTGTGGCTGCACCAGCGCGAGCACCGCATGGCCGACCTGATGGGCCTGTCGCGCCCGAACGGTTGGTACGTGGGCCTGCCGCTGGTGCTGCTGGGCAACGCCGCCAGCCACGGGCTGGTGGCCTTGCTGGCATGACGGGCGCTGGCGGCATGGACGGCGGAGACACCGGCCAGGTGTTCGGCGCAGGCACCGAGCCGCCGGATGCCGACCGCATCGCGCTGCAGGCCAGCGCCTTGCTCGACCGCCGTCGCTTCGCGCAGGCCCGCGCGCTGCTGGCCGGTGCGCTGCCGCAGGCCCCCGATCACCAGGGCCTGCTGTTCGAGCTGGGCCGTGCCGACGTGCTGGAAGACCGCCACGACAGCGCGCGTGACACGCTCGGCCGGCTGCTGCAACTGTCACCGTCTCACATCGGCGCCCGCTTGCTGCTCTTCATCGCCGAGATGGAGAGCAACCGCCTGGCCGAGGCCGAGGTGCTGATCCTCGGCCTGCTGCGCGAGGCGCCGCAGCAAGGCGAGTTCTATGCCCACTACGCGCGCCTGATGCTGCGCGCGCTGCTGTTCGACAAGGCCAGCGCGCTGGCCGACGAGGGCTTGCGCTTCGCGCCGCAGTCGGACACCTGCCTGCGCGCCCGTGTGCTGTGCGACCTGGTGCTGCAGGGCAGCCGGGTCGACAGCGCCGCGCTGCAGCGCCTGGTGGCCGGCGACCCGCACGACCTGCACACGCTGCGCCTGGTGGTGGCGGCGCTGGCGCAGGCCGGCCGCAACGGCGAGGCGCTGAAGCTCGCGCGCACGCTGCTGCGCGCCGACCCCACCGATGCCGGGCTGCTGCAGCTGGTGCAGTCGCTGCGCATGATCACGCACTGGAGCATGTGGCCGCTGTGGCCGCTGCAGCGCTGGGGCTGGGGCGCGTCGATCGCGCTGTGGGCCATCATGCTGGTGGGCGTGCGCGTGATCGACCGCGTGGCGCCGGGCTGGAGCGGGCCGGTGTCGCTGCTGCTGCTGGCCTACGTGATCTACAGCTGGGTGTGGCCGCCGCTGTTCCGGCGCTGGATGCTGCGCGGCTGAACTCCCGTTGGCCGCTGACCTTGACCGATCGCCATGAATGACTCGCACGACGACCGCACCGCGCTCGAGCAGCAGCTGCTGCGCCAACCCTTCGATGCCGCGCTGCGCCGGCGCTATGCCGAGTGCCTGCTGCGCGAACAGGCCTGGGACGAAGCACTGGCGCAGGCCGAGCTGCTGGCCCAGGCCCAACCGCTGAAGCCCGAGGGCGCGCTGCTGGCCGCGCAGGCCCTGCTGGGCCGCGGCGAGCGCGAGGCGGCGCTCAAGCGCTACGACGAGGCCCGCACGCTGGCCGGCTTCGCGCCGCTGCCGGCGCTGGAAGCGCTGGGCGCGCAGGCCGTGCCGGCCAACGATGCGCCGGTGGCCGTCAAGCCCCCGCGCCTGCAACTGGTGGGCGCGGCCGAGGGCGCCGGGGCAGCGGCCGAGGTGCGCGCGATCCAGCAGGTGAGCGAGGAGAAGGTGCGCTTTTCCAGCATCGTCGGCATGGACGAGCTGAAGAAGACCATCCGGCTGAAGATCATCGAGCCCTACCTGAAGCCGGGCCTGTTCGCGCGCTTTCGCATGGGCTCGGGCGGCGGCCTGCTGCTGTACGGCGCGCCGGGCTGCGGCAAGACCATGCTGGCGCGCGCGGTGGCCAACGAGTGCAATGCGGCCTTCGTCGCGGTGGGCATCTCCGACGTGCTGAACATGTACCTCGGCGAGAGCGAGCGCAACCTGGCCGCGATGTTCGACAAGGCGCGCGCGCAGGCGCCCTGCGTGCTGTTCTTCGACGAGCTCGACGCGCTGGCCTATGCGCGCTCGAAGGCGCATGGCAACACCACGCGCACGGTGGTCAACGAGTTCCTCTCGCAGCTCGACGGCATCGGGCGCGAGAACCACGGCGTGCTGGTGCTGGCCGCGACCAACATGCCCTGGGATGTCGATGGCGCGATGAAGCGGCCCGGCCGCTTCTCGCGGCAGGTGTTCGTGCCGCCGCCCGATGCCGCGGCGCGGGCCGAGATGCTGCGCATCAAGCTCACCGGCGTGCCGATGGAGCCCGACCTGGCGATCGACACCGTGGCGCGCCGTGCCGAGCACTACTCCGGCGCCGACATCGACGGGCTGATCGAGCTGGCCAAGGAATCGGCGCTCGCCGACAGCCTGGACGGTGACGAGCGTGGCCTGAGCGCGGCCGACTTCGAGCACGCGCTGGCACGCATGCAGCCCTCCACGCTGGACTGGCTGCGCACCGTGCGCAACGTCGTCAAGTACGCCGGCGAGGACGGCAGCTACAAGGATGTCGAGCAGTACCTCAAGCGGGTCAAGCTGCTGTAGGCGCGGCGGATCGCTCTGGTAAGGTGGCCGCATGCCGCCGCGCCCCCCCGCCCGCTCCGCGGCCGACCCGCTGAAGGCCTACCGCGCCAAGCGCGACTTCCGCCGCACGCCCGAGCCGGCGGGCGACGCGCCCGCAGCGGCGGCGGTGCCCGAGACGCCGCTGTGCTTCGTCGTGCAGAAGCATGCCGCGACCCGGCTGCACTACGACTTCCGGCTCGAACTCGACGGCGTGATGCTGTCCTGGGCCCTGCCCAAGGGGCCGAGCTTCGACCCGGCGGACAAGCGCATGGCGGTGCAGGTCGAGGACCACCCGATCTCGTACAACACGTTCGAGGGCGAGATCCCCAAGGGCCAGTACGGCGCCGGCCGCGTGATCGTGTGGGACCGCGGGGTCTGGCTGCCGGAGACCGATCCGCATGCCGGCCTGGCCGAGGGCAAGCTGGTTTTCACGCTGCAGGGCCACAAGCTCTTCGGTCGCTGGGAGCTGGTGCGCATCAAGCCGCCGGGGGTGGAACGGCAGACGCCGTGGATCCTGTTCAAGAAGCCCGACGCCCATGCCCGGCGGCGGGCCGAGTACGACGTCGTGAGCGCGCTGCCCGACAGCGTGAACACCTTGCCGCCCGCGGCCCCACCGGAAGCGGACGTCCCGAAGGACCTGCCGCAGCTGCCGGCGCAGGCCACCGGCGCCTTGCGCGCCGAACTGCCGGCGCGGCTGTCGCCGCAGCTCGCCACCGCCGCGGCCGGCCTGCCGCCGACCGGCGACTGGGTGCTCGAGATCAAGTTCGACGGCTACCGCCTGCTAGCACGCATCGAGCGCGGCCAGGTGCGCCTGTTCACCCGCGCCGGACACGATTGGACGTCGCGCCTGCCCGCGCTGGCCGCATCGCTCGGGCGCCTGCCGATCGAGTCCGGCTGGCTCGACGGCGAGATCGTGGTGCTCAACGAGCGCGGCGTGCCCGATTTCCAGGCGCTGCAGACGGCGTTCGATGCCCGCGGTGGCAATGCCATCGTGTACTTCCTGTTCGACCTGCCGTTCCTGGACGGCTGGGACCTGCGCGCGGCGCCGCTGCGCGAGCGGCGAGCCCTGTTGCAGCAGCGCTTGCAGCCTGCCGCGACGCATGGCGACGATCGCCGGCTGCGCTTCAGCGAGGCCTTCGAGGCCGACCTGGCCAGCCTGCTGCATTCGGCGCGGCGCCTGCAGCTGGAAGGGCTGATGGCCAAGCGGGCCGACGCGCCGTACCGCTCGGCGCGCAGCGACAGCTGGCTGAAGCTGAAGCTGCGCCTGCGGCAGGAATTCGTCGTCGGCGGGTTCACCGATCGTGGCGGCGAACGCGGCGCGGCCGAGGTCGGCAGCCTGTTGCTGGGCGTGTTCGACGAGCGCGGCCGTCTGCTGCCGGTGGGTGGCGTGGGCACCGGCTGGGACGCGCGCACGGCCGCCGCGCTGAAGCGCCGCCTGCTGGCCCTGGAGCAGCCGGCGCCGGCGTTCGCGGCCGATGTGCCGCGGCCGGCCGACGCTGCGGGACGCTGGTCGCGCCGTCAGGCCGGGGCCGAACGCTGGGTGCGCCCCGAGTTGGTGGTGGAGGTGAGCTTTGCCGCCTGGACCGACGACGAGCAGATCCGCCACGCGACCTTCGAAGGGCTGCGCGCCGACAAGCCGGCGGCCACCGTGCGTCGCGATCCGGCGCCGCTGGCGCGCGGCGGCAGCGGCCAGCCGCTGCAGCTGAAGGTGACGCACCCGGAGCGGGTGATCGACCCCGGCACCGGCCTGACCAAGCTCGACCTGGTGCGCTACTACGAGAGCATGGCCGAGCGCATGCTGCCGCACCTGGCCGGGCGGCCCTGTTCGCTGGTGCGCGGCCCCGACGGCGTCGAGGGCGCGCTGTTCTACCAGAAGCATGCCGAGCAGCTGCGTGCGCCGGGCCTGGTGTCGCTCGACCCCGCGCTGTGGCCCGACCATGAGCCGCTGATCGCGGTGGAGGCCGCGACGGCGCTGGCCCACCTGGCGCAGCTGAACGTGATCGAGCTGCATACGTGGAATGCGAGCGTCCGCCGCATCGAGCGACCCGACCGCCTGGTGTTCGACCTCGATCCCGGCAGCGGCGTGCCCTGGCCGCGGGTGATCGAGGCGGCACAGCTGCTGCACGGCCTGCTGCAGGAACTGGGCCTCGCCGCCTGGCTCAAGACCAGCGGCGGCAAGGGCCTGCACGTGGTGGTGCCCCTCACGCCGCGCGAAGGCTGGGAGGCCGTGTACGCGTTTTCCGAGGCCGTGGTGCAGCACCTGGCGCGGGTGATCCCCGATCGCTTCGTGGCCCGCAGCGGGCCGGCCAACCGCGTCGGCCGCATCTATGTCGACTACCTGCGCAACCACCGCGGCGCCACCACCGTGGTCGCGTATTCGGCCCGTGCCCGTCCCGGGCTGGGTGTCTCGATGCCCTTGCGCTGGGACGATCTGCCGCGCCTGAAAAGTGCCGACCAGTGGACCATCGCCAATGCGCGCGAGCACCTGTCCTTCGATCCGCGCGACCCCTGGGCCGACTACTGGCAGGCCCGCCAGACCCTGACGCAGGCACGCCGGCGGCTGACCGGTGGCTGAGCCTGCGGTGGGCGGTCCTGTGTGGCCGGCACCACGCCCGGCACCCGCGTGGCGGCCTCCGCGCTTGGCAGCGGGCATCGGCCGGGGCTATGCTGGTCCCCCCCTGTCCCCAGGAGCCGCACGATGGCTGCCCGTTCGATCGCGTCCCTCACGCTGAGCTTCGGCCTGGTATCGATCCCGGTGAAGCTGTACTCGGCCACCGAGTCATCGTCTGCAGTGCGCTTCAACCAGCTCGCGCGCGACGGCTCGCGCCTGAAGCAGCAGTACGTCTCCGAGCGCGATGGCAAGGTGGTCGAGCGGGCCGACATGGTCAAGGGCTACGAGTTCGAGAAGGACCGCTTCGTGATCTTCCAGCCCGAGGAGCTGAAGGCACTCGAGGAAGCCGCCTCGCCGGCGATCGAGATCATCTCGTTCGTGCCCGAGGCCTCGATCGACCCGCTGTACTTCGACAAGGCCTACCTGCTGGCGCCTGACAAGCGCGGCGGCAAGCCCTATGCGCTGCTGGGCGCGGCGCTGCGCGAAAGCGGTCGCTGCGCGCTGGCGCGCTGGCGCTGGAAGGGCAAGCAGTACGTCGTGCAGGTGCGCGCCCACGAGGACGGCCTGCTGCTGCAGCAGTTGCTGTACGCCGAGGAAGTGCGCTCGTTGAAGGACCTGGCGATCGAACCGGTGACGGTCTCGCAGGCCGAACTGGGTCTGGCGCTGCAGGTGATCGACCAGATCTCGGAGCCGGCCTACGACCCGAGCGCCTACCACGACGAAGAGAAGAAGCGGGTGCTGGCGGCCATCGACGCCAAGATCGCTGGCCAGCAGGTGGTGGCCTCCGAGCGCGGCGAGACGCATGAAACCGCCCAGGTCATCGACCTGATGGAGGCATTGCGCGCCAGCCTGGGGGGGGGCAAGCGGGCTGCGCCTGCGGCTGCGCCGGCCGTTGCGCCGGCGGCCGAGGCCATCCCGGCCGGCGCCCTGAAGGAACGCAAGCCGGCCAGGCGCGCGGCCGCCGTGGCCGAGCCGGTGGCGCCGGCCGCGGTACCCGCGCCCGCGCGCGCCCGCGCCCGCAAGTGACCGCTGCGGCAGGCGCGCCCTACACGTTGCGGCGTGTCGAGCAGATGCTCGGCTGCAGCCGCAGCACCATCGCGGCGCTGATCGAGGCCGGCTTCGTGACGCCGGCCCGTGGCCCGCGCAACGAATACCGGTTCACGTTCCAGGACGTCGTGCTGCTGCGCACCGCGCAGCAATTGCGGGCGGCCGAGATTCCGGCGCGCCGCGTGCTGCGCGCGCTGAGGCAGTTGAAGGACCGGCTGCCGCAATCGCTGCCGCTCAGCGGCTTGCGCATCACCGCGGTCGGCAACGACATTGCCGTGCGCGAGGGCAGCGCGGCCTGGGCGGCCGAAAGCGGGCAGGGGCTGCTGGACTTCGAAGTCGGCGGCCAGGCGGGCGAAGTGGCCTTTCTCGACCGCGGCGCGGTGGCCGTCGCCGATCCTGCCGCGGCGGCCGACGAGGCCGTGCGCCAGGGCGAGCAGCGCGAGCCCGACGATGCGGAAGCGGCGGAGCAGGCCTATCGGCGCGCGCTCGCGCTGGTGCCTGGCCACCTCGGCGCCAGCCTGAACCTGGGGGTGCTGCTGGCGGGCCGCGGCCGGCTTGCCGAGGCGCTGGCGGTCTACGACGCGGCGCTGGCGCTGTCGCCCACGCAGGCTTTGCTGCACTACAACCGCGCCGTGGCGCTGGAGGACGACGGGCGTCCGTTCGAGGCGCTGGCCGCCTACGCGGCCTGCCTGGCCCAGGCACCCGAGTTCGCCGATGCGCATTTCAATGCGGCTCGGCTCCATGAGTCACTGGGCCAGCTGCAGAGCGCGCTGCGCCACTACAGCGCCTACCGGCGGCTGCAGCCCTGAGCCCGCGTCAGGGCCGAACGGCAATCTCGTTCTTCACCTGCTTGACGCCGGCCACCTTCCAGGTCAGCGATTCGGCGGTGGACTTCTCGGTCGCGTTCTTCGCGAAGCCCGAAAGCATCACCGTGCCGTTGAGCGTCTCGACGCGGATGCTGGTGGCGTCGACCAGCTTGTTGTCGACGAAGCGGGCCTTCACCGCGGTGGTGATGGCCGTGTCGTCGATGTAGGCGCCGACCGTCTCCTGGTTGCGGGTCACGGCGCAGCCGGAAACGGCGGCCAGGCCCAGGGCCAGCAGGGAAGCAGCGAAAGCGTGTCGGGTGTTCATGCAGTAGCTCCTTGTTGAAGGGACATCTGCATGGTGGCCGGCCGGCCTGTGCCCGAACATCGTCCGATGGCGCAACCGGCTGTGAGGCGCCTCCTACAGCGGCTTTCGTGCGTGCTAGGCTGGCAGCATGAAGACCCGTACCGAGAACGACAGCTTCGGCCCGATCGAAGTGCCCGCCGATGCCCTGTGGGGCGCGCAGACCGCGCGCAGCCTGCACTTCTTCGCCATCGGCGAGCAGCGCATGCCGCTGCCGGTGGTGCATGCGCTGGCCTGGGTGAAGTGGGCCGCGGCCGGTGTCAATGCCGCGCTGGATCGCTTGCCGGCCGAGCGCGCAGAGGCCATCGCCGAGGCCGCGTTGCGTGTCACGGCCGGCGAGTTCGATGCCGAGTTCCCGCTGTCGACCTGGCAGACCGGCTCGGGCACGCAGAGCAACATGAATGTCAACGAGGTGGTCGCGCAGCTGGCGACGCGCCATTTGCGTGCTAGCGATCCCCAGGCCAGGCGCGTGCATCCGAACGACGAGGTGAACCTCGGCCAGTCGTCGAACGACGTGTTTCCCACCGCGATGCACGTGGCCGTGGCCGTGCAGGCCCATGCGCGGCTGCTGCCGGCGCTGGCAGAGCTCCAGGCGGCGCTGGACGCCAAGGCGCAGGCCTTCTCCGACATCGTGAAAATCGGCCGCACGCATTGGCAGGATGCGACACCGGTGACGCTGGGGCAGGAGTTCGGCGGCTACGTTGCGCAGCTGGCGCTGTGCCGCGCGCAGCTGGCGTCGGCGCTGCCGGCGGTGCACGCGCTGGCCATCGGCGGAACGGCCGTGGGCACCGGCCTCAACACCCATCCGGAGTTCGGCGCACGCGTGGCCGCGGCGTTGGCGCAGCGGCTGGCCTTGCCCTTCCGCCAGGCCGACAACCTGTTTGCCGCGATGGCCGGCCACGAGGCGCTGGTGGCCTGGCACGGGGCCTTGAAGATGCTGGCCATTGCGCTGACCAAGATCGGCAACGACATCCGGCTGATGGGCAGCGGCCCGCGCGCCGGCCTGGGCGAGCTGCAACTGCCGGAGAACGAGCCGGGCAGCTCGATCATGCCGGGCAAGGTGAACCCGACGCAGGTGGAGGCGCTGACGATGGTCTGCGCCCAGGTGATGGGCCATGACGCCGCGCTGGGCTTCGCCGCCGCGCAGGGCCAGTTCGAGTTGAATGTCTACAAGCCGTTGATAGCGTTCAACGTGCTCGACAGCATGCGCCTGCTGGCCGATGCGATGCGCAGCTTCGCGCAGCATTGCGTGGCGGGCATCGTGGTGAACGAGGCCCGCGTCGCCCAGCTGGTGCAGAGCTCGCTGATGCTGGTGACGGCGCTGGCGCCGCACATCGGCTACGACCGCGCGGCGCAGATCGCCAAGCAGGCGCACGCGCAAGGCAGCACGCTGCGCGAGGCGGCGCTGGCCTCGGGTGCCGTCAGTGCGCAGCAGTTCGACGAATGGGTCGATGCGCGTCGCATGCTCGGTCCCCGGTGAGGCCGCGCCGAGGCAAGGCTCATGAGCGCCTGATCAGCCCGAAGACGAAGCTGACGGCGGCCAGGATCACGAAGATGAAGAACAGCATCTTCGCGATGCCGACCGCGCCGGCGGCAATGCCACCGAAGCCGAAGATGGCGGCGACCAGCGCGATGATGAAGAAGACGACGGCGTAGTGCAGCATGGCTGACTCCTTGGCGTGTTGGGTGAGGGGCAGTGTGGGCGGTGTCTTGCCGCCGCGGCATCGGCTGCCGTGCAGGGCGCGCGTCGGTGCAAGGTTGTCACCGGTGTAGGGCGTGGCCCACAAGGCGAGGCAGCTGCCAGCCGATGCCTACAGGCCTTGGCGGCATCGGCTGCTGCAGGACGGCCGCGCCGATGGCCACAGTGTGGTCATGTTCAAGCCCGATGGAGGCCTTCGATGACCACGCCGCCCCGTTCCTTCGCTCGCACCCTGGCCCGCAGTACGCTGGTCTTGGCGGCAGCCCTCGCCGCCGCACAGGCCGGTGCGCAGGTCACGTTCTACGAGCACGACGATTTCCGCGGTCGCGCATTCACCACCGATCACCGCATCGGCAACCTCGACCGGGTCGGATTCAACGACCGCGCGTCTTCGGTGGTGGTCAGCAGCGACCGTTGGGAAGTGTGCGAAGACGCCGGCTTCAACGGGCGCTGCATGGTGCTGCGCCCGGGCAACTATCCGTCGCTGCGCGCGATCGGCCTGAACGACCGGGTGTCGTCGGTGCGCCGACTGGAGCCGGACGAGTATGTGGCCGACCTGCGCTATGCCCCCATGCCGGCGCCGGTGCAGGACGACTACCGCCGTCGCCCTCACGAGCGCCTGTACGAGGCCCAGGTGATCTCGGTGCGTGCCGTGATGGGCCAGCCCGAGCGGCGTTGCTGGGTCGAGCGCGAGCAGGTCGGCACGACGCAGGCGAACCCGGTGGGCGCTGGCATTGCCGGCGCGGTGATCGGTGGCATCCTGGGCCACCAGGTGGGCGGCGGCACGGGCCGCGACCTGGCCACGGTGGGCGGTGCGGTGGCGGGTGCCGCAGTCGGCTCGCGCATCGCACGCGATGCCAACGGTCAGCCCGTGATGCAGGACGTGCGCCGCTGCGAGACGGTGCCGGCGCAGGCCCAGCCCGCCTTTTGGGATGTGACCTACCGCTTCCGTGGGGTCGAGCACCATGTGCAGATGACCGCGCCGCCGGGGGCGACCATCGTGGTCAACCGTGAGGGCGAGCCGCGCGTCGCTTAACGCCCATCAGCCCCGGGGTCTGCCGGGGCTTGCGCCGAGCGCGCCAGTGCCGCACGCTATGCTGGACATTCGCATGGCCCACAGGGAGTGGCGCGCAGATGAACAACCTGGACAAGGGTGTCGCGCAACGCGGGCTGGCCTCCAGCACCTGGTGGCCGCCGATGGTGGTGATGGTGCTGACCGTCGCGCTGCTGGCGGGCTGGAACATCCGGCATGAGTTCCAGCAGCAGCGCGAGCAGGCACGGCAGCGGGTGACAGCGCTCAACGAGCTGCGCACCACGCAGGTCGAAGGCTGGATCTCGCAGCACCTGGCGCTGGCCGAGTTCCTGGGCGGAAGCCCGCTGTTCGGTGAGTTGTTCGGTCGCTGGCAAGACCAGGGCGACGAGGCGGCTGGCGAGCGCCTGATGGGTCGGCTGGTGGCCTTCCGCCAGGCCAATGACAGCGACAGCGCATTGCTGCTCGATGCGCGGGGACAGGTACTGGCGACGGAACATGCTTCGTCGGGCGAAAGCGATCCGATGCTGCGCGCCGCGGTGAAGTCCGCGCTCGCGAATGGCAAACCGGTACACACCGGCATCTATCGCGCAGAAGGCGCGGCCATTGCGTTGCGGCTGGACATCGCGGTGCCCCTGCTGCAGAGCGGGACGCCGCCGCGCGGCCTGGCGGTGCTGCGCATCGACGTGCGACGCAACCTGTTTCCGCTGCTGGCCGGCGGGTCGGGCGTCAGTGCCAGCGGCGAATCCATGCTGTGGCGATGGGAGGGCGGCCAGATCGTCGCCGTCAGCGAGCTCAGAAGCCGGGCCGACAGCGCCGTTGGGCATGCCGGACCTGCTTCCGGCGCGCGCTGGCCCCTCGTGCGCCTGACGCGACGCGAGGTCCAGCCGGGCGAGGCGATGGACACGCTCGACGATCGCGGGGTGCCCGTACTGGCCAGCCTGCGGCCCGTCAAGGGCACGGATTGGTGGCTCGTGTCCAAGGTCGATCGCGCCGAAGTCGATGCGCCCGCCTGGCGCACCACCTGGTTCACCCTGGCCGTACTGGGACTGGCCCTGGTGGGTGTGTGGCTGGCGAACCGGCTGTGGGTGCAGCGGCGCGTGCTGGCCCAGGCCCAGCAGGAGCGTGGCGAGCAGGCGGCGCAGCTGCAGGCGCTGCGCCTGCTTGAAGCCATTGCCCACAGCTCGAACGACGCGATCTTCGCGAAGGATCTGCAGGGCCGCTACGTCTTCTACAACCGCGCGGCCGGCGAGGAGATCGGCCGACCGCCCGAGCAGGTGATCGGTCGGACCGACGGCGATCTGTTCCCGCCGGCGCTGGCGCAGCGGCTGGAGCGCAACGACCAGCAGGCGCTTGCGGCGAACAGCACGCAGGTGTTCGAGGAGATCATCCCCAGCGGCAACGGCGAGCACATCCACCTGTGCGCCAAGGGGCCGCTGTTGGACGGGGAAGGGCGTCGCATCGGCGTGTTCGGCGTCTCGCGCGACATCACCGAGATGCGGCGCGCGGAGCGCGCCCTGCGCGAGAGCGAGGCGCACTACCGTACCGTGGTGTCCGTGCTGAGCGAGGGCATCCTGGTCAGCGACCCCGAGGGCCACGTGCTGAGCTGCAACCCGGCCGGCGAGCGCATCGTCGGCGTGCCGCAGAAGGACTGGCAGGGCCGCTCGATCATCGCGCCGGGCTGGACACCGTTGCGAACCGACGGCACGCCGATGCCGCTGGAAGACCTTCCGCCGGGCCGCGTACTGGCCGGCGGCCCGGCCGAGCAGGGCGTGCTGGTGCAGGCGCGCAGCCCGGACGGCGTGCTGAACTGGTTCGAGGTCGGTGCCACGCCGGTGCTCAGCCCGGACAGCGGCCAGCTGATGGCGGTGGTGACGACCTTTGCGGAGGTCACGCAGCGCAAGCAGCTCGACGACGAGCTCGAACGGCATCGCCACCGGCTGCAGGAGCTGGTGGCCGAGCGCACGCGCGAGCTCGAGGTGGCCAATGCCGCGCTGCAGGCGGCCGCGCGCTTCAACCAGACCATCACCGACAACCTGCCGGGACGCGTGGCCTACTGGGACGCCGAGGGCGTGTGCCGCTTCGCCAACCGCAGCTACTTCGAGTGGTTCGACAAGACCCCCGAGCAGGTGCTGAACCGCACGGTGGGCGAGATCTTCGGCGAAGAGTACCTGGGCAGCGTGCAGCCGCGCCTGCAGGCGGCGTTGCGCGGCGAGGCCCAGCACTTCGAACGCGAGACGGTGCGGCCGGACGGTCGCCGCTTCGTGCACCAGGTGCACTACATCCCCGACCAGCCCGGCCCCGACGGCGCCCGGGGCGTGTACGTGATGGCCTTCGACATCACGCTGCTCAAGCACCTGAACAGCGAGCTCGAGCGCTCGCGCGACCAGGCCGAGGCGGCCAATCTCGCCAAGAGTGCCTTCCTGGCCAACATGAGCCACGAGATCCGCACGCCGATGAATGCCATCATCGGGCTCACGCACCTGATGGCGCGTGATGCCCGCGATGCCTTGCAGCGCGATCGACTGCTGAAGGTCGACAATGCGGCCCAGCATCTGCTCGAAGTCATCAACGCGATCCTGGACCTGTCGAAGATCGAGGCTGGCAAGATGGTGCTCGAAGATACCGAGTTCTCGCTCGACACGCTGCTGACACGCGCCTTCGAGATGGTCGGAGAGCGTGCGCGCGAAAAGGGCGTGGAGCTGGTGCTCGACACCAACCACCTGCCACCGCGGCTGCGCGGCGACCCGACACGTCTGGCGCAGGCCTTGATCAACCTGCTGAGCAACGCGGTGAAGTTCACTCAGCAGGGCTGGGTGCGGCTGCGCTGCGAACTGCAGGCCGAGCAGGGCCGGCGGCTGCAGGTGCGCTTCGAGGTGCAGGACACCGGCGAAGGCATCTCGCCCGAGCGGCTGGCCGGGCTGTTCAATGCCTTCGAGCAGGCCGACAGCTCGATGACGCGTCGCCATGGTGGCACCGGCCTGGGCCTGGCGCTGACGCGCCGTCTGGCGCAGATGATGGATGGTGAGGTGGGTGTCAGCAGCGAGCTGGGGGTTGGCAGCCGTTTCTGGTTCACCGCCTGGCTGGGCCGCGCGGCCGAAGCCGGCGAAGAGGCCGCACCGATCCCGCTGCGTGGCTTGCGTGCGCTGCTGGTCGACGACCTGCCGGAAGCCCTGCAGGCGCTGACCGATCAGTTGCAGATGCTGGGTCTGCGCGTGGACGCTTGCGATGGCGGCGCCGCGGCCCTGCGCCGCGTGCAGGAGGAAGCCGTTGCCGGACGACCCTACGACGTGATGTTGATCGACTGGCACATGCCGCCGCCCGACGGCATCGAAACCTTGCGGCAATTGCAGGTGCTGCTGGGCGAAGGCATGCCGCCGAGCATCCTGGTCACTTCGCATGACGACCCGGTGATGTGGCGGCAGGCGCGCGAGATGCATTGCGATGCCGTGCTGGTCAAGCCGATCACGGCCTCGGCATTGCACGATGCGCTGGCGCGCGTGCTGCGGCGGCTGGGCGCGCCGTTGCCGGCCGAGTCCGCCGTGCCGGGCGAGGCCGAGGCCCGGCTGCAGCGCCAGCATGGCGGCCAGCGTGTGCTGCTGGCCGAGGACAACCCCATCAACCAGGAAGTGGCCAACGAACTGCTGCGCTCGGCGGGCCTGGTGGTGGAAATTGCCGGCGACGGCGCGCGGGCCGTGGAACTGGCGCTTTCGCGCGACTACGACCTGATCCTGATGGACCTGCAGATGCCGGTGATGGACGGTCTGGCGGCCGCGCGCGGTATCCGCGAGCGGGCGGGACGCCGCATCCCGATCGTCGCGATGACGGCCAATGCCTTCGGCGAGGACCGCGCGGCTTGCCTGGCCGCGGGGATGAACGACCACGTGGCCAAGCCGGTGGACCCGGAGGTGCTGTACGCGACGCTGCTGCGTTGGCTGCCGCTGCGCGAGGCGCCGGCCGAGGACACGGCGCCGGTGGCGGTGCAGGCGCCGCCGCTGCGCCCGCTGCAGGAACGGCTGGCCGAGGTGGCCGGATTCGATGTGGTGCGCGCGCTGCGCAACGTCGGCGGGCAGCCGCCGACGCTCGAGCGCGTGCTGCGCAGCTTCGTCAGGCGCTACCGCCATGGCGAGCCCGCGATGCTGCAGCTGGCGCTCGGGACCGAGCGGGAGGCTGCGCGCGACGCCGCCCATTCGCTGCGCGGCGCCTGCGCCACCGTTGGCGCGCAGCCGCTGCACCAGGGGCTGCAGGCGCTGGAGCAGGCACTCTTCGCGGGTGCCGATCCGGCCGAGCTGCTGCCGCAGGCGATGGCGCTGAACCAGGGCCTGGTGGATCTGGCGCAGCGCCTGGCCGCTGAACTCGAACGTTAGGCGGCGTTGATGCGCGCCACCAGCGCGCGGGTGAACTCGGACGTGCTGGCCTTGCCGCCGAGGTCCCCGGTGCGCACGTTGTCGACGTTCAGCGTCTGGTCGACCGCGCGGCGCAGGCGGTCGCCGAGATCGCTGCGCTGGACGTGGTCGAGCATCATCGCGGCGGCCAGCAGCAGCGCCGTGGGGTTGGCCTTGCCCTGGCCGGCAATGTCCGGCGCCGAGCCGTGCACCGCCTCGAAGATGGCCGCATCGGCGCCGATGTTGGCCCCCGGCGCCATGCCCAGGCCGCCCACCAGCCCTGCCACCAGGTCGGACAGGATGTCGCCGAACAGGTTGGTGGTGACCAGCACGTCGAACTGCCAGGGGTTCAGCACCAGCTTCATCGCGCAGGCGTCGACGATGATGCTGTCCATCTGAATGCGGCCCTTGTACTTCTGCTCGTACAGCTGCTCGGCCGTTTCCTTGAAGATGCCGGTGAGCGCCTTCATGATGTTGGCCTTGTGCACGATGGTGACCTTCTTGCGGCCCAGCGCGATGGCGTGCTCGAAGGCGTAGTCCAGGATGTGGCGGCAGCCGGCCCGCGTGTTGATGCCGGTGGCCATGGCCACGGCATGCGGGTCGTCGTCGATCTGCACATAGTGCTCGTGGCCGATGTACAGGCCTTCGAGGTTCTCGCGCACCACGACGAGGTCGATGTTGTCGTAGCGCCCGCCGGGGATGATGGTCTTGGCCGGGCGCAGGTTGGCGTAGAGCTTGAACTCCTCGCGCAGCCGCACGTTCGAGCTGCGGTAGCCGCCGCCCGAGGGCGTTTCCAGCGGCCCCTTGAGCGCCAGCCGGGTGCGGCGGATGCTGGCCAGCGTGGCCGGCGGCAGCGGATCGTTGGCGGTCTTCACGCCTTCGAGGCCCGCGATCTGCCGGTCCCATTCGAAGGGCGCGCCGAGCGCATCGAGCACGGCCAGGGTGGATTCGACGATCTCGGGGCCGATGCCGTCGCCGGGGATCAGGGTTGCGGGGATCTTGCTCATCTCAGTACACCACCACCGAACGGATGGATTCGCCTTTCTTCATCAAATCGAAGCCCTGGTTGATATCGTCCAACCGGAGCGTGTGCGTGATCAGGTCGTCGATGTTCAGCTTGCCATCCATGTACCAGTCGACGATCTTCGGCACGTCGGTGCGGCCGCGCGCGCCGCCGAAGGCCGTGCCCTTCCAGACCCGGCCGGTGACCAGCTGGAACGGACGGGTGGAGATCTCCTTCCCGGCCTCGGCCACCCCGA